>JAAYOZ010000045.1 GCA_012520115.1 Clostridiales bacterium | reverse complement strand
ATCCTTTGCAAAGGATTTAAAGGATTGGAGCGAAATCACCAATACCCTTTATGTCTGGGACTACACAACCGACTTCAGAGAGTATCTCCTGCCCTTCCCCAACTTCCATGTACTGTCCCCCAACATTCAGTTCTTTGCAAACCATAATGTTAAGGGCGTATTTGAGCAGGGCAACCACACAGGCGGCAAGAGCGGCGAATTCGGCGAGCTCAGAGCCTATATCATTGCAAAGCTGCTCTGGAACCCCGAGGCGGACGTTGAGTATCATATGATGGACTTCATGCGTCATTACTATGGCGAGGAAGCTGCCGGATATATCAAGGAGTATATTGATTTAATCACTAACAAGAACACACAGATTTCACATCTGTTTATCTTCAACAGGTCAGATGAAATCTTCCATCTGACTTCAGCAGAGCGAAAGAAGATTGACAAGCTTTGGGCTGACGCTCTCGCCTCCGATATCACCGAGCAGCAGAGACTCAACATCGAGCGTTCACAGCTTTCATACAGATATTACAAGGCTGCAAAGCTGTATGATGAGTTCTCACTTTTAAGCTTTAACAGAATGGAAGAAAGCAAGAAGCTTTATGACGACTTAAAGCGCCATGGTATACAGCGACTTACCGAATGGGATGACCTGCCGGATGATCCGTTCTTCTTACTGACTCCTGAAAACTGGGATTGGCGCAACCTTTTCTAAATAAAACAGTCAGCCTCCTGCCTTAGCGGGAGGCTGATATATTTACATTAAAAGTCCGGATAATACCGGACTTTTATGCTTTATTTCTGCTCATGGTAGGCACTGCAGGCCTGCTTTTGTGCTTCGGTGCAGGCAGCACACCCGGGGCAGCCTGCGCAGCCGCCTTTCTTGCGCTGGCGATATAGCCGTATCACAGCAAGGACGAGCAATGCGAGAAGAATTAACGAAACCACAAGGGTTCCGAGATTCTGTTTTATAAAAACAAACAAGCAAATCACCTCTTTTATAGTATGCCTTTAATTGCACACTAACGCTCACATTTTGAGGTCTTTTTTAAGATAAGGGTTAGGTCTGAACAGCATATACAGAACAAATACAAGGGCTATTATGCCTGCAACAGAGCCTAAGCCGAATGTAAGTGCGCCTATAAGCAGTCCGCCGACCTGATAGATAATCAGTGAGAAAATGTATGCAAGAAGTGTCTGATAGCCAACGGCGATAAGCGTCCATTTGCCTGAAGCCATTTCTTTTCTGATAGCGCCGATAGCTGCAAAGCAGGGAGCGCAAAGCATATTGAATATGAGGAAGGACATTCCGGCTACAACACTCGGGAAAAGCTGTGCAACCATATTTAAGAGCGTCGGGTCATCCTCGATTATCTCGTTGCCGAGACCGAAGAAGATTCCGAATGTCGCAACAACGTTTTCCTTAGCCACAAGTCCGGAGAAGGTTGCAACGGTTGCCTGCCATGTGCCGAAGCCTAAGGGGGCAAATACAGGGGCAATAAAGCCGCCTATCATGCCGAGGAAGCTCTTGCTGCCCTCCACCATTCCGACTGAACCGCCGGAAATGCCGAAGTTCGAAAGGAACCAGATAACCGCACTCGATACAAAGATTATCGTACCGGCCTTCTTAATAAATGAGCTGCCTCTTTCCCACATGTGCACCCAAAGTCCCTTAACGGAGGGCACATGATACTGCGGAAGCTCCATAACAAAGGGCGACGGGTCTCCGGCAAAAAGCTTTGTTTTCTTTAAGGCAATACCCGAAACGATGACTGCAAAAATGCCGATGAAGTATACTGCTGGAGCCACTAAGCCTGCATAATCGGGCAGCATTGCGCCTGCAATAAGAGCGATAACGGGGATTTTTGCCCCGCAGGGAATGAAGGTAGTGACCATTGTAGTCATACGGCGGTCTTTTTCGTTTTCGATAGTCTTAGTCGCCATAACTCCCGGCACGCCGCAGCCGGAGCTTATTAGCAGCGGGATAAAGCTCTTGCCCGAAAGACCGAACTTGCGAAAGATTTTATCCATTATGAATGCGACTCTTGCCATATAGCCGCAGTCCTCAAGCAGTGAGAGGAAAAAGAACAATAAGAACATCTGCGGCACAAAGCCCAGAACAGAACCGACGCCGCCTATAATTCCGTTGAGGATAAGGTCTGAAAGCCACTCGGCTGTGCCGATTTTGGTGAGCAACGTCGCTGCTGCCCCTGTCACCCACTCGCCGAAGAAAACATCGTTTGTCCAGTCGGTGATAATGGTGCCGAGTGTGGAAACCGAAATGAAATATATTATGAAGATTACAAGTGCGAAGATAGGCAAAGCGAGTATCCTGTTGGTGACTACCCTGTCAATTTTATCAGAGACGGTCATATTGCCTCTGTGCTTCTTTACGGTAGAGGCGACAACCTTCGTAATAAACTCATATCTTTCATTCGTAATTATACTCTCTGAGTCATCGTCATGCATTTTCTCGATGTCGGATATGATCTTTTCAATTTTATCCGAGATATCGCCTGAAAGCTTCAGCTGCTCAATGACCTTCTTGTCACGCTCAAATAGTTTAACGGAGAACCATCTCAGCAGCTCGTCGGGTATGTCGTCTCTGTTTTTAATAAGGCTGCCTATCTGGGATAAAGCCCTCTCCACATCAGAACCGAATTTATGTACGGGAATAGCTTTTTCTTTTCTTTTGGCAAGCTCAACAGCCTTTGTTGCCACCTCTAAAACTCCGGTACCCTTGAGGGCTGAAACCTCTACTATGTCAAAACCGATTTCCTTTGAGAGCTTATCAATGTTGATGTCATCTCCGAAGTTTTTGAGCAAATCTATCATATTAAGAGCGATAACCATGGGAATGCCTATCTCGGCAAGCTGTGTTGTGAGGTAAAGGTTACGCTCAATATTAGTCGCATCTACAAGATTTATGATTACATCAGGCTTTTCATTCATAAGAAAATCCCTTGTTACCACTTCCTCAAGGGTGTACGGTGACAAGGAATATATGCCGGGCAGGTCAACAATTAATACATCCTTATTTCCCTTTAATCTGCCTTCTTTTTTCTCAACAGTAACGCCGGGCCAGTTGCCCACATACTGATTAGAGCCTGTAAGTGAATTGAAAAGTGTTGTTTTACCGCTGTTCGGGTTACCTGCAAGTGCTACTTTAATCTCCATTCTCTCCCTGCTTTCTGCTATGCCTTTTCTACGAAAATGTTTTCGGCTTCGCTTTTCCTTAATGAAAGCTCGTAACCTCTTACATGAACCTCAATAGGATCTCCGAGAGGGGCAACCTTTCTCAAATAAATCTGGGTACCCTTTGTGATGCCCATATCCATGATTCTTCTTTTCAGCGGTCCCTTCCCGCAGAGCTTTACTACCCTTACGGTGCTGCCGATTTTAGCATCTTTTAAGGTACGCATAACAATCCTCCTAAGGTAAAACATTTACTTCTTACAGTTTTTAAGGCTTTTAACGATGATATTATTATTTGCTTTTTTCTCGATTAGCAGCTGCTAACTCGAATACCAGGTCAAGTTTACCATTGCTAACTCATATTGTCAATACGGCTGTAAAATTATTCTAATAAAAATAATCCTATTAAATTATATGCTTGTTTTCAATATGAGTTACCCTCTGCTAACTCTATTTTTATTATAGCATTGTTTTAAGAGAAATCAAGTGCAAATCATAAGAAAATCAGTACTTTCTTGACTAAAGAGGTTCGATTAGTGTAACATAGTAAAGGATTAAATTTACAATTTTATAGTATTATATTATGTACAAACCGCCGTCATATGCCTTTTTGTATATGATGGGTTTACTTATGTTTCGGAGGCAGAAATGCAGAAAAAGGTACAATACGGAAATGAAAGCATATCTCAGCTAAAAGGTGCTGACAGAGTCAGAAAACGCCCCGGCGTTATCTTCGGCTCTGACGGTATCGAGGGCGTTCAGCACTCTATTTTTGAAATCATTTCCAACGCAATAGACGAGGCAAGAGAGGGCTACGGCTCAAAGATTATAGTTACAAGATTTCTTGACCGTTCGATAGAGGTACAGGACTTCGGACGAGGCATACCCGTAGACTATAATAACAGAGAGGGCTGTTATAACTGGCAGCTCTTATTCTGCGAGCTTTACGCCGGCGGCAAATACGACACAAACAGCGGCGGCAACTATGAATATTCGCTGGGTCTTAACGGCTTGGGCCTGTGCGCTACTCAGTATGCGTCCGAATATATGGAGGCTGAGATATATACCGGCGGCTTCAGGTATTACCTTCAGTTCGCAAAGGGCAATCCTGTCGGCGAAATGGTTAAGGAGTCCTATTCGGGCCGTCAGACCGGCACAAGAATCAAATGGCGCCCCGACATTGAGGTTTTTACCGATATTAACGTTCCCCTTGAGTATTTCCAGAGCACTTTAAAGCGCCAATCGGTAGTAAATCCTGGCGTAACCTTTATTCTCAAGGATGAAACCGAAAGGAATAAGTTCACAACATACGAATTTTTCTATAAGAACGGCATAGAGGACTATGTTAAGGAAATCGCCGGCGGTCAGGAGTTTTCCAGCGTTCAGACATGGCAGGCCGAGCGCAAGGGACGTGACAGAGAGGACAAGCCCGAATATAAGGTTAAAATCAATGTATCCCTCTGCTTTTCGAATAAGGTAAAGCTCAAGGAGTATTATCATAACTCCAGCTACCTTGAATACGGCGGTGCGCCTGAAAAGGCCGTCAGAAGTGCGCTTGTTTCAAAGATTGACGGCTATTTAAAGCAGAACGGCAAATACGCAAAGACCGACAACAAAATCAGCTTTCAGGACATTGAGGATTGCTTAATCCTTGTTATCTCCTCTTTCTCCACCCAGACCTCATACGAGAACCAGACCAAAAAGGCTATTACAAACAAATTCATACAGGAAGCCATAACGGATTTCTTAAAGCATCAGTTCGATGTTTACTTTATAGAGAACCCCTTAGAGGCAGAAAAAATCTGCGACCAGGTGCTTATAAACATGCGCTCAAGGGTCAAGGCAGAGGTCACAAGACTGAACCTTAAAAAGACCCTTGCCGTCGGCAACGACTTAACAAGCAGGGTTGAGAAGTTTGTCGACTGCCGAAGCAAGGATGTTTCGGAAAGAGAGATTTTCATAGTTGAGGGCGACTCGGCTCTCGGCGCCTGCAAGCAGGCAAGGGATTCGAGCTTCCAGGCTATTATCCCTGTAAGGGGCAAGATTCTTAACTGCCTCAAATCCGATTACAATCAGATTTTTAAGAACGAAATAATAACCGACTTGATTAAGGTACTGGGCTGCGGCGTTGAGGTCAGCTCAAAGCACAAGGAGCTGTCCTCCTTCAATCTGGACAACCTCCGCTGGAGCAAGGTCATAATCTGTACCGACGCCGATGTGGACGGCTTCCAGATAAGAACCCTTATTCTTGCGATGTTTTACAGACTTATGCCCTCACTTATCGATGCGGGCAAGGTTTATATTGCCGAATCCCCTCTTTATGAGATTAACTCCGGCGGTCAGACATGGTTTGCCTATACGGAGGCTGAAAAGGCTCAGGCATTAAAGGAAATCGGCAATGCGAAGTTTACGATACAGCGCTCAAAGGGTCTCGGTGAGAACGATGCCGACATGATGTGGCTTACCACAATGAACCCCGAAACCCGCAGGCTGATAAGAGTTGACCCCATTTCAAATCCCGTGCAGACGGAAGAGGTGTTCGACCTTCTGCTCGGCAACAACCTTCAGGGCAGAAAAGACTTCATTGCCGAACACGGCCACAGATATATTGATCTGGTCGATGTCTATTAAGATATAAGCGCAATTAATCCTTTGGAGTGATAAAATAAATGGCTGCAAAAGCTAAAAAGGGCGCTCAGCCGCCTAAGGACAATACACCTGATAATAAGGCTCATATTCTCGGTGCGGGCGAAATTGAGGTTCAGCCCATAACCGAGACCCTTGAAACCAACTATATGCCCTACGCCATGAGCGTAATTATGTCGAGAGCTATTCCCGAGATAGACGGATTCAAGCCGTCGCACCGCAAGCTCTTATATACAATGTATAAAATGGGACTTCTTAACGGCCCCAGAATCAAATCCGCCAACATTGTCGGCAGAACGATGCAGCTTAACCCCCACGGCGACGGCGCTATTTATGATGCCCTTGTAAGGCTTACTAAGGGAAACGAAACTTTGCTGCATCCATTCATTGACTCAAAGGGCAACTTCGGCAAGGCATATTCACGCAATATGGCCTACGCTGCCTCCCGTTACACCGAGGCTCGCCTTGAGCCTATCTGCGCAGAGCTTTTCAGGGATATTGAGAAGGACACGGTTGACTTCGTTGACAACTACGACAGCACGATGAAGGAACCTACCCTGCTGCCTGTCACCTTCCCGAACATCCTTGTTAACCCCAACACGGGCATTGCCGTCGGCATGGCAAGCAATATCTGCTCCTTCAATTTAAAGGAAGTCTGCGAAACCACAATTGTGCTTACAACGAACCCCGACCACGATATCTCCGACACATTGAAGGCTCCTGACTTCCCCGGCGGCGGTCAGCTTCTCTACGACAAGGCCGCCCTTGACGAGATTTATGCCACCGGTAAAGGCTCGGTCAGAGTCAGGGCCAAATACAGATATGACAAGGCCAATAACTGCATTGATGTATATGAGATACCGCCTACTACCACAAGCGAAGCAATAATCGAGAAAATAATAGAGCTTGTAAAGGGCGGTAAGCTGAAGGATATTAGCGACGTCAGGGACGAGACCGATAAGACGGGCCTGAAGATTACGATTGACCTGAAAAGAGGCGTAAATCCAGAGAAGCTGATGACCTTCCTGTTCAAGAGGACTCCCCTTGAGGACAGCTACTCCTGCAACTTTAATGTGCTGATAGCCGGCAAGCCAATGCTGCTCGGCGCAAAGCAGCTTCTTGAAGAATGGCTCGCCTTCAGGGATGAATCCGTTCGTCGCAGGGTTCATTTTGACCTTGTTAAGGCAAGGGACAGGCTACATCTTTTGAAGGGTCTGAAGAAAATCCTGCTTGACATTGACAAGGCAATCAAGATAATCCGTGAAACTGAAAACGAGCAGGACGTTGTGCCTAACCTTATGATAGGCTTCGGCATTGACGAGGTTCAGGCGGAGTTCGTGGCTGAAATCAAGCTGCGCCATTTAAACCGTGAGTATATTCTTAAACGTTTGCAGGATATCGAAAAGCTGACTAAAGATATTGCCGAGATGGAGATTATCCTCTCCGACAAGAAAAGAATAAGGGCAATTATTGCAGATGAGCTCAGGGACGTTATTAAGAAATACGGCAAAGAAAGGCGCACCGAAATCATAACCACCGTATCTGATGACGACGATGAAGAGGAAGAGAACATCCCCAGCTATCAGGTTCACCTGTTCTTTACAAGAGAGGGATATTTCAAAAAAATCACTCCCCTGTCTCTGCGCATGAGCGGTGAGCATAAGCTAAAAGAGGGCGATGAAATCATTGCCGAGATTGAGGCGGACAACACTTCAGAGCTGCTCTTCTTCAGCGATAAGGCGCAGGTTTACAAGGCAAAGGCCTCCGACTTTGAGGACACTAAGGCAAGCGTTCTGGGCGACTTTATTCCGGCTACATTAGGCATGGACGAAGGCGAATCGGCCATTTATATGGCTGTTACGAAGGATTACGAGGGCTATATGCTTTTCTTCTTCGAGAACGGAAAAATGGCTAAGGTCGATATGTCAGCCTATGCCACAAAGCTTAACAGGAAGAAGCTAATAAAGGCATATTCCGATAAAAGCCGCATTGTCGCCGCAGCATATATTAAGTCGGACTGCGAGTTCCTATTGACCTCAAGTGCCGGCAGAAACCTTCTTGTGAACACCGGCGCAATAAGCCCGAAATCCACCAAGGACACTCAGGGCGTTTCTGTAATGACGCTGAAGAAGGGACACAGAGTACAGTCAGTTAAGCAGTATATTGAGGGCATGCTTGCAAACCCGAAGAGGTACAGAACAAAAACCCTCCCCGCCGCCGGAATGCTCCTCTCTCCCGAGGATAAGGGAGAGCAGATGACACTGTAAGAAAAGCGCAGAGAGTTAAAACTCTCTGCGTTTATCTGTTAAACTCCGATTCTATGTTTTTCCAATAATAGAAAAATATTTTAAATTACTTTCAGTTAAATTTAAAAGTTATTAATATGTAATTAATACACTTCGTTCATAATAAGTTTAAATCTATATTATTTAAGGAAGCTTATTATGAAAAGCAGAAGACCCTTGCTGATTTTTAATATTGTCTGGTGGCTGTCAGGCGCTGCGATAATTATGTTTTTTGCCGCTGTTGACCCTAAGCTATTTTATATTTTTAAATCAACAAACAGACTTGCAGCCTCCGGCCTTATGAGGCTTTACGCACTGATAATTGTCCCGATTCTGCTGTATGCAGGCATTGTATTTTTAAGGGCACACAGATTTAAAAGCCCGCTTTTATTTGATTCAGGTCACAAATACATCATATTGTCCTTAACAATTTCGCTTATGATTACCTTAGGCTCCCTGCTTATCTCGGCTGTGGCCGCCTTCTTCACATTATTATTCTCGGCAAGCGGAATTCTGGCGGTAATGCTGCCCGTTGTCTGCCTTTCGGCAATAGGCTCTCTGTGGAGCTATATAGGTTTATGGATTGAAAAAAGGCTGCGGCAGCCAAAATAAAGACAAAGAGAAAACCTGCGGGCTCGCAGGTTCTTTTTTTGCTATTTTGTTTTACCGTATTGCTTAGGTGATTTCTTGTCAGTTGCGGCTTTTTTGCGGTCGGGCTTTGCAGTGACAACTGTTTTGGGCTTTGCTTCATGTAACTCCGGGTTGTACCTGTAAAGCACCAGAACGCCGCCTATTACCTGAATTACATCTGCATTTACCGCTGCGGCAAGCTCATTTGCGGCATCCCTCGGGGATATCGGCGAGGTTTCCATATGCACTTTAAGCTTTATAAGCTCATGTGCCTTTATGGCATCCTCCGTTTGCTTGACGAGCGCATCGGTAATGCCCGACTTACCTATATAGATTAAAGCCTCCAGCGAATTTGCCTGTGCTCTTAAAGCTGCTCTTTCCTTACTTGTCATAGGTTATCCTTTCTTGGTTATAGCGAAAACTGCTCTTTGAGCCTGAGTCTGAGTCCTCTGAGCGCCTTGCCCCTGTGGCTGACGGCATCCTTTTCATCGGCAGTCATCTGAGCAAAGCTCTTGCCCTCAAAGTAAAATATCGGGTCGTAGCCGAAGCCGTTTTCCCCTGACGGGGCAGTGCCTATTTTGCCCTCACACACTCCCCTGACGAAAATCTTTTTGCCGTCCGGGAAGGCGCAGCAAATGGCGCTGACAAATCTTGCGGTGCGGCGCTCATCCGGGACATTTTCCATTTCATTAAGTAATACCTTGATTTTCTCGGAGTATGGAGTACTTTCACCGGCATATCTTGCACTGTAAATTCCGGGCTTGCCCTCTAAAGCGTCAATCATAAGGCCGGAATCGTCGGCAATGCAAGGCAGGCCGGAAAACTCGCAGCCGCTGACAGCCTTAATCTCTGCATTTTCCTCAAAGGTGCTGCCGTTTTCCTCGACCTCCGGTAGAATTATTCCCAAATCATCAGCAGTATAAACCTCAATTCCCAAAGGTGAAAGTATTCTATGCAATTCGTCTCTTTTTTTCTTGTTGTGACTTGCAAGTAAAAATTTCATAACTTCACCTCACGGTTTATTTTTTTGAAAACATGCCGAACAGACCCTTTTTGCGCTTTTTATCTTCCTGTTTTTCCTCTTCTACCACTGACTCTTCTTCCTGTGAATATCCTTCATCTCCCGAAGTATCTGCTGCCTCAAGGTCAGCGGATTCTTCTTCGACTGCTGCAAAGGGTTCGTCCTCTCCGACTTCTGACGAATCGTAAACCCCTGCTTCTTCAAAATCTTCTTCAGCTGCTTTTTCAAAAATCGTGTCGTCCTCATAGCTTTCAGCCTCCGCTAATGCATAATCCTCGGGGAATTCATTCTCATTAACGCTTTCAAACAAGCCTTCCGCAAAGGCTTTGGGGTCAAAGGGCTGAAGGTCATCAAGCTTTTCGCCTACGCCGACAAATTTAACGGGAATTTTAAGCTCATTCTTTATCGAAAGCACAACTCCGCCTCTGGCGGTGCCGTCAAGCTTAGTAAGGATAATGCCTGTTAACTCGGCAACGGACTGGAACTCTCTTGCCTGATTAACTGCGTTCTGTCCGGTAGTGGCATCAAGGACAAGCAGAACCTCTCTGTCGGAGTATGGCAGCTCCTTGTCAATGACCTTGTATATCTTGCCGAGCTCGTCCATTAAGTTCTTCTTATTGTGCAGTCTGCCGGCGGTGTCGCAGATAATAATATCCGCCTCTCTTGCTCTGCCCGCTGCAATTGTGTCGAATATGACTGCGGCAGGGTCTGCTCCCTCCTTGTGCTTTACTATGTCAACGCCTGCCCTGTCCGCCCAGACCTGAAGCTGGTCGATTGCGGCGGCTCTGAAAGTATCTGCTGCGGCTAAAATCACCTTTTTGCCCTGAGCCTTATACATAGCGGCCATCTTGCCGATTGTGGTGGTCTTACCGACGCCGTTTACGCCGATAACAAGGATGATAGACGGCTTGGTGATAAGCCCCATATCCTCGCCGCCTTCAAGCATTTCGGCAACTATATTCTTAATCTCATCCTTGATAAGCTGCGGTGAATCGAGCCTTTTCTTTTTGGCTCGCTCTTTTAAGGCTTGAGTTATCTCAACGGCGGTTGTAACGCCAACATCGCCCATAACAAGGATTTCTTCAAGCTCTGTATATAAATCGTCGCTTAAAGCGTCAAAGGAGTCAAGCAAATCGTCGATTGCACCCGACATTTTGTCACGGGTCTTTTTAAGACCGAAATTAATCTTGCTGAATATACCCACTGAACCACACCTTCCACTCGTCGTGAAATGCAAAAAGCATCAAATTATTACCAATTAATTTATTATAGCATATTATTATTGCACATTATATAGAAATTTATGAATTATTCGATTCCGAGGCTCTTCGCCATTTCGGCGGTCTTGAGCTCAAGCAGCTTTGACACGCCTTCCTCCTGCATTGTAACGCCGTAGAGAAGGTCGGCCTCCTCCATTGTTCCTCGCCTGTGGGTTATTAGTATAAACTGCGTTTTCTCACACAGGCTTCTTACATAGCTTGCGAAGCGAAGAACATTTATGTCATCCAATGCGGCGTCAACCTCGTCGAATATGCAGAAGGGCGACGGGGAAACCTTGAGCATGGCAAAGAGCAGCGAAACGGCGCAAAGTCCCTTTTCACCTCCGGAAAGAAGGGACAAGGCTTTAACTGCCTTTCCGGGAGGCTGTGCGGTGATTTCAATGCCGCATTCAAGCATATTGCTCTCGTCTTCGAGAATGAGCTTTGCGTTGCCGCCGCCGAAGAGTTTTTTGAAAACATCGGAGAAATGAAGATTGATAAGGTCAAATTTCTCCTTAAAGATCTCGGTCATCTTCTCCGTCAGGTCGTTTATGAGCCTTGTAAGTTCTGCCTTGGAATTCTCAACATCCTTTATCTGGGTGCTCATAAACTCATAGCGCTCGGAGACCTCTTTGTACTCCTCAATGGCAGCGAGATTTACATTGCCCAGAGCCTTTATCTGAGCCTTCAATTCAGAAAGTCGGCGTGAGGCAGCTTGCGGAGACTCGATTTTGATATCAAGCCGCTCGGCTTCCCTCTTTGTAAGTCCGTACTCCTCAAAAAGCTTATTTTCGAGGTCTGCCTGCTCCTTTTCCAATGACTGAATACGCTCACTGAGCCTTACAAGCTCGCCTGAGATATTCTCCTTCTCGGCTGTTTTCTGCCTTTCCTCGTTTCGCAGGCTGTATACAATGCTTTCGGCATTTTCTCTTTCCTCAATCAGCCTTTCGATTTCGGCTTTTATTGAGGTTATTTTTTCTTTAAGCTCTGCGGCTTTTGCCTCATGGGAGTCTATGCTGTTCTTAAGCTCGGCCTCCTTGACCTTAAGCTCGTTAATCTCCCAGTAAAGACCCTCCGCCTTTTCGTCATGAACCTTGATGCGCCTGTCGATTTCCTCAGAGGCGGTCATTTTGAGTGCAACCTCGTTATTAAGCGCAGCAAGGTCAATGTTTATAGCAGCGATTCTGTCATCGATTTCCCTGCTTGTGCTTAATAGCTTCTGCCTGTCGTCCGTCAGAGCGTTGAGCTTTTCCTGAACGGATGACTTTTCGGCGATGAGCCTTTCAATTTCCTCTTTAGCCTTAATTGAAATGTCGTTTGAGTTCTGAAGCCTTAAATCCAGGCGTTCGGATTCGAGCTTAACTGCCTCAAGCGAAGCTATTGCATCCCTGTATTTTGACTCTGTGACGTTCAGTAGGTTTTCACTGTAAATCAGAGCCTCTTTTGCCCTGAGCTGCTCGCCCTGAGCGCCTTCAAAGGCGGCGGTTTCACGGGCGTAAGACTCCTGAGCGAGCTTTGCCTCCTGCTTTGCTTTTTCGAGATGCTTTTCTATTTCCGCAAGCTGAGAGCTTAACTTTTCAATCTCATTACCACGGCTTAAGAAGCCGCCGCTTTTAATCCTTGAACCGCCGGTAATTGAACCGCCTGCGTTAATAACCTGACCGTCGAGGGTGACTATTTTAAAGCGGTGAGAATATTTCCGTGCCATTTCGATTGCACAGTCCATATCCTCGGCGACAACGGTTCTGCCAAGCTGTGACTTTACTATTTCCTCGTAAACCTTGTCATATTCCACAAGTTGAGAAGCAACGGCAACATAGCCCCTTGACTTTTCAAGGCCTTTTTCATCAAGGGTTTTGCCTTTTATCGATGTCAGCGGAAAGAATGTGACTCTGCCGTCGCCCGATTCTTTGAGGTAGTTTATCGCCTTTTTGGCGTCATTTTCGGTGTCGGTGACTATGTTCTGGAGTGCTGCGCCGAGGGCGGTTTCTATTGCGGTTTCGTACTCGCTTTCAACCTTGATAAGCTGCGACAGCGGGCCGTGTATGCCTTTAAGAAATCCCTCATGAGCCTTCTTCATAACGGCTCTGACGCTGCCCGCATAGCCCTCCATGTTTCTTTCCATATCGTTGAGAAGCTTAATGCGGGAGCGATACCTGTCAGCCTTTAATTGCTCGTCAGAGAGCTTTTTATTGGCATTTTCCAAAGCACTCAACGCATTTCTGACCTTGATCGAATAGCCCTTTACGGAGTTTTCGGCGGAAACAAGGTTATCAAGGCATTCTTCTTTTTCTTCCTTTGCCTTTAGAACCTGCTGTTCTAAATCTAAGAGCTGCAGTTCTTTTTCCTTAATTGCGTCTGTCAGCTCGGTTTTGCGCTTGCCTATTTCCTCTGCTGAAGAAAGGGCGGAGCTTTCGATTATTCTCTGCTCTGACAGCTTGCGTTCAAGCTCAGTCAGGCTTGCGGTGTATTCGTCAAACTGTTCTGAAAAACTGCTGTCCTTATTTCTCAGCGTCAGCAGCTCTGCGGTAATATTGCTGATTTCGTCCTTTTTCTTTTCTATGTCGAGCTTTAAGCCCTCAATCTGGCTTAACAGCTCTGTTTTTTGCTCATTAAGCCTTGCCTTAATATCGTGCTCGTTGCTGAGCTCCTTGCCGAGCCTGTTCCTTGATTCCTCGGTGTGGAAAAGCGAGTTTCTTCCGACGGCTGCCTGAGATTCAAAGGATGCTATTGCCTCCTCGAATGCGGAAATGCTCTTTTGCAGCTCGTCCAGCCTTAAGGTGATTTCCTTTGTCTTGCCGTCAGCTTCCTCCGAGCGCAGAATAATGCTTTCAAGCTCGTCATTTATGGTCTGATACTGAGCCTTTGCTATCGCTTCCTTGTCGGCATACTCTTTTAATTGCCTTGAGGATTTATCTATTACGTTAAGCCATATTCCGATTTCAATTTCACGCTTTTCTTCAGCTAATACAAGGAATTTCTTTGCCTTTTCGCTCTGTGTCTTTAAGGGACCGACTCTTGATTCCAGTTCAGCAAGAATATCTCTGAGCCTTGTAAGGTTTTCCTCTGTCTGCTCAAGCTTTCTGAAAGCCTCGGCACGGCGGTGACGATAGAGGGATATGCCCGCCGCTTCCTCAAACATTTCACGGCGGTCTGTGGACTTAGCGGATACCAAATGCTCGATTCTGCCCTGACCTACTATCGAATAGCCGTCGGGGCCGAGGCCCGTGTCCATAAACAGCTCATGGATGTCCTTGAGCCTGACGATATTTCCGTTTATCTTGTATTCGCTCTCGCCTGAGCGATAATACTTCCTTGAAATGATAATCTCGTTATCCTTGCTGTTCTCAATCAGCGGTGAATTGACTGTGCTATCCGAATTATCAAGCCTTAAAACAACCTCTGCATAGCCCTGCGGGCGTCGTTTTGCGGTACCGCCGAAAACAACATCCTCCATCTTGCTGCCCCTGAGAGATTTACTTGACTGCTCGCCGAGCACCCATTTTATAGCGTCGGAAATATTACTCTTGCCGGAGCCGTTCGGCCCGACAACAGCGGTAATACCCTTTCCGAAGTCCATAACGGTCTTGTCCGGAAAGGATTTAAAGCCCTGCATTTCGATTGATTTTAAGTACATAAACGATTTCCTTACATTTGCTTAATAAGTATATCAAAAGGCGAAACGCTCTCGGCACCGGAGACAGTGCAGTCATAGCCCATTAAAGAAAGGGCCTTTATATTATCACGTTTCTGCCCGACCATTTTCGAAATATCGGAATTGTTTACAACCAGCTTATATTTGCCCTTTGGATAAGCCGACAAAAGCCCGGTAGCCTTCTTTAAATACACTCTGCTTTCGCACAATTCACCGAAGGCAGGGTGATAGGGCCCGTCGATATAGTCCGGCTCAACTCCCCCGCCGGAATGAAGCCCGAGCCTTATAACCTTAATGCCTGCGTTGCGGAACCTTATTAACAGCTTTGCACAAAGTTCCACAGCTTCACTAAGAGTCTGAGGCTTGTACATTTCTTTATAATAAAGCTCTGAGAGCATGGTGTTTTTCAGAACGATAGTCGGATAGATTCGCACTGTCTGGGGCGAAAGCTTAATAAACTCCTCAGCGGTAAAAAAGGCTCCTTCGTCATTGTCTCCGTAAAGGCCGGTCATCATCTGAAGCCCCAGCTCAAAATCATAGCTTTTTATTAATGCACAGGCCTTTCGGGTGTCCTCGGACAAATGTCCCCTGTGGTTTTTAATAAGAACCTCGTCTACCATGCTCTGAGCGCCAAGCTCGATTGCGGTAACACGATAGCTTTTCAGCAAAGAAAGTATTCTCTCGTCAATGAAGTCAGGACGGGTGGAAATACGGATGCCCTTAAAGCTGCCGGCGTCTATGTAAGGCTTTGCGGCCTTTAAAAGGCTCTCCATATAATCCGAATCAATTGCGGTGAAGCTGCCGCCGAAAAAGGCTATTTCGCCGCCTGTTGTGTCCTTACCGCTTGCGATAGCGGTATTTGCGGCAAGCTCAACATCGGCTGCCGCCAGTTTCTCCGTCCTGCCGGATATGGCCTTCTGATTGCAGAACAGACAGTCATGCGGACAGCCCTCGTGCGGCACAAAAACCGCCACATTTATATGCTTCTGCCCTGACATATCAAAGCCCCATCAGGGATAAAGCCTCTTTTGCGGCAAGCTGCTCCGCCTGCTTTTTGCTCTTTCCCTTGCCTCGGCCTATTACATTTGCATTGAGCCTTACTTCAACCTCAAAGCTCTTTGCGTGGTCAGGACCTGATTCCTTAACAAGCACATACTCCAGCAATTCGCCGGGGTTTTTCTGAACGATCTCCTGC
Organism: Clostridiales bacterium; assembly: GCA_012520115.1. Taxonomy (GTDB): domain Bacteria; phylum Bacillota; class Clostridia; order Oscillospirales; family Acutalibacteraceae; genus DTU053. The sequence continues at coordinate 20,711 of JAAYOZ010000045.1, read as the reverse complement.
AATACCGTCTTTGCGTCGTTTATCGTATAGTATTCGGCGGAAAAATCCTCAAGGAAGGCTGTCACAAACTTTGTGGCAGGCTTTATTCCGCCGTCTAAGTAAATTGCGGCAATCAATGCTTCAAAGGCGTCCGCAAGTATGGAGGGGCGTTCATTGCCCTTTGAGTTTTTCTCGCCCTTGCCGAGCAAGAGGTGCTTTCCGAGTCCTATTCTGTTAGCAAAGGCAGACAGGGACTTTTCGCAGACTGCGGCGGCTCTGAGCTTTGTAAGCTCCCCCTCGGGCAAGTCCTGCTCACGGGCAAAGAAAAACTCAGCGGTAATAAAGCCGAGAACGGAATCCCCCAAGAATTCCAGTCTTTCGTTAGACTCAAACTTACCGCCGCTTTCATTTGCATATGAGGAATGGGTGAGAGCCCTGATTAACAGGCTCTCATCCTTAAATTCGTATCCGATTTTTTTTATGAGTTCTTTCATTTTTATCTCGCCTTTGTCTATGATAGCTCAACGGCGGTTTTTATCAAGGATACAAGGTCGTCAACCGTTTCTATATCAGCGATTTCATCCTCGTGAATTTCAATGTCAAATTCGTCCTCAAGTGTTGAGGCAAGCTCACGCATATCGATTTCGTCGGCACCCAGCTCTTCAAAAGACATTTCCTCGTTAAGGTCCTCTTCGGGAATGTTAAAATGCTCGGCTATAATAGGTGCAACTCTTTCGAATATCATTAATCAATCACTCCTGATTAGATTTGGATTTTGGTATTGGCAGATTGTTTTCAATTTCGGCAACAACGTTCTTCTCAGCGAACATTTTTGCCTGTCTGATGGCGTTTTTGAAGGCTCTCGCATCAGAGGAGCCGTGCGCCTTGATGACGGGCTTAGTTATGCCCATAAGCGGAGCGCCGCCGAATTCCTTATAATCCATTTTGCTCTTAAATTCGTCAATTCCGCTTTTTACAAGCAGGGCGGAAAGCATAGTCAAAGCGTTCTTCTTGAACATTGCCTTAATCATGCCGCCTAAAGCTCCTGCTGCGCCTTCATAGGTCTTGAGTATTATATTTCCTGTAAATCCGTCTGCTACTACTACATCAGCCTTTCCGTAAGGAATATCCCTTGCTTCAATATTTCCTATAAAGTTATAGTTTGCCTCCTTCATCAGAGCGTATGCCTCTTGATAAAGTTCGGTTCCCTTTGTTTCCTCCTCGCCGATATTCGCAAGACCCACACGGGGGGATGCAACATTCATTATCTGACGCATATAAATGTCGCCCATAATGGCGAATTGGTTAAGGAATTCGGGAGTGCATTCCACATTTGCTCCCGCATCAAGGAGAATAAATGGGTTCTCTGCCGAGGGCATAAGAGTGCCGATAGCGGCTCTTTTTATTCCCTTGATTCTTTTTACAATGAATGTACCGCCTACGACCAATGCGCCCGTGCTGCCTGCGGATACAAAGGCGTCTCCCCTGCCGTCAGCCAGCAGTGACAGTCCGACAGCCATTGATGAATCCTGCTTGGACTTGATAACGGTCATCGGGGAATCGAAGGCCGTGATAATCGAGCCTGACTCGACTATATCCATTGAGCTTATGTCTATGTTGTTTTCTTCGGCTGCTTTTTTGATTTCTGCCTTATTGCCCACAAGGGTAATCTGGACGGAAAGTTCCTCGGCAGCCAAAGCCGAGCCCTTCAGTATCTCAACAGGTGCATTATCTCCGCCGAAAGCGTCAACTATAACCTTCATAGCCTTACTCCCTATTATTCATTGAAAATTATGCTTGTATTCAACATATTATGACAGGCTTTATGAGTTTAAGCCTCAAAACCCTTCAGTAATTCAAGACTTCTTTCAGCCAGGGCTCTGTATCGCTCTTTTTTATCTCTGATTTTCTGAGGCAGTGGCGGAAGCAGCCCGAAGCTTGCGCCCATAGGCTGAAAATCGTCTGAGGTGCTTGACACGGTATAGTTTACCAGAGCACCGAGCATGGTTTCAAGGGGAAGCTCTAAATGAGGTTTATTTAAAATGAAATTTGCCGCATTTATGCCAGCAATAATGCCGCAGGCGGCTGACTCCATATAACCCTCGACTCCGGTAATCTGCCCCGCTGCGAAAATATGAGGCGCAGACGTAAAGGAGAGATTTCTGTTCAATGCCTTCGGGGAGTTAATGAACGTATTGCGGTGCATTACGCCATACCTTACAAACTCGGCATTTTTAAGAGCGGGTATCATGGAGAAAACACGTTTTTGCTCGCCGAACTTCAGATTGGTTTGGAAGCCTACAAGATTATACAGGCTCCCCTCGGCATTTTCCTTTCTGAGCTGCAGAACAGCCCACGGTCTGTGTCCGGTACGGGGGTCACGAAGACCCACAGGCTTCATAGGCCCGAAGCGGATTGTGTCAGGACCTCTTTTCGCCATTATCTCAATCGGCATGCAGCCCTCATAGACCTGCCTGTCAGAGTCAACAGAATGAAGCTCTGCGGTTTCGGCGCCGATAAGAGCATTATAAAAGGCCTCGTACTCCTCTTTGTTCATGGGGCAGTTGATATAGTCCGTGTCACCGCCCCTGTCATAGCGTGAAGCAAAGAACGCATTTTCCATATCAATGCTGTCGGCGGTGATTATAGGCGCCGCAGCATCATAAAAGCTCAGAAAGCCGCCTGATAGTGCCGCAATTTTCTCAGCCAATGCCTCGGAAACCAAAGGCCCTGCGGCAATAATAACCGCATCCGCATCTGGTATTTCGGTCACTTCTTCACGGATAACATCAATATTCTCATCGGCTTCGATTTCAGAAGTAACGAGCTTAGAGAACATCTCCCTGTCAACCGCTAAGGCACCGCCTGCGGGAACCTGAGATTCGTAAGCACATTTGACCGTGAGCGAGTCGAAATGCTCCATCTCTTTCTTTAAAAGCCCTGCGGCTGTCTCAATTCTGATAGCCTTGAAGGAGTTTGAGCATACAAGCTCCGCAAAGTTTTCGGAAGAATGGGCGGGAGAAAACTTCTTTGGCTTCATCTCATAGAGCCTGACCTTTATGCCCCTTGCCGAAAGCTGCTTTGCAGCCTCGCAGCCCGCAAAGCCCGCACCAATGACGGCCGCTGTCTTTGCCTTATTCATCGGCTTCCTCCGGCTTGTTCTTTGATTTGCGCTTGCGCTCCGCCTTCTGCTCATAGCCGCAGCCTTCTTTATGACATTTAATAATTCCGCCGCGGGCTTTAAACAGCGACTCGCCGCACTGGGGGCATTTAGCATCTATGGGCTGGTCCCATGTCATAAAGTTGCATTCGGGATAGTTGCTGCAGCCATAGAAAGGATAACCGTTCTTTGAACGCTTTGCAATAACGTCGCCGCCGCATTTGGGGCATTTTGCGGATGTTTTCTGAACGTAGGGCTTTGTATTTTTGCACTCGGGATAGCCGGGGCAGGCTAAGAATTTGCCGAAGCGTCCTACCTTTATAACCATATTTCTGCCGCACTTGTCGCAGATAATGTCGGTCTTGTCCTCTTCAAGCTGAATTTTCACGCCCACAAGGTTTTCCTTAGCCTTTGAGAGGGTTTCCTCAAATTCGCCGTAGAAGCCGTGAAGCATTTCAATATAGTCAAATAAGCCAGCCTCAACGTCGTCAAGCTTGGACTCCATGCCGGCTGTGAATTTTGTGTTAACAATCTTGGGGAACCATTCCTTTAAGAGCTTTGTAGTGGCAATTCCAAGCTCCGTAGGCTTTAAGGACTTATTCTCCTTGACAACATAGCCCCTGTTGACAATAGTATAAAGTATCGTCGCATAGGTGCTGGGTCTGCCGACACCCGTTTCTTCGAGCATCTTAATAAGCGACGCCTCAGTATATCTTGCGGGCGGCTGCGTGAAATGCTGCTCGGAGTTGAGTTCTTTAAGCTTTAATATATCTCCCTTGGAAACGGCGGGGATAATCTCGTCCGCCTCCTCATCCTCTGCTGCATCGTCGTAAAGCACGGTAAAGCCGTCAAAACGGATGCTGTAACCGCTCATGGAGAACAGGCAGAAGCGGTTCTTGGCGGCATCTGATTCATTTGCGGCCTTTATATCGACCTTAACTGTGTCCTGCTGGCAGTCAGCCATAAGGCTGGCGATGAAACGCTTCCAGATGAGTGTATAAAGCTTATACTGGTCGTTTGATAGCGCATCCTTAACCCTGTCGGGCGTTAAATTTGAAGCAGTCGGCCTGATAGCCTCATGGCCGTCCTGCGCTCCAGCCTTTGACTTATAAAACCTCGGCTTTTCGGGAATATACTTTTCGCCGTAGGTCTGCCTGATGTAGTTAATGCCTTCATTTCTTGCCTGGTCTGATATTCTTAAAGAGTCGGTTCTCATGTAGGTGATAATACCCGTAACGCCGATTCCCTTGATTTCAACGCCTTCGTAAAGCTCCTGAGCGAGCTTCATGGTCTTCTGAGCGGAAAAGCCGAAGCGTTTTGAGGCCTCCTGCTGCAAGGTTGAAGTGATGAACGGCGGGGCGGGATGCCTGCGGCGTACGCCCTTTTTGACATCGGCAACAGAGAAATTGGCACCGTCAAGACGCTTTAAGTATTCGTCAGCCTGCTCTTTAGAGCCGATTTTAACCTTGCCGGTTTCATCGCCCACGAAAGCGGCCTTAAAGACCTTGCGGGCGGGCGGCGCCGTGAGTTTTGCGCTGATTGACCAGTATTCCTCGGGAACGAAGGCATTGATTTCCTCTTCCCTGTCCACAATCAGCCTTACGGCGACGCTCTGAACACGGCCTGCGGACAGGCCTCTGCGGATTTTCTGCGAAATAAAGGGGCTAAGGCTGTATCCCACAAGTCTGTCAAGAATTCGCCTTGCCTGCTGTGCGTTGACTAAATTAACATCTATTTTTGTAGGTTGCGCAATGCCCTTTTTAACGCTTTGCTCGTTAATCTCGTTAAATCTGACCCTCAGCTCATTCTCCGGCTTAATCTTTAATAGGTTAGCAAGGTGCCACGAGATTGCCTCGCCCTCTCTGTCAGGGTCGGTTGCAAGATATATTTTCTCACTCTTTGAGGCAAGGTCCTTGAGTTCCTTTACAATCGGCCTCTTGCCCTGAATTATCGTGTATTTTGGCGCAAAGTTATTCTTAACATCAACGCTTAAAGTTGACGGATAAAGGTCTCTGACATGACCCATTGAAGCCACAACCTTAAAGCCCGGGCCGAGATACTTTTGAATGGTCTTCGCCTTTGCGGGCGACTCAACAATTACAAGATTAGACATATATTTACCGTCCTGTATAATAATTTTGGGATAATCAAACTGAATACAAACCGCCTGGGTGGACATTTACTGCGCCTGAAAATTCAAGCTCCGTTAAGGCGGTAAGCACATCGTATGGTGAAAATCCGATTATGCTTATTATTTCTTCGGCGCTTTTCGGTGTTTCATTGAGTATATTGTAAATCTTCAAAGCACAATCCGATAAGCCGTCAGGAGCTTTCCTCTCTTCTTTCTGCGGAGAAAGAGTCATCTGCACATAGCTTTCCTGACGTGGTTTATCTGTTTTTACAGGCTTAACAGGCTTTTCTTTTGCAATGCTTTGCGGGATTTCGTTCTGAGAGGCTGAATCCACCACAAGCTCACCTGCGTTTTCAAGATTTAGCCTGTCCGCATAATGATATACATATTCCTCAAGAATATCAAGTGCGGAAAAAACCGGCTTTGCGCCTTCACGAAGCAGTCTGTTTGTACCCTTGAAGTTTGAGCTTATTATATCCCCGGGGACAACAAAAACATCTCTGCCCTGCTCTAACGCATAACGTGCAGTGATCAGAGAGCCGCTTTTTTCACCTGCTTCTATAACAACCGTTCCGTGACTGAATGCGGAAATGAGCCTGTTTCTTATGGGAAACGCAAATTTAGTGGGCTGTGTCTGCGGCATAAACTCGCTGACGACAGCGCCGTCCCTTGCAATCAGCTTTCTAAGCTCCAGGTTTTCTATTAAGTAGTTGCTTGCAAGCCCGCAGCCTAAAAAGGCTATGGTCTTGCCGCCGGCATTGAGAGCGCCTATATGTGCGCAGCTGTCAATGCCCTTCGCCCCGCCGCTTACAACAAGCGCCCCCGCTTTTGTAAGTGAATATGACAGCGCAGTGGCGATTTTCTTGCCGTATACGCTTGCATAGCGTGTGCCGACAATTGAAATAGGCACTTCATGCTTTAGAACCTCAGTGTTGCCCCATACATAAAGCACTAACGGGTAATCGCTCAGATTCTTAAAACCCTTCGGATAGCAGTCATCCTCGGGTGTTATTATATGCCAGCCGTTATTTTCACATTCCTTCATAACGGAATAGCTTTCGGACGGACTTCTTTTAATTAAGCGTGATATAACATCTGCCTTAAAAACCCCTGACAGCCGCCAATCCCTGCTGCCGGCGCAATAAATAGCCTCCGGTGAACCGTAATGGGCAAGAATCTCATCAACCCTTGCGCCTGCTCCAAGGGCATACTGAAGCCATATCCAGTATTCCTTTTGGCTCACCTGACCATCTCCCACATAATAATCGCAGCAGCCGTGGAGGCGTTAAGCGATTCCGCCCTGCCCGCCATCGGAACCGTAATTCTGTCGGTGCATATCTTCAGGATTTCATCCGATAATCCGTTTGCTTCATTTCCTATAACGGAAACGCAAGGAGCATTAAAATCAACCGAGGTGACGGCTTTGGCCTCTCTGTCCGGCACAGTGCCGAAAACTCTGAAGCCCTGCTCCTTTAAAGATAAGAGGTAATCTATAAGGTTGTCCGCAGTAATAACCGGCAATCTGAGAAGCGAACCCATAGCGGCACGTTGGGCCTTCGGATTATATATGTCGCAGCCGCCGCCTACAATAAGTCCGCTTATACCGAGCGCCTCCGCTGTCCTTGCGATTGCCCCTAAATTAGAGGGGTTCTGGATGCTTTCTGCCGCAATATATTTACCGTTGACTTCTATTTTATTACGCATAGAGTCTTTGTCAAGCATTTTAAAAATACAAAAAACGCCCTGAGGCGACTGTGTGTCGGACATTTTGTCGGAAATTTCGTCGGTAATCAGATATGCTTTTGAGTCTTTAAGCATGTCTGAAAGCTCATCGCCGAACATATTCAGAGCCTTTTGCGTTACATAGCTTTCAGCAATGCTTATGCCGCTCAAATATGCGTCAAGGCAGAGCCTGAGTCCCTCCAGCACAAAGCAGCTGTGCTCACGCCTGTATGAAGCATCGGAGCGCAGCCTGACAAAATGCTTTACCTTTGGGTTTGTCTTTGCGGTCAGCTCTGTCATCATAATTTCCTTTTCCATAATTTTTAGTATGGTAAGTATAATTCAAATAAATGGAAAAATCAACTCAATAAAATAAGGGAATACCTTTTGTATTCCCTTAGCTTTTTTGATTATTAGATTAAACAGCTTATTGTAAAGCTGCCTTTGCCTTCTCGGTAAGAGCTGTGAAAGCTGCGGGGTCAGAAATAGCGATCTCGGAGAGCATCTTTCTATTAAGATTGATGTCAGCCTTTTTAAGACCGTTAATAAAGGTAGAATAGTTCATACCGTTAAGCTTGCAGGCTGCCGAAATTCTGGTGATCCAGAGCTTACGGAAGTCACGCTTTCTCTGCTTTCTTCCGACATAAGCATAGTTGCCTGATTTCATAACTGCCTGTTTAGCAGTCTTGAAGAGCCTGCTCTTAGAGCCGTAATATCCCTTTGCAAGCTTTAATACTTTATTTCTTCTCTTACGAGTTGATAACGCATCTTTTATGCGAGCCATGTTTAGTTACCTCCTTGATATTAAAACCTATTAAGGTTTACCGGATAGACAGATGCGGTAATCCTTATTAATAAGGAATAAGACGCTTAATCTGCTTAACGTTGGTGGTGTCTGCTACTGTTGTCTGACGGAGACCCCTCTTGCGCTTTGTTGACTTCTTGGTAAGAATGTGAGACTTGTTGGCATGAGCTCTGATGGGCTTGCCGGTCTTTGAAAGCTTAAAGCGTTTTTTAGCTCCGCTGTTTGTTTTAATCTTAGGCATTATTCGTTTTCCTCCCATATAGAAAATTGTGTAAACGTCATAACCGGAAACGCCTTAATCAAAATGATTCGGCGAGTAATTGTATCAGTAAATGTGCAATTACTTGCTGGGCTTAGCCGGAACAAGGAACATTATCATTGTACGACCGTCAATATTCGGCTTCTTTTCGATAGTACAAATCTCACCGCACATTGAAGCAAACTGTTCCATGATTTCAATGCCGCGTTCGGGGTGAGCCATTTCCCTTCCTCTGAAGCGAATGGCGACCTTCACCTTATTACCGGCGTTAAGGAAGCGAACGGCATGACCTACTTTTGTTTCAAGGTCGTGCTTGTCAATATTGAGTGAAAGCTGGACTTCCTTAATCTCAATAGCATGCTGGTGCTTCTTTGCTTCTTTTTCACGCTTAGACTGCTCAAAACGGTACTTGCCGTAATCCATTACCTTGCAAACAGGGGGATTTGCCTGCGGCGCAATCTTGACTAAATCAAGGTTCTGATTTGCGGCAATCTTTAAAGCCTCTGCGATAGGAACAATTCCAAGCTGTTCACCGGTTTCGGAAACAAGTCTTACTTCCTTGTCACGGATTTCCTCATTAATTTGCATTTGCTTGATACTGATACTTAAACACCTCCGATTAATTAAAAAGAGTGCGGAATCATCCGCACTCAAAACTGCAAAACAAACAGCAATAATAGCTGCCAGCTTTAAAGTATTGACCCTGCGGATAAATCCTAAAGGTGAGAGCAGATTTCCGCTCTACTTTATTGTGTAGATAGTCTAACAGTATAATAACAATTTGTCAAGCGATTTTTTCAATTAATTATATGCAAGAAAAGTTAATTCAGATACATAAATTTCATTAATCAAGCTCGACATCCAGAACCCTTGCAAGATTTTCGCCGAGAATGCCCCTTTTAGCCTCTTCGGGAATGTCAAGGTTAAGTATCCTCTCGATAGCCTTATTTGTGGAGTCCTCACGATTATACGGGAAATCAAGGCCGAAAATGCTGAACTCGTTGCCTGTCTGATAAATGACGGTTCTGAGCTCCTCATCGCTTATAGTCCAGCCGCTGGGCGGGTTGCTGTCGGGCTGGGCAATAGAGGTCCAGCCTGCATAAACTCTCGGGTATGGCCTTTTTGTATTGCACATGACCGCAAGAGCGTCTTTAAAGAAGTGATAGCCGCCTATATGCTCCATGCTGAACTGAAGCATAGGATAATCAAAAGCAACCTCATCGAACAAAATCGGGTGATAGTCTGAAATCCTGTGCCAGTGAATGCCCGTATGGAAGCTGAGGAAAAGTCCCTTATCCTGGGCTGCCTCATACATCCTTCGTGCCTCTTCGCCGACAATGCTGATTTCCTGTGCGGCGGGGTGAACCTTTATGCCCTTAAAACCGAGCTCGGCTATGCGCTCTACCTGCTTTTCAATATCTCCTCTGTCAAAGTCAATGGTGCCGAAGCCTATAAGAGAGTCCTTACCCTCTATTTCCCTGGCGAGCCATTCAACAGGGTCTATATCCGGGTCAGAAGTCTGACCCTTAAAGGGGGCAAAGCATACAGCCTTGCTTATCTCACATGCATCCATGAGCTTTAACAGCTTGTCAACTGTGCCGTCCGGTCTTCGCTCTGCGTCAAAAACATGAGCATGATTTGCAAAAATCTTATACTTCATAGAATCTCCTAACAAATAGTTTTGTTATCCTTTCTTACCCTCATCCGCTTTCTTTGAGTATTTAGCTTTGTATATGAATCTCATAAGCAATGCTTCGTGAGGAGCAATGGCAATTTTCTTGTCAAACAGCTTTGAGGCAACATAGGCCTTGGCATTTTTCTCGGCCACCATTTCGACGGCCTCTGCGTCGCTTACATTTCCGGCAACGCAAAGCATGCCGTTGTCCTTCAGAATCACGCTGTTTCTGCCCTTCAGCTTTCTGACAACCTTCTTTGATGAAGCAATCGTATTATCGGGGTCAAATACAGCAGACCTTGCAGAAATGCCCGCAATCTGTGCAAAATCGTCAAGCAAGGGCTTTAAGAGCTTGCAGCATTTTGACACGGCAAGAATCTCCGGCTTTTTGGAGTGTACGATAGCGTTAACATCTTTGCGCTTATTGAAGATAGCAAGGTGAAGCTGAACCTCAGGCGGATAATCTGAGCCGGGCGAAACGGGCTTTGCAGTCAGGCTGTTAACTCTGATAACATCGCCGCCCTGAGCCGGGAAAAGCTTAATATACTCCCCTTCCCTCTCAGAATTAAAGGGCTGCACCTCCTTTGCCGTTTCGGCAGCAGCGAATTTCTCGGTGATAAAGCTGTTTATCGAATCAAAGGTTTCTGCTATATTGCCCGTCAGCATTGTGAATTTGCGGCGGACATAGTCCTCGCACACTTTTTCAAGCTCTGAGGCTACCTTAAATGTCTCCTCATAATCTGCGCCCATGCAGACGGCGCCGTGGTTCGAGAGCAGAATTGCCTTTGAATCGGAACGCTTTAAGGTCTCGACAACGCCGTTTTTGAGCTTCTTTGTGCTGGGAAGTCCGTAAGAGGATACAGGCACATGGTCACCGATTATTGAAGCGCTTTTTTCGGGCACGAAATTAATATCAGACCTCAGCACACTGACCATTGAGGCGTTAAGCTGATGGGTATGAATTACAAAGTTCACATCCGGACGGTGCTTGTAGACCTCGGCATGGACACCCTTTTCGGACGAAGGCTTAACGTCGCCGTCATACGAAAGGTCGTCGATTTTTACAAGCACAATATCGTCAGGCGTAAGATTATTATAAGCACGGCCGCTGGGGGTAATTACAAAGTGAGTATCACTGATACGACAGCTTACATTTCCCCAGGTCCTTGCGATAAGACCCGTCTCCAAAAGCCTGTGTCCTGCTTTTATGACAAGCTGTTTGGCTTCTAAAATATCTGTCATATACAATCTCCTTTACAAGAAGGGGTTGGATTTTACGCCAACCCCTTACGGATTAATCCTGCTTTAAGCCGACATTTTCGAATACCTTATCGAATCTGTTAAGAGCTTCATCGATAAGCTCGGGAGTATAGGCTGCGCTGGTATACAGTCTGCTGCCGGCAAGTGTAACAAGACCCTCTGCCATATATGCGGCGCCCATATGCTCCATTTCCTTCTTGCGGATGCCTGTTTCGGAGAGTACCTTCGGAACCTCCCAGAGGCGAGACCAGTTAATTGCAAAGTGCATGGTACCGACAGTTTCAAGGTGGCAGATTGAGCCCTGATTGAATGCTACAAAGGGCAGACCGTGCTTCTTAATTAGCTTCTGAAGTCCCTGAGTGAGCCTGTCGCCCATAAGTCCTGCCTTATAGCAGGCATTTGTGCGCTCAATCATATCAAGGGCATAATAACCGGCAACGCATGAAATCGGTGTAGCAGCCATGGTTCCGCCGATAAGAGCCTTCTTAATCTTTGTGGAACCGTCAAGACCTGCGCCTAAATACTTCATATATTCCTTCTTGCCGCCAAGTCCGCCGGCTCCCGGATAGCCGCCTGCTACTGCTTTGCCGAATATGGTAAGGTCGGGCGAAACTCCGAAATAGCCCTGTGCGCCGGCCATGCCGATTCTGAAGCCGGTTACGACCTCGTCAAATACAAGCAGTGCGCCGTACTTGCGGCAAAGTCGCTCAACGCCCTTGTTGAAATCGAAATCGAGAGGACGTGTACCGCTTTCGGGACCGACAGGTTCGATAAATACCGCTGCCGTGCCGCCTCTGAGCATATTGAAGCGGAGCTTTCTCTCAAGGTCGTCAAGGTCGTTCGGGAAGAACTCCTGAGTATTCCTGAAAATATGCAGCGGAACGCCGTTTGCCTGTGTGAACTTTGAGCCGGGGATTCTGATGCCGTAGGCAAGCTGATCGCTCCAGCCGTGGTATGCGCCGCCCATTTTAATGATGTTCTTTTTCTTTGTGGCAAGCCTTGCTACTCTGACAGCTGCCATGCAGGCCTCCGTTCCCGAGCCGAGCATACGGAACATCTGAACGGTTTCTACGTTATCGGATATCTTCTTAGCAAGCTTGTATTCAAACTCGTGGAAAAGTCCGGTCGAGGGGCCGCAGGTCTTTAAAAGCTCAATAACCTGATCTCTGACTTCAGGAGGATTTGAACCGAGGACTGTCGGGCCGCCGGCCTGTAAAAAGTCGAGATACTCATTGCCGTCAATGTCATAGAGCTTTGCGCCCTCCGCCTTTGTAAAGACAAGGGGGAAAGGATAGTTAAACGCAAGGTTATGCTGAACGCCGCCGGGGATAATCACACGTGCCTTTTCTATCATTTCCTTAGACTTTACGCACTTTTTGTCGTAGTATTCTTCCTCATAAGCCTTCAGAGCTTCCGGCTTAATGGTGAAGATAGGCTTTTTTATAAGCTCGTCAAGCTGGGCTGTTATCTCAGCAGCATTCGGATAGTTGGTAATTGCAAACTTGTTCTCCATGGTTTCAACCTCCTGAAAGTAAATATATAAATCGGAACAAACGGAATGAAGAATAAAACAAGTGGCTGCAATGATAAAAATTTAACATAAAAATTAGCCAGCCGCTAACACTTGTAATTATAGCATTTATACATTTAAAGTCAATCAAATGCGGGATTATAAATAACTTATTCACAAATATGCAATCTATTTTTTAAATCTTGCGAAAATGCTGAGAATTTGTCATTTTTAGTTGTAAACATTTAAAGTAATTGTTCACAAATCCGGTTTTTGTGCTATAATTTATTAAACTCTTGACAATACTTACTTAAAACAACGGAGGGTACAAAATGAGGGTCATCATACTTGAAAGCGCAGCTGATATAGCTGTTCAGGCGGGTAATATTTTTGTTGAGCTTTTAAAGGAAAAGCCTGACGCTGTCTTAGGTCTGGCAACAGGCGCAACTCCCGTTCCGACCTACAAATATCTTATTGATTGCTACAATAAGGGCAAGGTAAGCTTTAAGGACGCAGTAAGCTTTAACCTTGATGAATATATCGGCCTTAACAAGGAGCATCCAAACAGCTACTATTTCTTTATGATGGACATGCTTTTCAGCCATGTGAATATGAGAAAGGATATGATTCACGTCCCGAACGGCGTAGCTGAGGACATCGAAAAGGAATGCAGAGATTATGACGCTTTAATCGAGCAGTTCGGCGGAATATACGTTCAGCTTCTTGGTATCGGCACTAACGGTCATATCGGCTTTAATGAGCCCTCAGATGCCTTTTCCGAAGGCACCTATGTAACCGACCTTACCAAGAGCACCATCGAGTCGAACAAGATTTACTTCCCGAACGGCGATATGCCCACAAAGGCAATTACAATGGGTATAGGCTCGATTATGAAGGCAAAGAAGGTAATCCTTATTGCCACGGGACACTCAAAGGCAAAGGCAATTAAGGCAATGATTGAAGGCGAGGTCACACCTTCCTGCCCTGCTTCAATTCTTCAGAAGCACAGCGACGCAGTTATCTTCCTTGACAGGGACGCAGCTTCCCTCCTTGCATAATAAGAATTAATTCGCCCTGTATCAAATGATACAGGGCATTTTTGTTGCTGTTTTAACCTTTCAAAAGCTCTCACGGATTTTCAAGGCCGGAATGGGATTATTGCAGGTTGCAAGAGTCGAGCCGCAGGCTATCATTAACTGAACGCCATCCTCATCATCGGGACTCCAGCACCAGGGGTCAATTCCTTGGGCTTTGAACATATCGCAAAGCTCCCTGGTCAGATCCTTCATAGCGATTCCGACGCTGTAAAAATGCTTTCTTGCACCTGCCTCGAAATTTTTCATATAGCTGTCCGGGAAGCCCTGAACCTTTACGCCGTATTTTTCGTGGGTGTATGTAGTAATTCTTGCATCAAAGCAGGTTATTACAAGGTTATCTTTATAACCGTACTTATATAGCAGATCCATGGTTTTATCCACGACCTCGAACTCATAGTCCTTGATTTCGACATTTAATAGAAGACCGGTATCCTTTACAAAGTCCAGAACCTCTTTAAGTGTCGGGATTCTGACCCCCTTAAATTCATCGGAAAACTTAATTCCCGCATCGAGCTGCTTTATTTCACTCAAAGAGAAGTCCCGAACCTTACCCTCGCCGTCGGTTGTTCTGTCGACCTTTTCATCGTGCATTATAATCAGCTCTTTGTCACGGGTCATACGCACATCGAACTCAATACCGTCAACGCCTAATTCATGCGCCTTCTGAATAGACAGAAGCGTGTTTTCGGGGTATAGAGCCTTCACTCCCCTGTGTCCGAAGATGTAGAAGTTCTTTTCATTCTGATTCCACATAATTATTCTCCCTTGTATTTTAATAAATAATATAGCCAGAGAACCGTGTACCTGTCCTTTAAATCCTTTGCGAACCAAATGGCATCGCTTATTTTTTCGGGCGAATAGACGGCTTTAAACTCATCAAACGAGATGTCTGCTGCGTCTAACAGCCCGAGAATATAATCGGCTTTCGGCGTCTTTTTAAGCGTATCGATAATATCCTTCCACTTTTCTTTATATACCGCAGCAAAGTCCTTTTCATAGAGCTTTGTCTTATTCTGAAGCTCTATTATTCCATCTGCCGCCTTCCCGTAGATTCTCCTGATTTCCCTTTCCCAATTCTCCCTGACAAACTCACTCGCCTGCTTAAATTCTTCTTTTTCAATTATTGCTTCTCTTAGTCTTTGTGTTAATACAGAAGAGCAGGCTACGCAAATACCGTGCGGGAGATAAGGCTCATTATTCAAAAGTCCCACGACCTCAAAAAAGTGTGAAAGATGATGCTCGCTGCCGGAAGCAGGTCTTGAATTAGCCACATAGGACATGGCAATGCCGACTATGACAAGGCTTTCAAAAAGCAGCTTGATATCCTCATTTGCCCTGTCCTTCAAGCGAGGGCCTATCTGAGCGGTTTTTTCAAGGGCTGAAGAAACTATGTCAAAAACTGTCACGCATAAGTATTCATCATTAACAACACTGCTTAACAGCCAATCATTCAGGGAGGAGTACTTTCCTAATGTATCGCCGTAGCCTGATTTAATCATGTCAATCGGGGCGTTTTTCAGCACATCAATATCGGCGACAATGTATTTCGGCGTATGGGCAGAATAAGTAATTTTCATATTATTTTCAATCATTGCCGAAACAGTGGATGCATAGCCGTCCATTGAGGGCGCAGTAGCAATTATGCAATACGGAATAGAGCGCCTGAAGCTTACAAGCTTGCACAGGTCATTAATAACGCCGGAGCCTACTCCGACGATGATATCAGTGTCGCCCGATACCATTTGATTTAATTCATCGAGTGCCCTTTCGTCAGGGACAAGCAGAGGCTTTTGACTGTATATCAGCTTATCATTAACGGAAGAACCGAGGCACTCACTTACCTTCTTGCCGCAGACGGCAAATGTATTATCATCGGCCACGAGCAAAATGTTCGAAAAGCCGCTCAGAATGCTCTGCAGCTCATTCAGTGCGCCCTTTTTTATAATAACCTTCTCAATATCGCATTCGTGTCTTTTACCGCACCGGCAGTTCTCTATTCCCAAAAGCAAACTGTCAATATCCATACAAATCACTTTCTTAATAATTTAATCTCAGTTTACTCTTATCAGAAACTAATTTCAATCTTCAAGTTTCATGAATATAGGGACTTCTAATGATAATAATACTTCTGAACCGGTGCAAATTGCACCTGTATCATTTTTTGAGGAGAGTTGAATATGGCAAATCTTACGGCAGAAGAGCTGAAAGCACTTGAAGATCAGCTTAATATGGAACAGCTGCTTATTAAGAAGTACAGAAGCTATGCGACAATGACAGCAGACCCGCAGATTAAGCAAACCTGCGAGAATATTGCAAATCAGCATATGCAGCATTTTGACAAGCTTATGGGGCATCTCTGCTGCTAAATATTTAAGAATAATATGAAAGGATGAGCGAATTGCAAAACAATCCTATGACCGATAAGGAAATCATGACCGACGTTCTGACATCTCAGAAGCATATTACGGGAACCTACAGCTTATTTGCAAACGAATGTAAGAACCAGGAGCTTTTAAATGATATGATGTGCATTCTCAATGAGGAGCACACGATTCAGCACAATGTATTCACCGAAATGGAGAAAAGAGGCTGGTATGCCCCGCCCGCTGCAGAGCAGCAGAAGATAAACGAAGCGAAAACAAAGTTCGAGGGCATCTCCGCAACACTTTAAAAAAGTAAAACAGCTCTGGCTTCAGAGCTGTTTTTATATCTGTTATTCTCCGTTTATTATTCTGTATGCCACATCGGGAATGTCCGAGATAATCGCATCCGCACCCTTCTCGTTAAGCTCCCTTATCTGCTCCTCGTCGTTTACGGTCCAGTACTGAACCGCAATGTCGTGGGCGTGGGCATAGTTTATAAAGCGTGTAGTGCTTAAATTCAGCACAGCAGCCTTGGGTGGAATCTGCAAAGCGTCAAAGCCGAGTTTTTCGGTATTTCTCTTTATTCCGAGCAGCGATGTAAGGTAGAAGGAAACGGCTTCTCTTATGCCTGCAGAGCGCATCATATCGGGGTGGCTTTCATCTATGTACTTAGTAACCTCACCGTGGAAGGTTCCGACTATCGCCCTGTCTAACAGTTTTTTCTCATACAGAACTCTGTAAAGCTCATCCGTTGCCTGTTTGCCAAGTTCGCCGGAGTCCTTTATCTCAATGATAAAGCTGTAATTACCGTTTGCGCAAAGGTAGTCGAGTACTTCCTCAAGTCTGACAATCCGTAAATCTGAGGGGATATCATTGCCTCTCAGTCCCTTGTACGGTTGATTGCCATTGTTATCCTTAAAGGACTCGCCCATATTCAGCTCTCTGAGCTGTTTATATGTCTTTGTGGAGGGCTTGACATTTGTTTCTCCGAAATGCTCCTCGGCGTTGCTTGTTCTGTCAAGTGTATCGTCGTGCAGCAGCACAAGGACGTTGTCAGAGGTCAGATGCAGGTCAAATTCAAAGATATCGGTGTTAAAGGTATCGCTGTTTACACAGCTTTTAAAGGCCAAGAGAGTATTTTCCGGGAAAATACCGCCGCCGGAGCGGTGTGCGGATACCATTGCCTTGCCCGTCGGGGTGATATACCTGTTTTTGCCGCTATATGCGGCTACGGGGACAGATGTCTCTCTTGAAGTTAAGAAAGAAATCAACAGCAGAGCCGCTGCAATTATCAGAATAGCAATCAGCACGGTCTTAAACGCCTTCTTTCCATTTTGTTTAGCGATAGTCAAGGAAAGCACCTCCGTTTGGTTTATTATATTAGTCCTGTATCTTGTGCCACTTTACACCCTGCGGTGTATCCTCCAGAACAATTCCCATCTCTTTAAGCTTATCCCTGATTTCATCGGCCTTTGCCCAGTTCTTTTCCTTGCGGGCCTGTGTTCTCTCTTCAATCAGGGCGTTGACAGTATCGTTAAGGGAATCTTCGGCGTCGTCCTTTTTCTTTACATAGAGCAGACCGAGAATATCGCACAGCTCGGCATATGAATCGGATGCGAGGGCAAGGATGTCCTTTGCTGCGTCGGGAGTGAGAACCTCTTTATTGATGAATCTAACCATCTCAAAGAGAGCGCCGAGGGCATCTGCGGTATTGAAATCGTCATCCATGGCATCAATAAACTTCTGATGATATACGTTCAGAGCTTCTTTAACCTCGGTCAGCTTCGATTCATCGGCATTTTCCTTATCTGCCTTGCTGATAGCGAAATCAAGGCTTTCACGGCAGTTATAGAGCCTCGAAAGAGCCGATACGCACTGCTCTATTGCTTCCTTGCTGTAATTAATGGGGCTTCTGTAATGGGATGAAATCATAAGATATCTGATAGGCTCATAGCCGTATTTCTCGGCCACATCCCTGACGGTAAAGAAATTGCCGAGGGACTTTGACATTTTAACGTTATCCACATTTATATAGCCGTTATGAAGCCAGTAACGGGCAAAGGGTACGCCGTTGCAGCATTCGCTCTGGGCAATTTCGTTCTCGTGGTGCGGGAAAATCAGATCCTGACCGCCGCAATGGATATCGATAGTTTTGCCTAAATACTTTCTTGCCATTGCGGAGCATTCTATGTGCCAGCCGGGCCTACCCTCTCCCCAGGGGGACTTCCATGCGGGCTCGCCTGGCTTTGCGGCCTTCCAGAGGGCAAAATCCATAGGCTCGGTCTTTTTTTCGCCGATATTGATTCTGGCTCCCGCCTCAAGCTCCTCAAGTGGCTGATGCGAAAGCTTGCCGTACTCGTCGAATTTGCCGGTGCTGAAATAAACATCGCCCTCAGCTTCATAGGCAAAGCCCTTTTCAATGAGGGTTTCGATGATTGAGATAATCTCGTCGATATTCTCAGTTACCTTAGGATGAATGTCCGCAGTCATAATATTAAGGCCGCTTGCGTCCTTTTTGTATTCCTCAATGAACTTTTCGGAAACCTCAATGGACTTAACGCCCATTTCGTTAGCCTTGTTGATGATTTTGTCATCAATATCCGTAAAGTTCTGAACGAAGGTGACATCGTAGCCTATAAACTTAAAGTAACGCCTTAATACATCGAATACGCAAAGAGGGCGGGCGTTACCTATATGGATATAGTTGTAAACGGTGGGGCCGCAGGCATAGATTCTCACCTTTCCAGGCTCCAGCGGCACAAACTCTTCCTTCGTCCTTGTCAGTGTATTATACAGCTTCATTTTTATACTCCTTGATGCTCCGATTCTTCGATTTTTTCATCAACTGCCTCAATAGCCTTTCTCAGGCAATTAATCCTTGCTTCAAGCCGCTCTATTTCCTGGGTAATGGGGTCCTGAAGGGTCTGAAGATTCTGAGGATTGCAGTCGACCCTTACGCCGTCACGCTTGACGATGCGTGCGGGTACGCCGACGGCTGTTGAATTCGGGGGGATTTCCTTGAGCACCACCGCACCGGCAGCGATATTGGAATTATCGCCGATCTTTATAGGGCCGAGCACCTTTGCGCCGGCACCGATCATTACGCCGTTGCCGATTGTTGGGTGCCTTTTACCGGTATCCTTTCCCGTACCTCCCAGGGTTACTCCCTGATAAAGGGTTACGTCATCTCCGATTTCAGTGGTTTCGCCGATTACAACTCCGCAGCCGTGGTCGATAAACAGTCTACGACCTATTTTAGCCGCAGGATGAATCTCAATACCTGTCTTTCTGACAGCCCTCTGCGACAGCCATCTTGCAATAAAAAACATCCTTCTATTATAAAACCAGTGGGCTTTGCGATAAGCACGCACAGCCTTTAACCCCGGATACAAAAGAAACACTTCTAAGGAAGTTCTTGCAGCGGGGTCTCTTTCTTTTACGCAGGCGATATCTTCTCTTAACCTATCGAACATAAAACACTCCGATCAAATTTGTACTATATGATTATACTATAAAATTTACTAAAATAAACCTTTATTTGCAAGGCTTAAATAATTATCAGTCGAAAAAAACGCAAAAGGGTACCCTTTCGGATACCCTTCTAAAAATATATGTTTAGTTTATACTCCTGCGGGACTGTCTTGTATTTGCAGAGAAGATACCGCCGATAGCTCCTGTGACTAAGCAGCCGAGGCAGACTAAAAAGAGAATCGGCCTTACGCTGCCGCTGTTAATAACAAAAGAGCAGACAATCGAAAAAAGTATTATCGGCAATGAGGCTGCTATGCCTGCTACCATACCTCTGAGCTTGAGTCTTTTTGCCGAATAGAAGCCGGAAATAAAAGACGAGGCAAGCATTGCCACAACTAAGAATACGGGCAGAATCTTAAAGGAAATGTTTGATTTGACTAAAGCAAAGGCAAACATTAAAAGCAGCAAAATAAAGACAACAATTCCGAAACCGATACAGGATGCGGGATTTATAAGTGAACGAAGCTTAGTGTTTTTAACTTTTGATTCGCTTTTCTTTGCCCGTTTGAATCTTGAGGACTTTCTCATAACATCATCCCTTTCACAAAAACATATCCAATCAGTCAAGCTTATGCGGACAAATATGGATTTATGCCTCGGGCAAAAAAAGAACACTCACAAAAATGCGAGCGTTCAAGCTTATTTTGGTGATTCAGCGGAGATTCGAACTCCGGACACCCTGCTTAAAAGGCAGGTGCTCTGCCTACTGAGCTACTGAATCATGCTGACGTTAATCAGCCGAGCAATGTGAGTAAAAGTGAGGTCACAAGCGCCAATACAAAGAAGCAGATAGCGATAGCCTTCGTTATCTGAGCAAGCCTTGCATCTGCAGACCTACCCTTATTCTTGCCGAGGAAGGAATCGGTCGCACCGGAAATAGCACCGGACAGACCTGCCTGACGGCTTTGCTGAAGTAGGATAACTATACTGAGCAAAACCGAAAGAACTATTAATACTATACTTAAAATAATCTGATAAACAGCCACAATCTCAACTCCCGTTCATATAGCAAGAGCATTACTCACTGTCAGCGTCGGGGATTTCCCTTTGACAACGCCCGATTAGTTTATCACAGCTAAATATAAAAATCAAGCCCTTTTATATAATTTCATTATTTTTTGAGTTTATAACTGGGGACAAGTTTTCATGCTATGTATTATTTAGCTATTTCTAAACAAATGCGATAAAGAGTAAAAGTAAACTCTTACTAAACTTTTAT
>JAAYOZ010000044.1 GCA_012520115.1 Clostridiales bacterium | reverse complement strand
CCCAGAGCGCTGTACTTGCTTACAATGTTCTGCAATGTTCTCTCGTCGCCCAGACCTAAATCATAAGCAAAGGCGTCAGCGCCCTGAATGCCCTCAAGGAAGCTGCCTGTCTCGGGGGAGTAGTAAGCATCATACAAAGCCTCAGTGCAGTCGCGTATTACCTTGTTCAAATACTCGTTGTCGGCGTCAATGCCTATAATCTTCGACGTTTCAAGGGCAATCCTTGCGCACTTGATAAGATAATAGGTGTTTACAAAGGGCTCTGGTATTTCAATCTTATTATGGGGAGTACACCAGTCGCCCAGACACCAGCCGCCCTCCTCCTCTCTGACAACAAGGTTGTTCTCAGAGCGTGAAACCATATACTGAACATACTTGACCATATTCGGATAATACTCTTCAAGTACATTTTTATCGCCGAAATAGCGGTAGAAGTTATAGGGCACAATGGCAATGGCTCCGCCCCAGCCTCCCGGGCCGCCGCCTCCGCCGTAGAAGGGAGCCGTGTGCTGAACATGGCCGCCG
The DNA here is from genome assembly GCA_012520115.1 of Clostridiales bacterium. GTDB lineage: Bacteria > Bacillota > Clostridia > Oscillospirales > Acutalibacteraceae > DTU053. Next base: position 7,695 of record JAAYOZ010000044.1, on the reverse strand, counting down.
AATCTGTCCTGACTGTCGGCAATGTCACGCATCCACTTTTGGTACATCTCCTTAGAGGACAGGGTAGTCATACATGCGCCGGAAGCAATCTGACCGTCACCGGTGTAGCCGAGCCTCTCCCTGTGGGGGCAGTCGGAGGGCACGCAGCAGTGAATATTATTGAGCTGAGTCCTTATATATGCTTCATAGTACCAGTTAAGCAGCTCGTCAGAGCTATAGAATTCCGAGGTATTCTCTATATTCGTATGAATGACCCTGAACTCTACCGGTTCGGCGGCGCCGATAATCTCAAAATAGCGTCCCGCATGCCAGGTAAAGCGAGGATAATACAGGCTCTCGTCCTTGCCGTTGTGAATATAGAAGTCCTGCTGCAAGCGATGAGTGCCGCCGGCAGAGTAAAAATTCAGCGTACCGTCTTCGTTTATCTCCTCAGAAACACGCAAAAAGGCGGTTTCATTAATGCGGCTTTTCGGCGGGAATTTGAGCACAGGATAGCCCGCCACATTTTCGCCTATATCATATACCGCATAATCGCCCTTCTTGATTAATAAAATGGGCTTAATAGTCCTGACAGCCCTGTCCGCAGGGCAGACCTGCTTTTCGAGTATGCTTTTGGGAGCGGCAACAACAACCGGCTCATACCAGTCAGAGTCATCAAAGCCTACATTATTCCAGCCCTCCGGCTCTTTTCTTAAATTCTGAATCTCGCCGAAATAGATATTGGTCTTAAGCACAAAGCTCTCATTCATGCGAACCGACGAGTCGGAAACAATCCGCTCAGTTTCGCCGTTTTCGTATGTAATATTAATAAGGAAAGCGAGCTTAATGTCACCGCAGCGTGTAAAGCCCTCGTTGCGGCTCTCATGCTGACCGTAAAATCCGTTGCCCACATGGACACCCAGCGCATTTTCGCCCTCTTTTATATAAGGGGTAATATCGTACTCAAGATAATAAATCCTGTGTGTCAGGGTGTCATAAATGGGCATGTTGATTTTAGACAAATCCCTGTACTCGTAATTAGTCCATGCGGGGACATTCAAATCCTCTGTAATCCTCTCGCCGTTTACATAAAACTCCCCGAAGCCGAGAGTGCAGACCCGAAGACTTGCGCTCTTTATTTTCTGCCCCGCATTAAAACTCTTTCTTGCGAGGAAGGCCTCTGCGTTCTTGCGGAACATAAGCCACTGACAGCCTTTAAAATCAAGGCATTTCGCCATATCAACATGAGGAATGTGCCCGTCCATGTATTCGAGACCGTAGGGGACAAAGCCGCATTTCTCATAGAAGGGGACCGCATAGGTCTGTGCTCCGAGAATCAGCCTTACGGCACCTTTTTCCTCGGCCCTTTCAGCCAGCAGATTCACAACCTTTTCGCCTATGCCTCGTCCTCTGTATTCCTTGTCAACGGCTATTCTGCCGAGCTTGTAAACTCCGTTGCCCTTGTCTAATATCCGTCCGCAGGCAATCTCCCTGCCCTTGTCATAGATTACAAGGTGTTCTGCAACATCGTCGAGCACATCGAATTCCTCCGCCTCGGAGTAGTTCTGCTCATGGACAAATACACGCAGCCTTACTTTTTTTGCATCCGAATAGTCTTCGCCGGGGGTTATCCATTTCACTTCATATTCAAACATATTAACACCCTTTAACCTCTTTGTTATAGGAAGTTTAGCATACAAGGCCGCTTAATACAATATGGAATAAACGCCTTAAAAGCCCGCTGCTGTTGACGCATACAGATTTCTCTTGATAATATCGCTTTTTGTGCTATACTATATGTTGAGTTTTTATGTATATGCTCAGATTTTGATATAAAGGAGCTTTGATTATGGGAGCACAGCCTAAGCTTGGAGTTCAGCTTTATACTTTGAGGGAATATATCAGGAATTACGAGGACACCGAAAAAACCTTTGCCTTTCTTCAGGAACTCGGCGTAAACGTCATTCAGATTTCGGGCATCGGTGATTTTCCGGCAATAGAGCAGGCAGAGCTTGTCCGCAAATACGGCATGGATGTCTGCGTCACACACAAGTCCTTTGAGAGAATGCAAAACGACCTCGATGCACTGATTGACGAGCACCTGCTTTTAGGCTGCGACAGCATAGGAATAGGCGGCATGCCCACCTGTTACAGAGGCTCGCTGGAAGGCGCAAAGGCTTTTATAAAGGAAGCCGAAAGAATCGGCAAACATATGAGAAAGCGTGGAGTAAGATTTAATTACCACAATCACGATTTCGAGTTTTTAGCATACGACGGCCGCAGAGTAATGGATGTCCTTATCGAGGACTCAGACCCTGAGCTTATCTGGTTCGTGCCCGATGTGGCATGGATGCAGATTGCCGGCGAAAATCCCGCACAGTACATAAAGAAAATGCAGAACCGTATAAAGGTACTGCATTTCAAGGATTTTATCAAGAATGAAGACGGCAGGCAGTTTACTGAAATCGGCCTCGGCCAGTGCGACCTTGCAGGCTGCTATAAGGCTTGCGTCGAAATGGACGTTCCCTACATCGTATATGAGCAGGACTCCGGTTTTGCAGTCAATGCCCTCGAGTCCACTAAGGTCAGCTTCGAGAATATGAAGAAAATCGCTCTGGAAAACGCATAAACGGGGCTAACTTGTATAATCCTCAATAACACGGGCAAGATTTTCGTCACCGAATACGGTTATGCCGTCTTGAAGAATCTCGGCATCGGCAGGGGGCAGGCTGAACAGATATACGTCTAAGATTTCGGCAGGCTCAGTGCTGTCCTCTATAAAGACGGCAATCTTTTCGTCATAGGCCCTTATTGTATACTTAGTGTTTGAAACCGTTACTTCCGTGCTAAGCCCCTCAACCTTCTCCGCTTTTCCGCCCGCCGCCCGGGACTGTGCTATCCAGACGGGCACAGAAAAGGCACAGAGTATAAGCATGCACGGGATTATCAGTTTTCTCGTTTTCAGCATATCGAAGCCCCCTAATCCTTAATAAATATAAACGCCCTCATGGTTTATTTTGCTATGAATTTACGTTGTTTATTCAATTTCCTGCAAAATCAAGCCTGAAGCTATAAAACAAAAGGGATTTATATATACATCACACGCAAGTAAAATTACTTTACAGCCGCAAAGCCACTGTAAAGCATTGAAGCTTTACAAAATTAAGGCTTCATTTCTGCATTCGACCTTAAAAGGAGGCAACAGCCCTGATGGGAGATTTTTTGAAAAAGCTCAATCCCCTGGCTGAAAAACAATTCAAGAAGAAAAGTAAAAAGAAAAAGACCCGCAGGCAGCATTCTAAGGCATTCAATACTTTTCTTACAGTTATTCTGAGCTTGGCTATAATCGCAATCATATCGGTCACTTCCGTCGCAGTCTATGTGCTTCACGACATTGTCAGCTTTGCGAACGGCGAGGTTGCCATTGACCTTAACGAGTACATGCTTAATCAAAGCCAGACCACCATTCTTTACGGCTATGACAAAAGCGGTAAAGAGGTTGAAATCGCAAGGCTCCACGGCAATGAGAACCGCATCTGGGTATCCCTTGACGAAATGCCCGAAAGCCTGATAGACGCCTATGTCGCCATTGAGGATAAACGTTTCAGGGACCATTCGGGAGTTGACTGGAGGCGTACGTTCTCCGTTGTGGTAAAATACAAGTTCGGTCAGGGCGGCTCGACTATAACCCAGCAGCTAATAAAGAACCTGACGGGCGAGAACGGCAGAACCTTCATCAGAAAATACAGGGAAATATTGCAGGCTCTGAATCTCGAAAAGCACTCATCTAAAGAAAAAATCCTCGAAACCTACCTTAACACCCTCTATCTTGACGAGGGCTGCTACGGCGTTCAGACGGCCTCCGAGTTCTATTTCGGCAAGGATGTCAGCGAGCTGAATCTGGCCGAAAGCGCCTGCCTTGCGGCCATTACGACGGCTCCGAGAACATATAACCCCATCCGAAACCCCGAGAACAACAGAAGAAGGCAGAAGCTCTGCCTTGACTATATGCTCGAGCAGGGCAAGATTTCTAAGGAAGAATACGACGAGGCTTTAAACTACGAGCTTATTTTAACCAACAGTGAAAAATATGTACCCAAGCAGGACAGCAGCAAGGTCACAACCGAGAAGAAGGACACATACCAGAGCTATTATGTCGACTATGTAATCGACAAGGTAATCGCAGACCTTAAAGAGCAGTACAACTACACCTATAATCAGGCATGGAGAAAGCTCTACTACGGCGGACTTAAAATCTACACCGCCGTGGATATGGATATACAGTCCGTTATGGAGGACGTATATTACAACAGAACGACCCTGCCAAAGCAGAAGGACACAAAGGAAAATCCGGCGGTTCAGTCTGCCATGACCATAATGGACTATTCGGGCAGGCTTATGGGCATCGTGGGCAGAGCTGGCCCCAAGCCCGGCGACAGAAGCCTTAATATTGCCGCAAAGAGCCCGAGGCAGCCCGGCTCCTCGATTAAGCCCCTGAGCGTCTACGCACCCGCCATAGAAAAGAACTACGCCCACTGGTCAACGCTAATACAGAACTACGGCATAGTCTTAAAGAACGGCTCCGTATGGCCCCGAAACTATGACGGCTCCGGCGCTCCCTACACTTATAAAACAATAGCTGCCGCAATTCCGCCCTCCCTCAACACAGTCCCCGCAAGGCTTGTTGAGATACTGACCCCGAAGGTCTGCTATGACTTCCTTGTAAACAACTTCCACATTACCACCACCGCATCTTCTGATATCGATATGGCGCCTATGGCAGTAGGAGCCATGAGCAAGGGCGTAACGACCCTCGAAATGGCGGCGGCCTATGCCTCTTTCGGCAACGGCGGCAAGTACTATGAGCCTACCTGCTATTACAAGGTCACCAATAATGACGGCTCAAAGGTATATCTTCAGTCAAACGCCAAGCCAGAGCAGATTATATCAGAGGCGACTTCGGATATCATGCTCAGACTCCTTCAGAGGGTCACAACCGCCTCAAACGGTACGGGTAGAAAATACGCTGTTCCCGGCTTTGAAACCTTTGCCAAGACCGGTACAACCACCGACAATAAGGACAGATGGTTCGTCGGCGGAACACCGTACTATATCGGCGCCGTCTGGCTCGGCTATGAAACGCCGAAGGATTTGTCCCATATCTCCGGCAACCCCGCAGGCGAAACCTTCAAGACCATAATGGGCAGAATCCATAAGGGCCTCGAGCAAAAGAGCTTTACCCATTCCGATAATGTTGTAAAGAAGGTATTCTGCACTAAGACCGGCCTTTTGGCCAGCGAATACTGCACCAGCAAGGATACGGGCTGGTATAAGCTTGACTTTGTCCCCAGCACCTGCACCACCTGCAAATACGCCTCACCTGATATTAATCCGGGAGGCGCCACAGAGCCGGCGGAAGGCAGCGAGGAAACACAGCCTGTAACCGCAGCACCTTAAAATACAGCCGCCTGAGTTTCGGGCGGCTTTTTTAAAAGTCGGGCTTTAACTTCTGTTTTCCCTCGAAGCTCAGACACCCTGCCCCACAACACATATAGCGCACCCCGCACCGGCGCCCACGCCGTGTGCCACGCCCCGCACCCCCGCGCCCCCGCACCGCAACAAAAAGAAACAAAGGATGATTTGATGATAATTCTCAGTGTGGATTACGGCGAGTCACGCACAGGGCTTGCCGTCTGCGATAAAAACGAGGTTTTAGCCTCACCCTTAAGCCCCGTCATTGTTAAGAATACGGACATGCTGATAAAAACCATAGTCGACACAGCCTTAGAATATAAGGCCGAGCTTATAGTCGTCGGCTATCCCGTCAATATGGACGGCAGCGAGGGCTTCAGGGCCGCGGCCGTAAAGGAATTTGTCGAGCGCTTGAAGCAGCATTGGGACAGACCTGTTGAGCTTTGGGACGAAAGACTCACCACCATGGGAGCGGCAAGACTGCTGAACAAAACTTCTGCAAAGGGCAAAAAGAGAAAAATGAAGCTTGACAGCGCCTCCGCCGCCCTTATTCTGCAGTCCTTCATCGACTCAAGAAAGAGCAGATAAGCCTCCCCGATACGCCGTTTTTTAAAGCCTTGCAAAATGCAAAAACTGACTGCCGGGAAAGCATTTTCTATATGTATAAAATGGCAATATTCTATTGATTTAATGCTTTATAACAGCTACAATAAACAAGAGCAAAAAGCTGAAAGCGTCAGCTTAAAACAGAGCAAATTATGAGCAGTTCATAACGTGAGTTGCCGATAAAAAAACAGGAGGTTTACTATGGCTTCTTTTGACATTGATCCCTTCCGTGACAAAAACTCTGAAAGGTACATGCTTTCCAAGAGAATTGGAAAGCTGGCCGATGCGCTTGCTTCCGAATATATGTACACCGATTCCGAGCCCCTCGGAGGCTTCTATTACAGAGACGGTCAGTATTCCCCCGCGCAGATAAACGAGGGCGAATGGGTTCCCTTCGACACCGAAAAGGACTGGTGGGGCTATCCCGAGTGCTACTGCTGGTTTAAACACAGCTTTGAGATTCCCGAGCGCTTTAAGGGCAAGACCGTAATCTACAGGGTCTACCCCTATGACAGCGGCGCATGGAACGAGAGAAATCCGCAGCTTATTATTTTCATTGACGGCAAAACGGTTCAGGGCGTCGACCCGAATCACAGGGATGTAAGATTACTTGACAAGGCTGTCGGCGGCGAGAAGTTCAACATACAGATTAACGCCTACACGGACCCCTTCCAGTGGAAGGGTCAGGTCAGAATGCGTGCAAAGCTCCTGACCGTTGACGAGGATGTCGTCAAGCTCTACTATCACATCAAAACTCCCTTAGATGCGGCTAATCTCTTAGGCCCCGATGATCTGGCAAGGATAGAGATTATTGACAAGCTCAACACGGCCGTATCCATGATCGAATTCGGCGCACCGCAGCAGGAGTTCAAAAGAAGCGTACTCGAAACAATAGATTATCTTGAAGAAAACCTATTCGGCAAAGGCATGCCCCCTGTCGAGGTCACCGCAATAGGCCATACTCACATCGACGTTGCATGGCTCTGGAGGCTCCGTCAGACAAGGGACAAGGCAGGCAGGTCCTTTGCTTCCGTCCTGAAGATGATGGAGGAGAACCCCGAATACAAATTCATGTCCCCCCAGGCGCAGCTCTATGACTTTGTTAAGAAGGACTATCCCGATGTATATGAGGGCATCAAGCAGAGAGTCAGGGAAGGCCGCTGGGAGGTCGAAGGCGGCATGTGGGTCGAGGCCGACACGAACATCTCCTCCGGCGAGTCCCTTGTAAGGCAGTTCTTAGTGGGTAAGAGGTTCTTCCGCCGTGAGTTCGGCAAAGACTGCAAGATTCTGTGGCTGCCCGACGTTTTCGGCTACACGGCTTCGCTGCCCCAGATTATGAAGGGCTGCGGCATCGACTACTTTATGACCACAAAGATTTCCTGGAACGAATACAATATGATACCCTACGACACCTTTATGTGGCAGGGCATCGACGGCTCCGAAATCCTCTCGCACTTCATCCCCGCACAGGATTACGGCAACGAGCCGAGGCGCAGGTTCCAGACTACATATAACGCATATCTCGAGCCCAATCAGGTCATGGGCGGCTGGGAGAGATACCAGCAGAAGGACCTCAATAAAAACATCCTGTTCTCCTACGGCTACGGCGATGGCGGCGGCGGTCCCACTCAGGATATG
>JAAYOZ010000043.1 GCA_012520115.1 Clostridiales bacterium | reverse complement strand
CATAAAAATATAAAGTCCCCTGCTTTGAGCAAGGGACTTATTTCAGATTTTTGTTTTACAGTCTATGCAGTACCCGAAAACCTCAAGGTTGTGGCCGGTTACCTTAAACTGGCTGTCTTTTATTTTAAGCATAAAGTTCTCGAGCGGACAGTCCTCAAGCTGAATTACCTTATTGCATGCAAGGCAAATTGCATAATGTCTGTGGGTCTCACGGTGAAGCTCATACAGGGCCTTGCCGCCCACCGTGATTGTTGCTTTTATGACTACTCCCCTGTCCACAAGCTGGTCGAGTGTGCGGTAGACGGTGGAAAGCCAGACCTCCTCGCCTTTGCCGTCGACCTTTGAGTAAATATCTGCGGCGGAAAGGGGCTCTGAGGCGTTTTCCAGCACGGAGAGAATACTCTCCCTTGCCTTTGTGCGCTTAAAATTCTCAGGCCATTTTACTTTTGACTGCATTTCATTCATCCTTTCCGCATTAGTCTGCGCTTTTTTATTCTCCTTGCGACATTTTTAACTATCAGAATCAAAACCAAACAGACAACGCCTATAAGTACGATTGTTGCGCCGGGCTTCAATCTCTGATAATAGGATAAGAACAGCCCCGAAACCATAAACAGCACCGCAAAGCCTATGGAATAGAGCACGGTTTTTTTATAGCTTTTGGCAAGCTGCATGGCGCAGGCTGTCGGAATTACCATCATTGAAGAAACTATCAATGCGCCGACCGTTCTGGCTGCAACCGATACGGTAACGGCGGTAAGTATAGTGAATATGAAGTTCACTGCCCAGACGGGGACGCCAGCAAGACGTGCCAAGCGCTCGTCAAGGGAGATGAAAAACAGCTCCTTGTATAAAAGCACAAAGGCAAGAAGCACAATGGCACAGACTATGGCAACGAGCCTTAATTCAAAGTCGCTGATTGCCACTATGCTGCCGAAAAGGAAGCTGTTGAAGTTAGCGCTGTTTTTAACAAAGCCCGACAGAACGCCCGCAAGGCCTATTCCGGCGGACATGGTTATGGCTATTGACATCTCCGCAAATTTAGGGAGCTTTTTTCTGATATACTCAATTCCCAGTGATGCGGCTATGCAGGCTGCGATTGCCCCTGCGATGGGATTAATATTCAGAATAAGCCCTGCAGCAACACCCGCAAGGGATGTGTGGGCTAAGGAGTCGCCTATCATGGAAAGCCTTTTTAAGACCACGATTACGCCGATGCACGGAATAATCAGGGCGAGCATTATTCCGACCATAAAGGCTCTGCGCATAAATTCAAATTCAAATATCGCCATATTATTACCTCGTCAGTGTTCGCAGTTGTCGTGGCAGGGGTTTAACGAATGGTGCTTGTGATAATGACCTATTACATCGGGATGGCCTAAGCCCTCCTCAAGCATGCAGCCGTCCTCAATGCAGAGCATGCGGCTGACATAGTTTGAGGCTCTGACCGTGTCATGTGTTATCATCAGAATTGTCTTGCCCTGCTCCTTATTGAGCCTTGTCAATATCTCATATAGAGCGGTTACGTTTTTTGAGTCAACGCCGCTGACGGGCTCGTCAAGCAGCATCAGCTTAGGGTCTGCTGCAAGCAGCATTGCGAGGGCTACTCTCTGCCGCTGTCCGCCCGACATTTCGCTTAGAGGGCTTTCAGCAAAGTCCGCCATGCCGACAGATTCAAGCGCTTCAAGGGTTTTTCTTTTGTGCTCCTTATTCGGAATGCGGAGTTTACCGATTTGGGAATACAGATTTGCCATTACGACCTCTTTAGCGGTGGCGGGGAAATTGATTGCTTCCTGAAGTCCCGATTGCTTTACATAGCCTATTTTGTGCCAGTCCTTAAACTGCCTGACATCTTGTCCGAAAAGAGAGATTGAGCCCTTGTCCGGCTGCAGCTCGCCTAAAATCAGGCGCATGAGCGTGCTTTTGCCGGCTCCGTTAGAGCCGATTATTGCAGTGAAGTCGCCTTCGTTCACCGAAAAGCTGATATCCGAAAAAAGCGGCTCGCTGTCATAAGTAAAGCTTAAATCCTTTACATCAATTAGTCTTTCCATGCGTCCTCCATTGCGACGTAAAAATGGGGCAAATTCTGTAAAGCTGATTTGCTTTGCGCTGTATTCAGCTTTGCAAATATTAGACAAGCTGAAATACTTTACATCTGATTTGCGGTTTGAATGGTGTCTTTCTTCAAATTTACTCGAGTGCGGATACTATGGCAGCGAGGTTTTCTCTCATAACCGAGAAATAATCCTCGCCATTTGCTGTTTTCTCTGCACTTAAGCCTTCGATGGGGTTTAAGACGCCGACCTTTGCGCCGGAATTTGCTGCTATCGTTTCGGCAACCTTTGCGCTCGATTGGTTCTCAAAGAAAATGACCTTTACATCATTGTCCTTAATATACTTAATTATTTCGGCGACTCTTGCGGCGTCAGGCTCGGAATCGGGTGTTAAGCCGTCGACAGCAATCTGATTAAGTCCGTAGCCCTCGCAAAGGTAGCCGAAGGCCTCGTGGGATACGACTATATCCCGCCTATTTAACGGCTGAATTGCATCCTTAAATTCTTTGTCAAGGGCATCAAGCTCTGCGACATATCTATTGTAGTTTGCCTCATAATATTCGGCATTCTTCGGGTCGGCCTGTATAAAGCCGTTCTTTATATTAAGAAGCTCCTGCTTTGCAAACACGGGATTAAGCCATACATGTGGGTCGCTGTGCCCGTCACCGCTTTCTTCAGAATCGGAGTGCTTTTCCGGTAAATCCGGTATACCCTTTGCTGCCTCGACTACAATCAGCTCTTTATTGCCGATTGTTTTAAGGACATCCTCGACCCAGTGCTCCATGCCCTTGCCGTTAAATATAAAGAGCTGCGCCCTTTCAAGGCCGGTAATATCCGCCGCATCCGGCTCCCAGTCGTGGGGCTCGGTGCCGGAGGGTACCATATTTATGACCTCTGCCTTTTCGCCGCCGATTTTAGAGGCAAAGTCATACATAACATAAAAGCTGGTATACACACTGATTTTGCCCGTATCGGGCTTAATAACCCTGCTGCAGCCGAATAGGCTGACAACAAGCAATATTGATATGCATACGGCCATTATTCTCTTTAATTTCATACTTATCCCTTTCAGTGGAGACTCAGGAACCTAAATGCACATGATTCGCATTTGCATTTAGAAGTATAATGATTTTTCCCTATTTTGTCAAGTTAATTCGAGCGGTGCTATATTTTTGCATCACAAAGAGCCCTATGAAAAAGCACAGAGCTCTGATTTAATTGACGTTAAGTTTACTGTTTTTCTATTTGGCTACTGCTCTTCCCAATAGCCGTCAAAATGCTCGTATTCAAATTCGGGATAACCCTGATTTCTCTCACAGCCGCAAGGCTCGCTGTTGCAGGGATGACAATAATCATCGTAGCAGTGGGGCGGGCCTAAATGGTCGCATTCATCCTTGTCCCGATGAGGAGGGCAGGGCTTTACTTCGCAGCAGCAGGGAACGCATTTGCAGCGCTCACAGGGCTTTTTGTCACAGTGATGCGGCGGGCAAGGCTTTTTTTCGCACAGGATTACCTCGAACTCGCAGCATTCGCAGTGGTCTTTATCCTTGTGGGGCGGTCTGTGCTTTTTTTCGCAGCATTTCTCAAATTCCTTGTCGACGTTTACATTCACAACAACTTTTACGCAGCAGCGGTCTTTGTCCTTCTTCTTATCACACTTGAAGTCATCCCTGCGATCATCGCCTCTGTCGTATCTCTGAGCCTCGTAATCCTCGTATCTGTCATCTCTGCGATACTCACGGATTCTGTCGTCTCTGAAATCCTCATCATCTCTTTCTTCCCATCTTTTCTCCGGAGCTCTGAACTCCTGAGCGCGGTCATCGTCTGAGTATTCACGCCTTATTTCACGCCTGTCATACTCATCTTCACGGACTTACTCGGGATAATCGAAATCTTCGTAATAAGCCTGCTGTCTTACATTGCTTTCAGCCTCGGCTCTCTGTTGCCTACACTTCGGACAGGTGCAGATGGTGTTCGGGGCATTGTCATATACATCGGAACAAAACGGACAGGAATGTCCGTCCGGGCCTTTCTTCGAATCATCTTTTCTGACAGGTAAGCCCGCATCCTTATAATAGTAGTAATACATTTTGAAATCTCCCTTAATAGTTTATTTTAGTGTTTAACACGACTGATACTGAGCTGACTTAGCCGTTAAGGCTCTAAGCGGGTCAAGCTCAGAGCAGCTCAGTACATACTATGCTTTTGTCGATTTATGGTTCATAGAAAACAAAAAAGACCGCATTAGCGGTCCTTAAGATTTTCGCTTATGGTTATTTTTCTTCGCAGCCTAATTTGCTGCCCTCTGTGTATTTAACTGCAAGGGGGATGAGCATCCCACCCAGACAGTTGCCTATTGCTATGAAAAATGAGTAAATTACGGCCTTAAAGCTCCAAGAAGAAGCAAAGGTGTAATAGAAAAGATTTGCTATGCTGTGCTCAAAGCCGGACAGAATAAAGACCATTATGGGCAAAATAAGGGCAATGTATTTACCGAGGCCGTCCTTAATCTTAATATAGCCCATAACCGAAATGCAGATTAAAACTCCGCAAAGAATTGCCATAATGAAGGAGCTTAACAGAGTGTCATTAAGCTTTTGCTCCACGACGACCTGAAGGGCGGGGATTAGCTTTTTGAGCTTTGTAAATGGCAGTATCAGCCCCGTTAAAACGGTTCCGACTGCGTTGCCCAAATATGTGATGCCGACATTTTTGCAGAATGACGGCTCTTTGTTCGGAATAAAGCAAACCTTGCCCGTATATAAGCTGAAGCCGAAGCTGTAAATAGTGAAAATTCCGAGTGAAAATAAAAAAGAGCCTATTACCTTGTTGTCTACGGAAAGATAGGCCACCGCACCGATGGAAATAGCAAGGCCGCCAAGACAGGCCTTAATGAACTGTTTTAACATAAATCCCTCAATTTAAATACTTTTGCAGACGCAAACATCGACGAGTATATCATCTATAAAGAAACTCGTCAATGAAAAAGCATTTAAATAAGAGGATTACTTTATGGCAAAAAAACAAAGCACGGCAGAGCCGGACTTTTTTGTCAGAGCATGAATTGCTGAACCGTATCTATAATGGTGCTTAAAAAGTTTTCTTCACCTATTGTATTCATCTTAAAGAACACTGCGCTGCTGCCGCCGGAGGATATGGCCGTAAACTTGATATCCTGACCGTTCTGCAGCAGGGTTATATTCAGGCTGACCCTGTTATTTCCGAGATAGCTGTACCGCTCATATACCCTGACCGCAAGCTTAACATCGCCTGACTCGTAATAAGAGCTGTCCTCAAGGCTTGCGCTGATGCTCTTGCCCATTACGGCCAAATCAACGGCAGTAATAATTTTGTGAAAATCGCCCTTTAAAAAAACTTCGTACTTAGCCATTTTATAGCTCCCTTCAGTTAATAGCCGTTTTCGTTCTTTTGCCCGTCAATCAGCCTTATTATTGAGCTGGTGCCAAGCCTGTCTGCACCAAAGGCGATGAAATCAGAAGCGTCCTCAAGGCTTTTTATGCCGCCTGCAGCCTTGATTTTTACTGCCTCGCCTATATGCTCCTTAAAAAGCAGTATGTCACGCCTTGTGGCGCCGCCTGAAGAAAAGCCGGTAGATGTCTTGATATAATCCGCCCCTGCCCTTGTGACTACTTTGCACATCTCTGTCTTTTCTTCCTCATTTAAAAGGCAGGTTTCGATGATTACCTTCAGAATCTTGTCCCGGCAAACATCCCTGATAAGCAGAATTTCTGCAAGAACCTCGTCATAGCGGCCTTCCTTAACAAGCCCGATATTGATTACCATATCGATTTCGTCGGCGCCGTCGGACAAAGCCATCCTTGCTTCATACTCCTTTACCAGGGGGGAGTTATAGCCGTTCGGAAAGCCTATTACGGTACAGATGTTAAGGTTCGGGAACGCACTCCTGACCCTTTTTACAAAGGAGGGCGGAATGCAGACGCTTGCGGTATTGTACTTAACAGCCTCGTTGCAGACCCTTTCAACGTCCGTCCAAACAGCTTCGGGCTTTAAAATGGTGTGGTCCACACGGCTTACTATCTCATTAATATCCATTATTACAGTGTTATCTCCTTATGGTCGGATTCGCAGTATACGCAGCGATAGACTGAGTCTTTACCCTCGCCAAGCTTAAAAATATGGTCTACTCCCCTCTCGGTGGAGGTTATGCAGCGGGGGTTTTTGCAACGCAGAATATTGACCAAGACTTTCGGCGGGGAGATGTGTCTTTTGTCAATCAGCTTGCCGTCCTTAATGGTGTTTACCGTGATATTCCTGTCGATATAGCCTAAGTTGTCAAAGTTCAGGTCAATCATACAGTCGATTTTTATTATGTCCTTGCGTCCGTACTTGGTGCTCTTAACATTCTGGATTACTGCCACCGAGCAATCAAGCTTATCCAATTCGAGCGCCTTATATATCTCCATACCCTTGCCGGCTGTTATGTGGTCCAGCACAAAGCCGCTGTTAATGCCGTCAACGTTCATATTTGCTCCCTCTCTTTGCTTGTATTGATTCAAAAACTTATACTAACTCAAGAAGCTTCATAATCAAAGCCATTCTTATATATTTGCCGTTTAAAACCTGTCTGAAATAGCAGGCTCTCGGGTCGTCGTCGACCTCGACCGCTATTTCGTTTACCCTCGGCAGCGGATGAAGAATCGAAAGGTCTTTTTTGGCTGCCTTCAGTTTATCAAGAGTGAGTATATAGCTGTCCTTCAGCCTTACATAATCGGCCTCGTTAAAGAATCTTTCACGCTGAACCCTTGTCATATAAAGCACGTCAAGGCCGTCGATGACATCCTCAAGTATTTCGTGCTCGCTGAAATTCGCCTTATGGTGCTTTAAGGAATCCTTTAGATAGCCGGGGATTTTAAGCTCGTTGGGGGAAATCAGCACGAATTTAATACCCTGATACCTTAACAGTGCGCTGATTAGGGAGTGAACCGTCCTGCCGAACTGAAGATCACCGCAGAAGCCGACGGTGATATCGCCTATTTTGCCCTTTTCCCTCTGGATTGTCAGAAGGTCGGTCAGGGTCTGGGTCGGGTGCTGATGGCCGCCGTAGCCCGCATTTATAATCGGAACCATGGACTTCATAGAAGCGGCAAGGGGTGCGCCCTCCTTGCTGTGGCGCATTGCTATGATATCCGCATAGCAGCCGACTGTCCTTATGGTATCGGTTACGCTCTCTCCCTTTGCGGCGGAGCTTGTATCCGCCGAGGAGAAGCCTAAGATACTGCCGCCGAGCTCAAGCATTGCTGCCTCGAAGCTGAGTCTCGTCCTTGTGCTGGGCTCAAAAAACAGAGTGGCAAGCTTTTTATTGCGGCAAACCTCCTGATAATCCGTGGGATTTGCAATAATTTTTTCTGACAGCTCTATCAGCTCGTCGATTTCTTCTTTCGTTAAATCCGTAATACTGATTAAATGCCTCATAAAACCTCCCTGACATAAAAAAAAGGATTTTTGAATAGAATCAAAAATCCTCTTTAAGTCTTTTTATATTGTAAATGAAAACTGAACCGTGTTCTCTTAACGGCGAAACATTGAAGGTGGTGTTGCTCCTGAAAAATGAAGCAGGATGCGTATTAAATAAGCTTTTTCTGCCCTGTCTCATAAGCACATCCTCCAGTATTCACCATTTGCTTTTAAAGTATTATACTATCAACAATCCGCAATAGTCAAGGGGCAATGTGAATAAGACCTACTATTTTTCAGAAAGCTTTGCAGATAAATCCAGAATAAAAAGTATTGACTAAAGGCTCTTTATATGCTAATATAATCACCGTGTTCACCGCACGAATATGGGGGTATAGCTCAGCTGGGAGAGCGCTTGAATGGCATTCAAGAGGTCGCCTGACACTCATATAGGCACTAACGCAAAATTTACGGCTG
>JAAYOZ010000042.1 GCA_012520115.1 Clostridiales bacterium | reverse complement strand
GGTAGAGAAGGTTGTTTTCCTTAACAACCGAGGGTCTGAAGCCATAGACAAGGTCGGTCACGTATTTGCCCTGCTGTCTTGCCTCTCCGCTCCTTGATTCCTTTAAGGAGAACAGGCCCACAACGCCGCAGAGTGTGACGCCGATGCCCAGCCCCAAAAAGCATGCGGGATAGCCCGCTGCTGCCACGCCCGCACCGAAAGCGACGGAAACAAGCACTGTTGCGAGTATCGGCAAGGAGGCGAGAATGCCCTCTGCCTTGCCCCTGTTTTCGGGCACCGTTATATCCGTAATCCATGCGTTAAAGGCGGCGTCGTTGCTTGTGGAGCCTAAAAAGGTCATCACGCAGTCCATGATGATAACGACGGAAACGGCTGCGGCGAGGATTTTGACTTCGTCAGTCAGTCCGAAGAGCTTGCCTATATTCTCACGGGAGATGAAGGCGAAGACCATGACCGAGATGCCCCAGAGGATATAGCCGAGGGAGAGGAAAATCTTGCGTCGGTTGAGCCTGTCGCTTAGAGTGCCCATGAGGAAGGTTGCTACAACCGCCGTCACTGCCGTTAACGCAACCATGGTGGAGATGTCTTTTGTGGTACCGCCGATGTAATTGTACATGAAGGTGTTGAAATAGATGTTTTCAACTGACCAAGCGACCTGTCCCATAAAGCCGAAAAGAATTATGTTGAACCAAACTCTGCCTGAAATGCGGGCGGTTTTCATAGACCCTGCTCCTTCACTATTAGTTTAAATATATTTCCATTATACTGTTATGTTAATATTTTACAAGTCAGATTTGTGTAGTATCAGTTTTCGTGTTTATTCCAAAACTCAATAAATCTGTTCCAGTCGTAGCGGCCAAGATAGTGGGAGCCGCCTCTGAGATAATAGCCGATACTGCCCTCAAAGAAGGCATCGTCAACCTGCGGCAGGCGGTCGGGGGCGACAAAGCCCTCTTTGCCGTAAAGGGCAAACACATCGCTTGCTGCGGCGCAGGAGAGGAATTCGGACACGGGGTCTGCCCACAAGTCCTCTGAGGCACTGCCTACGGAAACATATCGGGGGGCTATGAGAGCAAGAAGATAGTGCTGGTCAAAGGGCATTGCGTCTTCGTTATTGCGGTAGGTTTTATAGTTTTCGCAGAACCAGAAGGGGAAGTTGCGGCAGATGTCGTCTACATGCTCGCCTGTTTTCTGCCTTGTGATTGCGGCGCCGCTGCAGCCGGAGTCGTTGGAGTGGGCAATGGCAAATCTTTCGTCGTATGCTGCGGTCACAAGGGCTGTTTTGCCGAGCCTTGAATGGCCGAGGACCGCCACATTCTTCAAATCCACGCTGTCCTGAGTCTCAAGAAAGTCCATGACCCGCATGGCAGCCCACGCCCACATCATTATCTTGCCTGCGTCATATTGTCCCCGCTCGCCGTTTTTGTAAAGCAGACCCGCAAGGCCGTTTGTGAAATCGCCGTCGTCGCTTGTCACGTCCTTATAATAAAGCATGGCGACGGCAATACAGTTGTCGCATATCTCCTCGGCGGGGTAATATTTGTCGGGTACATCGTTCCTGAAATTAAGGAAAACTACCGTTTTGTGCCTGCCTTCAGTTTTGGGACGGATGAACTGAATGGGAAAAGAAAACTCGCCGTTTTCCATTGTCACGGTGATAAGGATTTTCTGATAAATACCCGTGTTTGCAAAATAGCGTTCGTCGTTTTCCTGTATTTCAAAGCGTTTGTCTTTCGGGGGCGGCGCCAACAAGCCGTATTCGTTTACGGACAACAGCTCCTTGAGTTTTTCACGGTTTGCTTCCCAGCCTTTAACGTCCGTGATGTTCTCCCCGCCTACGCTTTTAAGAACATCTGGTACGCCTCTCAGTTCAATTTCTTCTTTAATCATTTCCTTCACCCTTTTTTTATTTATCATATCACACAGCTTGACGCCTGCACAGGTGAAAAGCTGCTTTTTTATGCTGTCAAGCGGAATTTATGCAACTTATACCCGTTTTTATGCAGCTTAGTGCCCGAACTATTGCTTATTCTTCCCAATGGTATATACTGGAGTCGAAAGCAAACATAAGGGGGCGCTGTGAAAAGTGGACCATGTGGTATACCTTGATGCAAAGGAAAAGGAGCTTGAAAAGCTGTTTTCGGGTGAAAAGAGCATGATTATCAGGGGTGCGGCCGGAAGAAAACTGCCACACGGACGGGTCTTTAAGGACGATGTGCTGTGGTTTATAGAAAACTCGGGCAACGCACTTATTAAGGGCAGGGCGACTGTCAAAAGCGTGTATAATTCCGAAAAGCTGACCGCCGAGGAGTCCGAAAGGGTTGTTCTTGATAATCAGGATAAGCTCCGCCTCAGTGAAAATCAGCTCAAACTCTGGGCGGGCAAGAGATATCTGGTGCTGATTGACCTTGAAAATATAAAGCCCGTTGAGCCCTTTTTAATTGACAGAAGCGAGTACGGCAATATGGACGACTGGCTGCCGGTCGGGGAAATCGAGAGAGTACGGCGGTAGGCAATAGACATAAAGAGGGGGTTATAGGATGAAGCTTAGCATGGAGGAATCGCCAGCCCATACAGAGCCTGAGATAATAATACGCTATCTTACGATGGACGAACCGCTTAAAAGAGTCGTGGCGGCTATAAGGCTTGCCTGCGGGTCGCTTATAGGGCGGCAGGATGAGCAGTCGTTCGTTCTGAATGCAGCGGACGTTTACTACTTTGAGGCAGTCGACGGCAGGGTCTTTCTGTACACGGAAAAAGAGGTGTTTGAAACCTCGCTCAGATTGTATGAAATCGAGGCAAAATACGAGGAGTCGAACTTTTTCAGGGCTTCTAAGTCCGTTGTGGCTAATTTATCGAAAATAAAAAGCGTCAAGGCGGTCTTTAACGGTCGGTTTGAAGCAAACCTCAAAAACGGGGAGAAAATCATCATCTCCCGCCAGTATGTACCTGTAATGAAGAAAATGCTTGGTTTGTAAGGAGGAATAACTATGGAAAACATTTTGCATCTGGGACGAAAATTCCTGACTTCTTTCACTGCCGTGTTTACCTGCACGATACTCGCAAGCTCAATTTATATCGGGATTTACTCTAACCCCTTTCTGCCCTTTCGCTTAATTGTTCAGGCCTTGATTATCGCCGCAGTTTCCGCACTGCTGAACTTCATTTACTACTCGGAAAAGCCGATTCATCAAAGGGGCATGGTGCTGAGAACTTTACTACACTTCTCACTGCTGTTCTCGATGATACTGTTCTGCGCATGGTATTTTGAGTGGTTCTCTTTCAGCTACACAAAGGGGCTTGTGACCTTTATACTGCTGTTCCTGGCCGTGTACGGAGTTATATGGATAGCCAACTTCACCGGCGACATAATGGATGAGCGAAGAATCAACAAGAGGCTCAAGGAGCTGAACGAAGGCGCAGCATAAGAACGGACTTTGTCCGTACTATTATGAAAGGAGGAACAGCATGAACAGGAAAATGTCTGATTATTTCAGCGTAGGTTTATCAATAGTTCTTTTTGCAGCTATCGGTATTCTTGTGGGTGTGCTGCTCGAAAATATCGTGCTGTGGCTGATTATCGGCGCCGCTGTCGGTGTGGTATTCGGAGCAGTGATACATCAGTATGTTAAGAAGAAAAAGAGCGAGGAATAAGGACGACTGCATAGTCCCTTAGCCTAAATTGTCTTACAACAAATAACCACTCTGCCGAGATTGACAGAGTGGTTTAGCTTTTGTATGTGTCTTATTTTTCACAGCGGAAGTAGGATATCCTGCCGCCGTTTGAAATTCCCTTATATTTTACGCCGTCCTTTACAAAGACCAGCATGGAGCCCATCTGCTCCTCCTCCACAAAGACATAGCCCTGCTCCTCCATGGCTTTGACTATGCCGTAATCGGGCTTAATGAATATAACCTTTGGCTCCTTCTGAACCTCAGCGAAGGCGGTGTCAGTGAAGGTGACCTTAAACAGGCCTATGCCGCTTGATATCGGATTTAATACGCCGACTGCCGCATAGCTTACTACTGCTGCGCCTACAAAAAGAATTGCGGCGATTATTACAGCAATGACGGCTCTTTTTATAACTTTCCTCTTTATCATAATCCCTCCGACATAGCTTTATTACATAAATCAGCCGCCCGGTTTAACGGACGGCTGTCCGGTTTTGTTTAACGGAAGAGGTTTCTTATCATATCGAAGAAGTTTCTGAAGAACTCAGCGATACTCTGGAAGAACTTCACGATTCCGTTCGGTGCAAGTCCGCCTTCGTCGATGACTCCGTCAAGGTACTGACTCAGAAGGGCCTTAACCGCATCGGCGAAGCCTCTGATGTATTCGCTCTCGGAGCCTGAAAGCATATTCAGGAATTCGGTCCAGTAATGGTTGAAGTTATCAAGGAAGTCGTTTGCTTCGCCGAAGCCCTGCTCGCTGCCTTTGAAGATGAAGTACAGGCTGCCCAGTACCTTATCCGCACCGTCCGGTGCGTTAATCAGGTCTGCGAAGGAATCTATAATCGCCTTGAGCACTGCTGCGTTATTACCTGTAAGGCCGGACTCGTCTACAAGGGCTGTCTTAATCAGGCCGATGTTGTCCGGGCAGAACAGTGTGGTCACGATGTATCTGAGCATTACTGTCATGACATCCGCATTGTCGGCGTCTATCACATAGATTTCCTCGCCGTGGACATTGGTCCTTGTGGCAGCGTATGCCTTAAGCATGTCAGACAGGTTAATGTCGGGAAGCGTAATGCCGTTTTCGAGTGCCAAGTCATTGATGGCTTCAACCACGAAATCCCTTGCCGAGAACTCAAACTCGATATCGTAAATCGGTCTGATTGTATCGATGACAACGAGAATCGGCTGAACCATATTCAGAATAGCCGTATCGAGTACGCCGGACTCGAGGAAGTAGATGAGGTTCGGCAATATCGAGAACAGTGTTTCTGTCGGGGCGGCGTAGACTCTTTCAAGCAGCTCGAAGATGGGCCTAATGATAAGCTCTATCATCGAGTTCGGGTCTTGTGCAACTGCTGCAAGATACTCGTCGCCTGTCAGGATGTCCTGATAGTCGCAGCCGAGAGCCTCAAGCAGCGGTACGATGGCGGTCTGATAGCCGTTATAGCCCTTTACCGTGATTTCGCCGTCCATTATGGTGTAATCCATATCGGCAAGGAAGAGGCCGACCGCATTGTTAAGCGGTGAAAGTGCGGCGCACAGGGCTGCAAGGAAGCCGTCCTTATCCCCGTCAGCGAAGCCCCAGTCGTATCCCTCTTCGATTTCATCCCACGGTGAGATGTCAACATCAAGGACAGTGAGTATCTTGTCGTCCTCGTCAAGTTCGTCAAGGGCCTCACGGGCGCCGATAATGAGTGAGGTAAGGGTGTCGTTTGTATAAAGCTCGCCGAGCTTCTCTCTTAAAATCTCGCCCGCCGGCTTCATGCCAAAGAGCTTCAGAATATCGTTGATGTATTCGTCAAGGTGGTCGGAGACGTAGGTTGCCTGCTGCTTTGTCCAGTACTGCGAATAGGTGACTTTAGCAAATTCGCCGTCAAGCGGGTTGCCGTAATCAAGTGAGCGTACCTCGTACTCTACCGGATTGCAAAGCTCGGCTATGGCTGCTATTGCGTCATAGGGGTTAGCTGCGATGTTGCGTGCGATATCGCCGATTGTACCGTTCAGCTTTTCGTCGATGTCCTCAAGATCCTCTTCATCGCCGAACTCTTCGATGACTGCTTTGATGAAGTCTTCGTTGCCGAGAAGCTCAAAAATGTATTTGAGTGCCACATAAGATACCTTAGCGCTGTCGCCCATGATGTAGTATCTTGTAAGGTTCCTTGTGGCGGAGTCAAGCTGTACCACTGTGCCAAGTGAAGCAAGATACTTGCTGTTAATAGGCGGCAGTTCCACGTCAACATCGAGGAAGTTTGTGAGAATCTTTACAAGGCCGGTCAGGCTTGACAGGTCGGCGCCGTATAAAATTCCGTCCTCGTCCTCTGACAGCATTTCGCAAACATCGAAATCATAGGTGCCGTCGGTGATGTTGAAGTCGATGTCGCCAAGCCAGTAGTCGAATACTCCGTTGATGTCGTAGCTTACCTTTGTTTTGAGGGTCTTAAGCCATGACTCCACAAGTCCGAACTCAAGGCAATGCGCTATGTTCGGCAGAATCTCCATAAGGTTAGAGAAGGGAGCCGACGGCAGTTCTTCTTCTATAAATGTAAGCAGCGGGTCAAAGACGTTGCTGATAAGACCCTTTACATTTGTAATGCCGTTGTATTCGTCTGCCGGCATAAAGCCGGTAACATTTATCATTTCAAACAGCGGCAGGACTGCCTTGTCGTATGCGTCGACGGCGCTTATGCGAAGCCTTACTTCAACATCTATGTTTGCGATTACGCTTGAGCTCTTTTTCTGGTCGAAGGCGTTTCTGGTCAGAGCCGCACGGAGTACCGGATAGATGCCCGCAAGGCTGTTTGCAAAGGCGTCTATAAAGCTATCCTTGTCCGTGATGCCCCAATGCAGGTATTTGGGTGAATCGGGGTCTTCGAAGTTGACCTTGCTCCAGTCCTCGCCTGCACTGCTGAGAATGGACTTAATGGAAGCGTATTTGCTGTCTATCGCACCTGCAAGGTCGTTGGGGTAAACTCTTAAGCCGAACTTATCAAGCAGGTCTTCGAGGATATCCCTTGCTTTGCCCCTGAGGCTGATTGTAGTTACGCCGATGTCGATTCTTGCGTTTTCCTCGATAGCCTCCTCAAGTGCTTCGATGAAGGCCGGGTAGATGTTGCCCATCAGGTCGTTTACCATTTCGTCGGTATAGAGCTCTTCCTGGAGGGTCTCCTTAATCATTCCGCTGATGTCGGAATCAAGTCCAGCAAGTGTTGCAAAGTCCTCGCCGAGAAGCAGAGCGTCAAGCTTATTGACGACATTCTGCATCTTCTCGTAGGTTACTGGGAAGTCGTCCCTCGGGCTTTCATACCTTGCGATGTCATTCTCACGGACAAGCCTCGGCATAAAGCCGACTGTGGCCTCATAGAAGGAGTTGTAGCCGTGATTTGCAAGGTAGGTATTGTATTCATTTACAAGCCACAGATAGAAGTCGTAATTCTCCTGAGTTTCGGGCAGGAGGTCTATCTTTGTGGCGATATCGGTTGTGACCGTGCCGAGATTCAAGCCTATCATCTCGTAGTTGAATATGCAGACCATGTCGAACTCGTCGTAGAGGTCACGGAGTACCTGAATTTCTGCGTCGAGCCTGGCTGAAAGCTCAGCTCTAATCTCTGAGAGTACCTCGAGAAGCTCGTTGTAAACATCCGAGAAGACCTCATCCTTTAAGAAGGCAACATCCGCATTCTCGAAGGAGTCAATGAAGCCCTTGTTGGCGGTGTAGTAGTTAATCAGGGTTGCGGTTTCTGCGCTCGGGATGTCGTCTGCAAAGATTTCTACCTTAGAGACTCCGGTGACATTGCCGGCATTTCCGGCAGTGGAGGAGCCTACAAGCGGCAGGTCGCTGCAGTTGTAAACGAAGTTGCTCGTGAAGGTACCGGTTGAACGGTTGCCTAAGAAGCTGCCTGAGTATGCGTTCCTCGGGCTTACAGAGGTGTTGGCCACATAGTTGTATCTTACCGTGTGGTTATTTGTTATGCTGGTGCCTATTGCACCGCCTATCCTGGTGCCTGCCGTGGCCTTGATTGTTGAATCGATGATATAGCTGTACTGAAGGGTGACAGCTGTACCGTCAAGTACGCCGAACAGTCCGCCGATTCTCTGCTCGTTGCTTGAGGAAGTGTCTGTTGCGGTGATTTCGGTATTTATTACGCCGACTCTTGTGGCTGTGGAGCCGTTATACAATGTGTACGCTATACCGCCGAGGTAGCGTTTTGCGGTAACCGAGGAGTCCTTAACAATACAGTCGGAAACTATAAGCTTGATGTTCAAAGTACCTACAAGACCGCCTGCCTTTTCACCTGATGCAACACCGGTGAAGTTTTCGACAACCGAATTCGAAAGAGTGCTGGTACCGCTGCCGCCTACTGCGCCTGCAATACCGCCTACCTCTTCGGTTGCGGTAACGGTTACGTTCCTGACTGTCGCATTAGTCATGCTTGAGCCGTTTCTGAGGTTGAAGAGAACGCCGCCTGCGTATTGTGTAGTGGCGGTGATATTTACATCTTCTACGAGTACGGTGTCAAGATGAGCGATTGAAGTACCTTCGCTGCTGATATCGCCCAGGATGCCGCCGGCTCTTTCGCTTGCTCTGATAGTAAGATTCTTGGCGGTTGCGTTGGTAATGTAATAGGTGGAGTTATAAGCATTGCCTATTACGCCGCCGGCATGTGAGGAGGTTGTGATTATGCTGCTGCCGTCGGCTGTGCCGAATACGG
>JAAYOZ010000041.1 GCA_012520115.1 Clostridiales bacterium | reverse complement strand
TCCTCTGTGGTCGGTGCGGTTGTTGTGGGTGTGCTGCCGCCTATACCGGGGAAGAGCTTGCCGATGCCGTCAAAAAGTCCGCCGCCGAGACCGTCGAAAAGACCGCCGCCGA
Source organism: Clostridiales bacterium (assembly GCA_012520115.1). Classification (GTDB taxonomy): domain Bacteria; phylum Bacillota; class Clostridia; order Oscillospirales; family Acutalibacteraceae; genus DTU053. The sequence goes on along the minus strand of JAAYOZ010000041.1, from coordinate 12,062 downwards.
GACCGTCAAAAATGTCGGAAAAACCGTCAACTCCGGGAATAATGTCCTTAATACCTGAAAAATCGAAACCGCCGAAGGCGTCGCCGATGCCGTCAAAAAGTCCGCCGGCAATACCGGAACCCGAATCCTCGGCAGCAAGCGAGGTCAGCGGGAAAACAAAGCACATCAGCAGTGTTAAGGACAGTACAATGAACTTCTTTAAACGCATATCATTTTCCTCTCATCTATTAAAAGGTAAACAGCGAAGTGATTTAAGCAAATTAATACTGCCGTGCATTTAAAAAGCAAGGTTATTATATAAATAACCTTTGCGGCAACGGTAAGTAAACTTTCGAATACAATTACGGGTAATAGCATTTTAGCCTATTTAGTCCCATAAGTCAAGCAAGTGGCGAGAATTTTGCAATTTATTCCCGATTGCTTTTTTCCAGAGATGGATAAAAAATGTTTTGCTGAAATCTTCGCTGTCTCTATTATATTTGACACTTTCCGCATTGGGTTTGTTGCGGGCAGATTGAAAACCCCCTGCCGAATCTGGCAGAGGGCTTACAGGGTGTTTGCTTAATTATCTTTGAGCCTTGTTATGACTGCAAGGGGGCAGTCTTTGAGCCTTACTCTCCGCTCGTTTAATTCGTTGCATATCTGATTTACGCACATAACAAAATCCCTTGTGACGCTTATCTGTATGGGCAAAAAGCAGGCTACGGGCAGCTTAACCCCTTCCTGCGCCAGCAGCACGAATTTAAGCGCTTCGAGCTGAGGGTCGGCATCGGGATTCAGCCCTGACAGCATGGCGATTAGTGGCTCGAAAAGCACGGCGAAATTGATTTGGCTTACGGCCTCATCGCTTGTCGGCTCCGGCCTGCCGCCTTCGGCATCATCCCTTTTGTCGATGACGAACAGCCGCTTTTTGAGCCTTTTTATGTCCTTCATGCCGCTCACCTCCAGCTTTCTGTCTTTTACAAGGGTTGCCGCTTTGTTCTTAAATTCAAAGCAGGACAAGAGGGGGATTTCCTCGTACTCTAAAGATTTTGTGATTATGCAGTCGTTATATTTGCAACTTGCGCCTTCGTCGTGCATGCATTTTTCGGCTTCAACTTTAAGCGATTTATCGGAATAAATAGATTTTACCCTCACTTTTTTGTCCTCGGTAATTGAGTTAAGAACTCGCTTCAGCTGAAGCCTCAGGCCGTTTCTTTTAAGGTTGTTAATGCAAAGATAGCCCTCGTCGCAAAGGGCTGAGGCCTCGGCAAAGAGGCTTTCGCCATAGGCTATGCTTGCAGGCTTACAAATAATAATGAAGGCGTCATACTGAGCGAAGGCAAAGCAGTCGCCCGTAAAGCCCTCCCCGTCAAAGTTTTGCCAGAGAGAATATGTTTCGGGAAGGCTTAACAGGTCTATTTGCTTCTTATTGTATTCTATGTGAATCTGAACAGAGCTGCTACCGCTGTCACGAAAGCCCATGTTGTCGGGTGCAAGCCCCGAAAGTGCGGACATGAGTAAATCCTTATCGGAGCCGGGTATGCCCGTAACGAGTATTGTTTTGTCGCCTCCCCTTTTGCGAATGAAGCAGGCTTCGGGAAAATCCATTTTATTTCTCTTCATCTTGAACACCTGCCTGTCGGTATTTGTACTATTCTATAAGCAAAACCCTTGTTTAATGACTAATACAAGGGGATGACTTTAAAAACCGCAAAAAACGGGACACCTCAGGTGTCCCGTAGTAAGTGTTATTTTTGAGAATGGCGTTAAATTCTGATTTCTTTGGGGGTTCTGGGGTAAAGCTGGACGTCCCTGATGTTTGAAACGCCGGTGATATACATAAGGAAGCGTTCAAGACCCAGACCGAAGCCGCTGTGGGGCGCAGAGCCGAATTTCCTCAGCTCCAGATAGCTCTTATAATCCTCCTCGTTCATGCCCTTGGCTCTGATTGCACTGAGGAGCTTGTCATAATCGTTCTCCCTTTCGCTGCAGCCTATAATCTCGCCCACTCCCGGCACAAGCAGGTCTGTTGCGGCTACCGTCCTGCCGTCGTCGTTCTGCTTCATATAGAAGGACTTGATATGTTTCGGGTAATTGGTGACAAAGACCGGGCGGTTGCAGATGGTTTCGGCTATATATCTCTCATGCTCCGTCTGCAAATCGAGTCCCCATTCTACGGGGTATTTGAACTCTGCATCGGCTTTTTTAAGAAGCTCTATCGCCTCTGTATAATCCACGACGGCAAAGCTCTCTGAGACGACCTTTTCGAGCTTTGAGATAAGACCGCTCTCATAGTGCTTTTCAAAAAACTCAAGCTCCGGACGGCAGTTTTCGAGGGCGTAATTTATGAGGCTCTTAATCATATCCTCTGCGATTTCAATGATGTCGGGAAGCTCTGCAAAGGCGACCTCCGGCTCAATCTGCCAGAACTCGGCGGCGTGGCGGGGCGTATTGCTGTTTTCCGCACGGAAGGTGGGGCCGAAGGTGTAGATTTTGCCGAAGGCCAGGGCTGCTGCCTCGCCCTCTAACTGACCCGAAACCGTAAGTCCGGCCTTTTTGCCGAAAAAGTCCTCTTTATAATAGTCCTCGCCTTCGGGAGCTTCGTAGCCGGGCGGAAGGGTGGTGACCCTAAAAATCTCGCCCGCGCCCTCGCAGTCGCTGGAGGTGATTATGGGCGTGTGGACATAGATATAGCCGTTCTTCCGGAAATAGTCATGCACCGCATAGGAAATCTTTGAACGTACCCTGAAAACGGCGTTAAAGGTATTGGTCCTGAGCCTTAAATGAGGCATTGTGCGCAAAAATTCGAGGGTATGGCGCTTCTTCTGCAGAGGATAATCCGAGGGGCTTTCTCCGAGCAGGGTTATCTCTGCTGCATTAATTTCATAGCCTTCCTTAATTTCGGATTTCACGACAGTACCCTTGACCCTGATTGCCGCACCGACCTTTAAGATGTCTATAATATCGGGCATGTGGGCTTTATCTATTACAATCTGGACGGGGCTGAAGGCGGAGCCGTCGCCGACTTCGGCAAAGGCCATGGTTTTCGACTCCCTTGAGGTCCTGACCCAGCCGCAGATTGTTACTTCTTCGTTTAATTTGCTGCCGCTTAAAATGTCCTTTATTTCAGTCCTTTTCACAAGGCACCTCCGGTTATGATTTACAGTATTATGATAACAAATCCTGACTCAATTTCAACATTATATTATGCCGAAATTTCTTAATTTAAAAGGCCTGCTGTTAATTTACAGCAAGCCTTTAAATTACGATTTTATGCCTATGGCCTTTTCGGCTCTCTCTTTTAAGAATTCGTTTGCCCTTTCGAGTATGAGCCTGTCGTTTTCAAATCTCAGGTTCTCCATTGCCTGCTCGAATGCAAGCCACACATAGTCCTCGATTTCGGTCTTCTGAATGACCGTCCTTGTGTCGTTGGTGCTGGCAAGGAAAATAGTCACGGACTTTTCTACCTTGCCGCCGATTTTGTACTCCGAGGTGGAAACAAAGCCGTCTATGAACTTGATATTGATGCCCGTTTCCTCATAAACCTCTCTTGCGGCGGTCTGCTTTTTGGTCTCGCCCTTTTCCATATGACCCTTGGGAAAGCCCCAATGGCTGCTGCGCTTGTTCTTTATAAGCAGGTATCTGATTTCGTTGTTGATTTCCCTGACCACAACGGCGCCGCAGGAGACCTCATACAGGCAGTCGAGATAATAGTCCTTCGGGTCCTCAAGTCCCTCCAGTGCGGAAATAATCTCAAAATTGATGAACCGCATTCGTTTGGGGGCTACAACAAATTTCGGCGCAGAGCCGTCATAGTAGTTGAGCTTTGCAATAACCCTGCCCGAAAATTCCTTTAATACATTATCTGCGCCGAGGACATAAGTATCCGCCAGAGTGGAGCTGCCGTCGGCAGCCTTCAGGCTCATTACGCCCGCACTGACGGGCGGCTTTGATTTGTCCTTGCCTTCATTTTTAAACGAGGCCGTTATATTAACCTTAACATATCTACCAAGCATTACTATCTCCGGTCTTAACTTTTTTAAAACTGCAACGTCGCTATTAGTATACCACAATTTTACTTCAAGTAAAAGGTCTGCTAACAACTTAACATTTTAATATGTCATATGCTTTCAGCCGTTACTAACTGAAAGTATAGGCTATATTATATGTGAGGCGGCTTTGTTTTTCAAGGATTTTTACAAATAATAGTAACCAAAAATGAGCGGCTTTCCCGCCGTCATTATAACAAAGCCTACAATACTATTCTTAATACTATTCTTAGCTTTTATTAAAATTCTGTTAAAGGCATTGTTAAAAGTGCGTCTTTGCGTTAAACTATTCACTGTATCCAATCCTAATTTATTCCTGTACGGGGGAAAGGAAACATATTATGAGTGACATTTATTTTTCTAAGGATAAAAACAAGAAGAATATAAACAGCTACGACCCTGACAGCGACACAATGGAGATTCCCGACATAGACGAATTTCTTGACGACCATCAGGAGAGCTTGGGAAAAGGGAGAAAGGCAGTGGCAAAATCGCCGTCAGCTGTGGGCAAAATCAAGCCCGCAAACAGCTTCAGAAATGCAATGTCAAGGGTCAGAAAAGCAAGCAAAAGCAGCTCGAAGGGCTCCCTTGCGCTGAAAATCGTGGCTGCAGTACTGGCGCTGCTTATAATTGCGGGCGGTGCGACCGGCTTATATCTTTATAAATCCATACTCGGAGAGATTCAGTACGAAAAAGAGGAGGATCACTCGAACAAATATGTCAAGGACTCGGAGCTTATTGGTTCTAAGGACGTAAAAAACATACTGCTTATAGGACTTGACAGTGATTCGACAGAGGACGTTGCCCGCTCCGACTCGATGATTCTCGTCAGCATTGACAGCAAGAACAAGGCTATTAAGCTGACATCCTTCCTCAGAGACATGTGGGTCGAGATTCCCGGCAAGAAAACCGCCAAGCTGAACGCTGCGGCCTCGAGCGGCGGCCCGAATCTTGTAATGGACACTATCGAATACAATTTCAAAATCAAGATAGACAACTATGTGATGATTGGCTTTGACGCATTCCAGAAGATAATCGATGCGGTGGGCGGCATTGAGGTTGACGTCAGCAAGGCCGAGGCTAAGGAAATGGCCAACTTCGGCTGCGTCGTGACCGCCGGCACCAATGTTCACCTTAACGGTGAGCAGGCTCTTTGGTTTGCAAGGGTCAGGAAGATGGACTCGGACTTCCAGAGAACCAGCAGGCAGCGCTTAGTCATAGAAAAGGCCTTTGCTAAGGCTAAAAAGCTGGGCGTGGGAAAACTCTTAGAACTTGCCAATCAGATTGCTCCCCTTGTAAGCACCGACCTTGATAAGAGCGAGCTTCTGAAGCTCGGCGCAAACGGCGTTGTGAAGTATCTGGGCTATTCAATTATGCAGGGCAGCGTGCCCGCAAAAGGCACCTGGAGCGACGCAAAAATAAGCGGTCAGGCAGTGCTGAAGGTGGACTTTAAGAAGAATATAGACTATTTAAAAGAGTTTATTTACGAAAACAAGCCGGAGGCAAAGAAATAGAAAATTCGCTTAACTAATTGAATCTTCAATTGTTGAAAAATGGATATTCAAGTGTTATTATAGCTAAAAGCGCAATTCAATCGTAATCGAAACTATAGAATACGAGAGGTTGTTATGGCTAAGTGTCCGTGCTGCGATTATAAGCTTAAAATATGGCATATCCGTGCCGAATGTCCCTCCTGCGGGGCGAACATACCCAACTACAACTGGGAGGAAAGGCTCGAGCAGGATGCAGATGTTGCCGAGGCCGCCTGGAAGGTCTTTCGGGCAAGGGTTGCCGCCGTTAAAAGCACCCTTTTCGGCGGCGTATTGAGGGTCATAAGGTTTGCCTTTACCTTCGTGCCGCTTGTAATTCTGCCCCTGCCCTTAATTAAGCTCGCTTTGAGCCTGCCATTTACGGATTTTGAGCCGGCCTCCTACTCTATTATCAACATAGCCCTGGGTATAATACAGTCCTATAACATAAAGAATATACTGAGTGCGGCAGACTCGGAGATATTCAAGACCCCGGCAACCGTAATTCTTGCATCACTTATACTGATTGTGCTTGCCATACTTTTCGCAGTATTGAACTTTGTGTTTATGCTGACCGGCTCCTTCAGTATGAAAAACGCAAAGAATGTCTTCTGCTGCGCTGTCAGCACCGTTTGTTTTATTGCCCTTGCGGCTGTGCTGATGGTTTTCAAATCTACGGTGGTCGCCGCAAATCCCGCACTTATAAGTTTCAGCTTAGGGCCGGCGGTATTTGTGGGCATCGGGCTTTTTACATTTAATCTGATAATCAACATCGTTCTGAATCGTTCACTTAAAAAGCAAAGGCTTACAATGCCTGCTTTTTGATTATATGACAGCGGCTGACTTTATGGCCGTACCCCTTTGAAAGGATAGGTAAATGATGAACAAAGAGCTTGCAAAGCAATATGATCCCCGTGAGGTTGAAGATAGAATATATGCTTCATGGCTTGAGGGCGGTTATTTTAAGGCTAAGGCCGACCCCGACCTCCCCACATATACGATAGTGATACCTCCCCCGAACATTACGGGTCAGCTCCATATGGGTCACGCCCTTGACGAAACTTTACAGGATATCCTTATCCGCTGGCGCAGGATGCAGGGCTTTGATACCCTCTGGCTGCCCGGCACCGACCATGCTTCCATTGCAACAGAAGTCAAGATTGTTGAGAAGATGAAGCAGGAGGGTCTTTCCAAGGAGGACGTCGGCAGAGAGGGCTTCCTTGAAAGGGCATGGGCGTGGAAGGCTCAGTACGGCGGAATTATAGTTGACCAGCTTAACAAGCTCGGCTCCTCCTGCGACTGGGACAGGGAGCGCTTTACCCTTGACGAGGGCTGCAACAAGGCGGTCAACACGGTATTTGCAAGCCTTTACAAAGAGGGACTTATTTACAGAGGCGAAAGAATGATAAACTGGTGCCCCGACTGCCTGACCTCGATTTCCGACGCTGAGGTTGAGCATGAGGACAAGGGCGGACACTTCTGGCATATTAAATACCCAATCAAGGACAGCGACAGATTCCTTGTTATTGCCACCACACGCCCGGAGACAATGCTGGGCGATACTGCGGTTGCCGTAAACCCCGAGGATGAGCGTTACAGCGACCTTGTGGGCAAGACCCTGATTCTGCCCTTAGTCGGCAGGGAGATTCCGATTATTGCGGACAGCTATGTTGACAAGGAGTTCGGAACGGGCGCCGTTAAGATTACCCCCGCCCATGACCCGAACGACTTTGAGGTCGGTCAGAGGCACTCGCTGCCGATTATCGATGTTATGACCGATGACGGCAAGATGAGCGAGCTTGCGGGCGAAAAGTATGCGGGACTTGACAGGTATGAGTGCAGAAAGGTCGTTGTATCTGACCTTGAGGCAATCGGCGCAATCATTAAGACCGAGGACATTACCCACAGCGTCGGCACCTGCTACCGCTGCAACACCGTTGTTGAGCCGAGGCTCTCAAAGCAGTGGTTTGTAAAGATGGCTCCGCTTGCTAAGCCCGCTATCGAGTTTGTCAAAAACGGCGATATCCGCTTCGTACCGGAGCGTTTTGAAAAGATTTACTTCCACTGGATGGAGAACATCAAGGACTGGTGCATCTCCCGTCAGCTCTGGTGGGGGCACAGGATTCCCGCCTGGTACTGCGACGACTGTGAGCATATTACGGTTTCAGTTGAGCCTCCGACCGAGTGCGAAAAGTGTCACAGCAAAAATATTCATCAGGACGAGGACACCCTTGACACATGGTTCTCCTCGGCACTCTGGCCCTTCTCGACTCTTGGCTGGCCTGAGGAAACCTTTGATTATGAGCATTTCTATCCTACAAATACGCTTGTTACGGCTTATGATATTATCTTCTTCTGGGTTGCAAGTATGATATTCTCCGGCATACATCACACCGGCAAGACTCCCTTTGACACCGTATTTATTCACGGTCTTGTGAGGGACGAGCAGGGCAGAAAGATGTCCAAATCCCTAGGCAACGGCGTTGACCCGCTGCAGATTATAGCAGACTACGGCGCAGACGCACTGAGGTTCTCACTTGCCTCCGGCAACAGCCCCGGCAACGACATGAGATTTGTAGAAAAGAAGGTTGAGGCAAGCAGAAACTTTGCCAACAAGCTCTGGAACGCAGCCCGCTTCGTGCTTATGAATCTAACCGACAATGAGCCGGCACCCCATATACCTGATGAGCTGAACCTTGAGGACAAGTGGATAATAAGCCGCTACAATACGGTTCTTAAAGAGGTCACGGACGCTCTGGAGAAGTTCGAGATAGGCATTGCCGTACAGAAGGTCTATGACTTTATATGGGATGAGTTCTGCGACTGGTATATTGAGCTTTCAAAGATTAGGCTTCAGAAAGAGGGCAAGGAAAAGGAAACGGCAAAGGCCGTACTTGTATTTGTCCTCAGCGAGACATTGAAGCTGCTGCACCCGTTTATGCCCTTCATCACGGAGGAAATCTGGCTCACCCTGCCCCATGAGGGAGAGACAATAATGCTCTCACCCTGGAGGAAGTTTGACGAGAGCCTTGTATTCACTGAGGCAGAAGCCGAGCTTCAGAGAATTATGGAGGCTATCAGGGCCATAAGAAACCGCAGGGCTGAGATGAATGTTCATCCCTCCAGGAAGGCAAAGCTTTATATTAAGACGGCTTACGCAGACACCTTCAACAACGGCGCCGAGTTCTTTAAAAAGCTTGCAAGCGCCTCGGAGGTTGTCGTGGGCGACGATTTCAGTATTGAAGGCGCAGTTGCGGTCGTTACGACCGATGCGGCCATATATATCCCGATGAATGAGCTTGTGGACTTTGAGGCGGAGCGCAAGAGGCTCGAAAAGGAGCTTAAGGATACACAGGCGAAGCTTTCCGGCATTGAGGCAAAGCTTTCAAACGAAGGCTTCCTCTCTAAGGCTCCCGAAAATGTCATCAACGCTCAGAAGGAGGCTGCTGCGGGACTGAGAGAAAAAATCTCGATGCTTGAAGCCGACCTTGCAAAGCTCGGATAAACTTATTAGAGGAAGTGGCTTTTGCCGTTTCCTCTATTTTACTTTACCGAGAACTCGGAGGTGAATTGAATGCAAGAAATACAGACTGCTTTTGATTCCTTTAACCCCTATGAATTCTATAACTCCCTGTTAAAAAGGGGCATGAATCCCGGTCTTGAGGGCATCGGGGCTCTGTTAGATGAGCTCGGGAGACCGCAGGACGGGCTTTGCTTTGTACATATTGCCGGCACTAACGGCAAGGGCAGCACGGCGACTTTTCTCTCCTCGATTCTGACGCAGGCGGGTGTGAAAAACGGGCTGTTCACCTCCCCCTTTGTTATTGACAGGCGTGAGAGTATTCAACTGAATAATGAGATGATTAATGAAGCTGAGTTTAAGAGGCTCAGTTTTGAGATTAAGAAAGCTGTTGACAGGCTCTATAATAAAGGTATTGAGATTACGGAATTTGAGGCTATGACTGCGGCGGCTATTAAGCACTTTGCCGACAGTGAGTGCAAGATAGCCGTGCTTGAGGCGGGTATGGGCGGAAGGCTGGACGCAACGAACATAATAGAAAACACCGCCGTCTGCGTGCTGACGAGTATCTCACTTGACCATGTTGACTTCCTCGGCAACGATGTTGAGAAGATAGCCGCAGAAAAGGCGGGTATAATAAAGAGGGGTTCCACAGTAATCACCGCTGACAGTCAGAATGACAGCGTTATAGATATCCTAATGGAAAAGGCAAAATCGACCCCGGCAGAGATGCTTATAGTCAAGACAGTGGGCGAATCAAACAGAATTTGCTATTTAAATGCGAATGAAGGTATTAAGAAGTCAATTTCCCTCTCAGAACCGCTTAATATTTCAAATGAATATCAAAAGGAAAACGCCATGCTTGCCGTTTTGGCGGTAAAGGTCTTGGAGGGCAAAATCGGCAAGGTGCCGGACAGTGATGTGAAGGCCGGGATTGAAAAGAGCTTTCTGCCCGCAAGGCTTGAGGTTTTGTCTGAAGAACCCTTTGTGTTGATTGACGGCGGGCATAACGAGGCGGCAATCAGGGCTTTGCTCGAATTTATTGACAGAAATCTGAGCTTCAAGCGGCTTCTGGGTCTTACGGGAATGATGCGGGATAAGGCGTACGAAAGGGTTGCAGAGCTTATCGGCCCCAGATTCGAAGGAATAATAACCACAACACCGAACAATATAAGGGCTCTGGACAGCGCAACACTGGCGTCCGTTTTCTCTGAATACTGTGACGATGTGACTGCCGTTCCCTGCCCTGCCGACGCTCTGGCTCTTGCGTTAGAGGAGCAAAAAAATTATGATGCTCTGATTGTCTTCGGCTCATTTTATCTTGCAGGTGAAATTCGTCAATCTTTGCTCGATGCATTTAAAGATTGATTTTTCCACTGAGGAATATTGAATTATATCCGATTTGACATTATTATATATGCGATAAAAGTTCCTGAATGCGGCAAAACTTTGCTTTACGGAGAGTTATATGAGAAATATATGCGAAATATCTGACAAAACCTTCGGCGATTTGCCGGAAAAGGTGCTGCAAATCGGCGAGGGCAATTTTTTAAGGGCCTTTGCCGAATGGATTATCGAAACAGTCAACCGTCAGGGTGTGCTTAACACAAGCGTTCTGGTCTGTCAGCCCATTGAAAAGGGCAACTGCGACCTTATCAACGCTCAGAGCGGCATTTACACCGTTTATATGCGGGGCATTTCCAAGAATGCGGTGTATGAGGATATGCAGAAGGTTACCTGCATCTCACGCTGCATTAATCCTTACAGGGAATATGAGGATTTGCTCGAGGCGGCAAGAAGCGAGGATTTAGAGGTTATCATCTCAAACACCACAGAGGCGGGCATTGCGTACAGAGAGGGCGACAAGCTGACCGACGCTCCCCCCGTTTCATATCCCGCAAAGCTCACCGCTCTGCTTTTTGAGCGGTTTTCCGCCTTCCCGGACAATAAGGACAAGGGCGTTCTGATTCTGCCCGTGGAGCTTATCGAGGACAACGGCACTAAGCTGAAGGCAATAGTCAAGAGGTATGCCGCAGAGTGGGAGCTGGGCGAGGAGTTTATCTCGTGGCTCAACAACTCCTGCTGCTTTGCGAATACCCTTGTGGACAGGATTGTCACGGGCTTCCCCGCCGACGAATATACGGACATCGTCTTAAAAATGGGCTATGAGGACAGGCTGCTTGTCACCTGCGAGCCGTATTTATTCTGGGCTATCGAGTGCCCGAAGGAGTGGGCCGAGAGATTCCCCATAGACAAGCTTGGGCTTAACATCGTTTTTGCAGAGGATATTTCCGGCTACCGTGAGCGCAAGGTGCGTATCCTCAACGGCGCACATACACTCAGTGTGCTTGCGGCGTTCCTTACGGGGCATGAATTTGTCATAGATATGATGCGGGATGAGCTTTTTGCTTCATTTATTAAGAATGCAGTTTTCGGCGAGATAATACCGACCCTGACTTTGCCCGAAAAGGAGCTTGTGAGCTTTGCCGAATCTGTGCTTGACAGATTCTCCAACCACTTTATTAAGCATAAGCTGCACGATATTTCGCTTAACTCCGTTTCAAAGTTCAAGGCAAGGTGCCTGCCGTCAATCTTAAAATACAATGAACTTAAAGACTCACTGCCCGAGAGGCTTTGCTTCTCTCTTGCCGCTCTCATTAGGTTCTATAAATGCGAGCCGAAGGATGACAAGTTCTACGGTAAATCCGACAGCAGCGCAGAGTATGAAATCCGTGACGGCAAAGAGGTTATAGAGTTTATGCACTCTGCCTGGAAAAGCGGGGATGTTGTAAACAAGGTGCTTTCCAACACCGTCTTCTGGGATGCGGATTTAACGGCGGTCGAGGGGCTTTGCGACAAGGTCGCCTTCTATCTCTCTGAGATTGAGGCAAACGGCATAAGGGCTGCCATAGAAAAGAGCTTTGCATAAAGGAGATACTATGCCGAAACTACTGAAGATTCACCCTAATGATAATGTAATGG
>JAAYOZ010000040.1 GCA_012520115.1 Clostridiales bacterium | reverse complement strand
GACCAGCACAACTCCGAGCATTACGGTGGTCATGCTTTCGCTGAGCTTAAGGGTGTATTTTACATAGAACGGAACTGCCTGAGAGATAAGCGAGAATGCGGCGGAATAGAATGCGCCCACAAAGCCGAAAATCCAGAATTTCGGGTTTGACAGCAGCGCCCAGATACTGCTGAAAAGGTTGGGCTTTTCGGATTCTTCTATGTACTTCAGGTCCTCACGGCAGCCCCAGAAGCAGTACATCATTACTATGAGGGCAAGTGCGCCGTAAACTACGGAAGTCGTTCTGTATCCGAGTTTGCCTGCTATCATGGGGGTCAGGGCAATGCTTATTGCCATGGCGAAAAGCTGGCATATCTGACGGAAGCCGTTTACCTTAGCCCTTTCCACATCCGTTCTGAAAAGCTCCGGGAAAAGTGCGCCGTAGTTTGCGTTGACAAGGGAGTCAAGCGTACCGGTAAGTATATACATCAGAAGCATGTATATAAAGAGCGTACCCTTTTCGCTCTGAACAAAGCCGGGAACATTGTAGAAAAGGATGAAGAACAGCACAAGCAGCGGTGTTCCGATGAGCAGCCACGGCCGCCTTCTGCCCCATTTTGTCCTTGTTCTGTCGGAGAGGAAGCCGTAGACCGGATTGTCTATTGCATCCACGAAGGTGTATATGAAAAGCACAAGGGAGTACTTTTTCATATCAAGGCCGAGGGAGTCTACATAATAAATTGCCGCAAAGGATTTGAACATGTTAATCGGGATAGAAGTACCGAACATTGCAAAGCCGTATCTTGCCGGTCTTGTCTTTTTTACAAGTGGGGATTCTGCTGCCACGCTGTTGCCTCCTGTTATTCAAAATATATCGGGTTTGAAACCGCACGAATCTTCTTGCCGTGCTTTTTTGTTACCTTAATATATGCGAATTTCACCTTGTCGAGTTTGACGGGGCCGGGTTTAATCTCTTTTTCATATTTGTCCGTTACGAGGATTACCTTTAACGGATAGCGGCATTCAGCTTCTACAATCAAATCGGTGACTTCTTTGTACTCTACCGTGTCGCCCATTCTGAAGTCGCCGTATCTGAGGTTTAAGACGGGGCCGTCCTTTGACTCTGTTACAAAGCTGTGGCCGCTCTTAATCGAGTTTAGGATATCCTCGGCGCTCTGTGAGGGAGAATAAACGCCGTTTGCAGGATTGCCTATATAAATGAAGCGGCCTGGTCTGTGGTAGTCGCTGCCGCCTACGGCGGGGAGCTTCCTTCCGGACTTTAAAAGCTCAGTCCAATATGCTATGCCTCGGACATTTGTCGGGCGCATGGGGCCGTTCCAGATTTCGACCATATCAAAGGCGGTGTCATCCTCCCACATATAGGGCAGAAAGCCGCATTTGGGATGATTGACCGAGATAACTGCGCCGAGGGACCTTGCCTTATTGAGAAGTGCGTGCATCTCTTCTTTGTTGTTTGCAATGAAGGTATCCCCAAAGGGATTGACGGCACCGAAGAAGTTCATATGACCCAGATAGTGAGTCCACTCAACGGCGGGGATGTATGTAATGCCGTTCACGGCGGGCAGGGAGAGGTTTTCGGCATAATTGTTATGGTTTGCGATTGCAATAAAGTCAAGGCCGTTTTCCTTTGCGATATTGGCAACCTTTGAGGCATCGAAAACGCCGTCGGAGGCTCTTGTGTGAATATGCAGGTCGCCGAACAGCAGCTTTTCGCCCCTATATTCAAAATCAATCGTGTACTTTACATTTACGCCCTTTTCCGCAACATGGTAGGCGCCGACTATTATGCGCCATTCGCCGGGGGTGATTTTGCGGGTTATGTAGCCCACGGTTGAGGAATACTCGCCGACACTGATTGCCGAATGTGCGCTGCCCGACCAGCCGAGAAACTGACCCGTTTCATCCATAAGGCCGATATCAATGCAGTTTGAGGGCTTAAGGTCGGACAAAAGACCCTTTGTGGGTCTGTAATACTCGTATTTGACTGTGACCTTTATTGCACCCTCCGGTACGCTGAACGGCAGAGTATAATACTGCCCTTCCCTGTCGTGCGGTATGAAATGTTCAATTACCAATTGGCCGCCCCCAATCCACCATCAATATTCTATTCACTTAAAATATACATTTTGTTCATAAAATAAGTTTAACAAAAACTCGACACAATTTCAAATGTTTTTTATCAGTTTTAACAATACTTTGTGCCTTCTTTACAAAGATATTTTGCGGTTGTATTATATTAGCGACCCGAAGGCCAATAACGGAGGTTACAAAATGGAAAGAGTATGTAAATTTCTGAAAGACGCTGAAAAATATTACCTTGCGACAGTTGAGGGAGACCAGCCGAGAGTGCGCCCATTCGGCACCGCTCACATCTTCGAGGGCAGGCTGTATATTCAGACGGGCAAGGTCAAGCCTGTGTCGCATCAGATAAAGGCTAACCCTAAGGTTGAATTGTGTGCGTTCAAGGACGGCGTGTGGCTGCGTGTTGCGGGAGAACTCGTGGAGGACGACCGCTTTGAAGCCAAAAAGTCCATGCTTGATGCTTACCCTGAGCTTCGCTCAATGTATGACGAAAACGGCGGCAATACTCAGGTGCTTTACTTTAAGAATGCTGTGGCAACCTTCAGCTCCTTCACCGCACCGCCTGAGGTTGTTGAATTCTGATTTAAAAGCCCTCCGTTTGAGGAGGGCTTTATTGTTTACGATTTTTTCTCCTTATCAGAGTTTTTATTAAGGAAATGAACCGAAGCATAGCCTATGAAGAAAAGCACTGCCGCAACGGCGGTTGTACCTTGAACCGCCGACCACTCGAAAACGGCGGCTTTATACTCCCCGTAGCCTACAAAGAAATAGACAGTCATGTGCAACGCAAAAAGCAAGGGGCAAAGCCAGCGGCTTATCGAAACGGCGGGCTTTCTCCACAGCTTCGGCAGTTTGCCCGTAAGCATCAGGATAATGAAGGACAGTGTTATTAACGAACCCGAAATCCAGATAATAAGAGACAGCGTGTCGCTTGCGTCAAGCCGCCTTGCGAGCATTCTCGTTGTCGAAAGCCCCAGTCCCACACCGACACTGACAACTGCGAGGAAAATGTCCTCAACAATGGAGGGGACTTTGGGGATTAAAACATCCCTGTAATCCTCATCGGAGGTGCTTTTGTCAATTACAAAGAGGACAACCATTATAAGAAGGGCGGCGAAGAAGCCGGTGAAAAACTCCCAGAAGTTCCATGAGTTATAAAGCCACGGATGCTTGTGTGCCAAATCGCTGTTGCCGAGTATAAAGAATACATTTGCGACAGTAATGCCGACAGCAAAGCAGGCTGAGCAGTAAAAGGTCACACGGGCGCCTGTCTTGTCCTTGAAGAAGATTCTGAGGACTAATGCGAGGACGGCAGCAGCGAGTGCCCGTGAAATGACCGAGACCTCTGTGAAGTAATTCCTGCCGAAGATTATTTTCTTGGCCGAGTTTATGGCTGAAAAATGCTCCATATAGAACGAGTAAACACTTGAATCAATGCCCTGCATTTTCAGTCCCGATTCAATGGCGGCTATCGATTCAGGCTGAACGAGCTTTATAATTAAATGTGAAACCGTGGCATTGCAGATATACACGACCGCAAAATAGACACCGACTACAATCAGGTAATCCTTTAGCGAGTACTTCCTATCGCTGAAAAGCCTTGAAAGCAAGAACATAAAAAGGGGCATCATGCCCAGTCCCAGGCAAAGCATAATGAAAACGCCTGAGAGCGGATTGCAGGGGAAGGTTTCGCCCGTGGCATTCTCTGTGATATATCCGGAGGTCTGGTTTAATAGCGTTCCCCATGCGGGGGTTGTGAGCATGCAGCTTAAGGCGGCGGCGACAATATGTAAGAAAGAGGCGTTTCGCTTTCTGCCGAAGACGGCGTAAATAAAGAGCATGAGCAATAGCCCGCAGGTGAACACTCCCCATTCCGAGCCCCAGCCGTGAGAGCCTCTTGCCCTCCACATAGCGCCTGTCATAAGCGCACCGAGAAGAATGTAAAGCGCCTTTTTGCCCGTGCTGTACTGTGTACGAGTAAGAACCGTTCCCGCCATATAAACCTCCGTTATATCTACTATATTCCAACTCCTGCCATAATAACATAAAAACTAAGGGGGTTCAATAATAGTCGCCTTATTTCAGATGCTTTGTGTCTAAGTAAAAACCACAAAAAAAGACCGGATTTTCCGGTCTGCATCAAGCAAAAGAGGCACACCTATGATCTGCGGGCGCATTCCAACAAAATAAAGATTGGCAACAGTAACAAGAAAACTACTATCATTTTTATTTCTCCTTTATCGTGATAAAGCGAATTATGTGGTTTCCACCAGATTATTGTGGCGTTAAGTCACTAATTCGTTCGTACATATATTACCATTTTCTGAGACTTACCTCAATCCCATTAAAGGGACATTATGAGTTGATCAAGTAAAATACATTAATCTGTGGAGTACATAATCTATGGTAGGCGGGGTTGCAAAAAAATTAGAATTTGCGCTTGACCTTGACATTACGTTAAGGTGTACAATGTTGGCATCAGGAGACAGATTGTTTGAGGCAATGCTTGAAAATATGCCTGAAGAAATGAAGAAAACGGTAATTCGGGAGTTCGGGTCAGTCGAGAAGTGGCGTGAACATTATCTTGATGCCGTAGGCAAGGAAAATGTTCAAAAACAATATGCGAAGGTCGTTGAATGGTATGGCGGCAAGGATGTTTATGCGAATTCGGTGAAGAACCCGCTCAGTAAAGAAATTCGGGAGTGCTATCAAAGGCGCATAGAGCATATTCTGGAAAAGCTTAATCGGAAACGAGGCTTAGACGTAAATTGCTTTCAAATCAGAGAACTGATCGGAGAATTCGGTTTCGTATTTAAGCAGCTGCTGCAATTAAAAGAGGAAAAAGGCATGATGCTGAGTCAGGCTCAGTTATACGCAGACAAGCAGGTACAGGCAGTTACAGATGAGAAATACGGGGAGGGTTTCTCGGCTTTTCTGAGTGAAGCAATAAGAGCCTTCTATGAGAGATAAATCATGGTTAATGCAGATAACTGAAATCGGTCAGCAATCCGGCACAAAGCCTGAAATTATCCTTAATCAAATTAATTCTTATGCGCTCTTGACTCTAAAGCAAACTTTAGGTTTATGCTCGTCACGAAAGATATTTTTGCTTCCTCCGCCCCCGGCGGCGCTCGACGTAGCTTACCGGCACGCTCTGCGTGCCTTCGGGTTTCACTAATTAATCAAATGAAATATTGCTTTCGCAATATGAAATAATCCTTACGGATTATGAAATATCTCGTCCGACTCGATATGAAATGAATTTCGTTCCTTCATTTGCAAAGCAAATTTCACATCCGAAGGATATTTCATACGCTTATTGCGTTTTTCATTCGTTCCGAAGGAACGAATTTCATTGAAAAGAGCCTTGTTTGGTAAACCAAACAAGGCTCTTTTCTTGGCAGGGGCAGAAGGACTTGAACCCTCGGCACGCGGTTTTGGAGACCGCTGCTCTACCAACTGAGCTATACCCCTAAACTGCCCTCGCTGTTGCAAGGGCTATTGATAGTCCGATTTGCCCTTACGAACAGTTCGGAAAATCTCTTTTTAATGGTGGGCCATCAGGGACTCGAACCCCGGACCAACCGGTTATGAGCCGGTTGCTCTAACCAACTGAGCTAATGGCCCGTGCGTTAGCTTGCTAAAGTATTATATATACGATAGACGGAATTGTCAATACTGAATATCAATTTCTTATATCTTCTTTTGTTGGTATTTTATTATCATCAAATGCAAAATTTAAGGGCAGTGAGCTTCCTCACTGCCCTTGTGTTTTTAGCCTTGCTGCTCTTTTCTCATTCTGACCACGTCTCTGTAATCTATGTACTTTACGCCGTGGCTTTCAAGGTGCTGTCTTGTGGTCGGGTCTGCGAACAGCCTGTGTTCCCAGACTCTGCAGCGCCAGAGTGAGGTTATGCCTTTGAGCTCGTCACACTCAAGTGAGGGGTGGATGAAGGTCTCGGTTATCTCGCCCTCGGGGATATTCTCGAGCTTTGCCAGTATGCCTTCCCTGTATTTCTCGTAGCTGCTGAGCATTTCGTCATTCCAGTCCGGGAAGAGGATATTGTCTATAAGCGGGACATTCAGCTCGTCTGCGATGGCGACATAGCCAGAGACAAGCATATTAAGCAGATTAAAGGGCAGGTCCTCCGGGAAGGTTGAGGGGATAAACTCTCTTTTCAGGCTTCTGAACATACGGAAGGCATAGCCTAATTCGCCGCAGATTTCAAAGGTCTTGGGCATTACCTGCATATTGCCGTTAAAGCCGTACAGCGAACCCATATGGTTGTCAAGGTGCGTGGGATTGAGTCCCAGCTTTTTGGCTAAGTCTATCTGAGCTCTGATTTCCGTTTCCACCTCGTCGATGTCGCAGTTGCTCTCGAACTCGTCACATTCGGGATAGAGATAGCCGAATTCGTCTCTCAGCGAATCGGTTCCGCTCTGGGCGACGGGGCCCCATTTGTAGTTCTTCCATTCGCTTGTCAGCGTCAGGTGTATTCCGACTGCGTACTGGGGGTGTTCGGCAGCCCACCTGACAGCTTCGGGAGCCCAGCTGCAGGGCATCATAATCGTTGAGGAAGAAATTCCGCCCTTTTCAAAAAGGTCAAAGGTTGCAAGGTTTGCGGCTCTGCACATACCGAAATCATCGGCATTGATAATCAGATACTTTTCCATTATCAATCCCTTCTCTCTTATTATTTCATTAAGCCATTTCTGACAGCGTAATCATGGTAGGTTCTTAAAGCCTTGAGCTTGGCAGGACTTAATACCTGGTCGCTTCTTGTGTACCAGTTCATCGGAATGCCCTGAAGGTTTACAAGGTACTTGGCTGTTGCGGGGAAGGCGCCGCCGAGGGCATTGTCAAGGTTGATTATTTCCTCGTGCATTTTTCCGGCTTCTTCCATATCGCCAGCCACAAAGCTGTCCCACATTCTTCTGAACAGGTTTGTGCCGCAGGTCGTGGGAGTTGCGACTACGCCCCTTGCGCCTGCCTCATAGGCTTCAAGCAGATAAGGGATGTTTGCCTGAAGGACGCAGGAGTCGCCCTGAACGGCTATTTTGTCCTTGATTGCGGGCATGGTGCAGGTGGTGTCCTTGATTGCGTGGAACTTGCCCGTTTCAACAAGGCGCCTGTACGCATTGCCGGATATCAGATGGTTCTGGTAGCCGGGGTATTCGTATAAAATAACGGGCACCGTGGCATGGCTCTGAAGCTCCGTAAGATAGGTGACAAGCCTTTCCTCATCGTTGCCGAAGCCTTTGGTGACAAAGATAAGTCCGTCAACGCCGGCTGCCTCGATTCTTTTGATTTCTTCAAGCTGGCCGTACCATGAGGGCTCAAGGTTGGCTGTTGCAAAGACCTTTGCCTTTTTGCGGTGCTTTACCGCAAGGGCTGCAAGCTTTTCCCTTTCCTCTAAGGTCAGGTTCT
>JAAYOZ010000039.1 GCA_012520115.1 Clostridiales bacterium | reverse complement strand
CTCGCAGGCGACGACCTTTGCAACTCTCAGACTTACCTTCGCAAAGTCCTCAATGCCTATAAGAGCCACATTCTCGGCAGCCTTCTCGGCCTTCTTCTCCTCAGCCTTCTGAGCGGTCTGCTTTTCAAGCTCCTTCAATTCCGCCTCAACATCGATTCTCGGGAAGATGATATCGCCCTTCTTGACGCTGAAGCTGTCGTTAAGACCGAATACGCCAGCACTGTCCCATTCAAAGTCAGCATCAAGGCCTAACTGAGCCCTGATTTTCGGCGAGGTTTCGGGCATAACAGGGCTTATCAGAACCGAAACGATTCTCAAACTCTCGCAGAGGTTGTACATTACGCTTGCAAGCTTTGCCTTGTTTGCCTCGTCCTTCGCAAGAATCCACGGCGTAGTCTCGTCAATATATTTATTGGCTTTTGAAATAAACTTCCATATATCCGTAAGTGCGTTGGGGAATAAGAGTTTGTCGTAAAGGCTCTCTGTGTTGGCCTTCAGCTCCTTCGCTGCGCTAATCAGAGCCTCGTCAAACTCTGTGGCCTCACGCTCAGTGGGGATAACGCCGCCGAAATACTTCTCCACCATCGAAACGGTGCGTGAAAGCAGGTTGCCCAGGTCATTTGCAAGCTCAAAGTTAATGCGGTTAATAAGATTTTCGTTTGAGAATACGCCGTCAGAGCCGAAGGCAATCTCACGCAGCAGAAAGTAGCGTATTGCATCCACGCCGTACCTGTCGCAGAGAACGACCGGGTCAACCACATTGCCCTTTGACTTGCTCATCTTGCCGCCCTCTAAGAGCAGCCAGCCGTGACCGAAGACTTTTTTCGGCAGCGGCTCGTTTAATGACATGAGCATTGCAGGCCAGATTATCGTATGGAAGCGGACAATCTCCTTTGCCATCAGGTGAACGTCGGCAGGCCAGTACTTTTTGTAAAGGCTGTCGTCGTCAGAGCCGAAGCCGAGGGCGGTAATATAGTTAGACAGAGCGTCGACCCATACATAGACCACATGGTCAGGGTCAAAATCAACGGGAACGCCCCACTTAAAGGATGTCCTCGAAACGCACAAATCCTCAAGTCCGGGCTTAATGAAGTTGTTTATCATCTCGTTCTGCCTTGACTGAGGCTCGATAAAGCCCGGGTTATCCTCATAATATTTCAATAGCTTGTCGGCATACTTTGAAAGCCTGAAGAAATAAGCCTCCTCGGTGGCCTTCTGAACCTCTCCGCCGCAGTCGGGGCATTTGCCGTCATTGAGCTGAGTTTCGGTCCAGAATGACTCACAGGGCTTGCAGTACATGCCCTCATATACGCCCTTGTAGATGTCGCCGTTTTCATAGAGCTTTCTGAAAATCTTCTGAACAGCCTTTTCGTGGTAATCATCGGTAGTCCTGATGAACTTATCATAGCTGATGTTCATAAGCTTCCAGAGAGCCTTGATTCCGACGACTATATTGTCAACATAGGTCTTGGGGTCAAGACCTGCTGCCTTTGCCTTATCCTCAATCTTCTGACCGTGCTCATCGGTGCCTGTAAGGAACATGACATCATAACCACGCATTCGCTTATACCGGGCCATAGCGTCAGCTGCAACAGTCGTGTAGCTGTGGCCGATATGAAGCCTGTCCGACGGATAATAGATCGGTGTGGTGATGTAAAATGTTTTTCTTTCCATTTTAATGCTCCTTTACAAACTTGCGGTAAAACCGCTTAATTGCTATAATTTACTATCTGTTTAACTATTATAACATTTAATTTTCATTATTCAATATTTCTTTTGGCAGGTATTAAGGGTCAGTTAAAGGGGATTTTATAAACAGATGATATATATTATTGGCATATTCGGCTTCTAAATATTGTGCTCAATAGTCCGTATCTTATAAAAACTATTGAAACTTTGGATGAAATAGGATATTATTATATCGCATTTAATAATCCGGAGGAATATTTTATGATTTCAGCAGGCGATTTTAGAAACGGCATCACCTTTGAGATGGACGGCGAAGTCTATCAGATAATCGAGTTCCAGCATGTTAAGCCCGGTAAAGGTGCCGCTTTTGTCAGAACAAAGATAAGGAATGTTATAGCAGGCTCCGTGGTTGAGCGTACTTTTAACCCGTCCGACAAGTTCCCGACCGCATATATTGAGAGAAAGGAAATGACCTACTCTTATCAGGACGGAGATCTCTACTACTTTATGGACCCCGAAACCTATGAGCTTGTTCCGATTGACGGCCATAAGCTTAACGATAACTTTAAATATGTTAAGGAAGACATGGTTTGCAAGGTACTGTCATATAAGGGCAATGTTTTCGGCGTAGAGCCTCCGAACTTTGTAGAGCTCAAGGTCGTAAAGACAGAGCCCGGCTTCAAGGGCGATACCGCCACCAACACCTTAAAGCCGGCAGTGCTTGAAACAGGCGCAGAGATTAAGGTTCCTCTCTTTATCGACGAGGGCGAAATGATTCAGGTTGACACCAGAACAGGCGAATATATGTCAAGAGCATAAGATATTTTTAGACAAAATTGGCGGTTATACGGTAGTATAATCAGCACAGTACTGCAAAAGCTTTAGGCGAGCTTTACGACACGAATAAAATTTAATGGAGGATAATGCGATGAATCTTACCGAAAAGGCTGCTTATCTGAGAGGTCTTGCAGAAGGTCTCGGCCTTGATGCTGAGAATAAAGAGACAAAGATAATCAACGCAATCATCGATTTGCTTGACGACCTTACACTTACGGTAGCCGACAATGAGGACGAGCTTGCACTCATCACCGAGCAGCTTGACGCTGTTGACGAGGACCTTGATGCACTCGAGTCCTATGTATATGACGACGAGTGCGAGTGCGACTGCGGCTCCGACGATTTCGACGAGGACGACCTCTATGAGCTTGAATGCCCCAACTGCAAGGAAACGGTCTGCTTCGATTCGAGCATCTTTGACAGCGAAGAGCCCCTGACCTGCCCCGCTTGCGGAGAGGTTTTCGAAGAGCTTGAGGTTATCAACGAAGACGAAGAAGATTAATTTTTTGAGCTTTACAGCCGGGCTTTGTCCCGGCTTTTGCTTTGTTGACACAGATAATGCGTTGATATAATATAATCGCAGAAAGGGGGAGTATTATGAGCGTCAAAAAGGTATTTGTATTGTTTGCATCACCCAACAAAAGCGGCTATACAAAAATGCTGCTCGATGCCTTTACGCACTTCGCCCCCGAAAATGCAGTGATAGAAACTGCATATCTCTATGATGTACTGCCGCAGCCCTGCACCGACTGCAGGGTCTGCAAGCTCGAAAATACCTGCATCTTCCGTGACCTTGACGGCATTTTCGATAAAATGCAAAGCGCCGATTTAGTGTTAATAGCAACCCCCGTCTACCACTATAATGTCCCGTCCCCCTTAAAGGCTGTCTTTGACCGAATGCAGAGGTTCTTCGAGGCCTATATTGTCCGTAAGGAAGAAAGACAGCGGCAGACTGAAGGCATCGGCGTTTTACTTACCGTCAGCGGCAGAAAGGCAACAGAGCCCGTTAAGCTCATACAAAAGCAGGCGGACAAAGCCTTTAATTTGCTCGGAATACGCCTGTCGGGAAGCGTCCACATGCCCGAAACCGACACAAGAGTCGATAAAGAAGCGTTAAAACAGGCAGAAGACCTCGGCAGAGAAATATTTGAGAATAATTAAAAGGGCTGCAAGCTAAGACTTACAGCCCTTTTATTTTTTCCGCCAATTGCGAATCCGGCATGAGATGCACATTTTCTATAAGTTCAATGCCCATATCCTTTGCCCGCTGCCTGAAGAAGTCAAGGCTCCTTAACCGACCGCTGAGGCTCGTCGCCACAAGCGCCTTCTTTGAATAGGGCCCGCCGAATTTTTCGGCTACGGTGTTCAGCTTATATAGCTCATCGTCCTCCACATAGCCGTTCTTGCAGGAGATGAAGATGGGCACATGCCCTCTCATAAGAATCACGTCCACCTCGTTCTCCGTCTCGACTGCATAAGGCTTTGTATGCCTCTTGCCGTCCCAGTCTATGAAAACCCCTCGCAGAGCGTCATTGAAAAACGGCTCACCGTCGGAGTCCTTAATGCTTTTTGCAATGAGCAGTACCTTCAATTCCAGTATCGTACCGGCCTTCAGAAGGCTGCTTTTTACCTGCGGATTTTTATACCTGTAACGGATAAAGGCGTTGTCGCTGCCCGTGTCCGAAATCAGTTTGAGGGCGAAAAGCTTACTAAAAAACTCCTCCACCTGTGCTAAATTCTGATTTCTCGAGCTTAAAAACGACCGAGCCTCGGAAATCGAAACAACCGTTTCAAGATTGTCCCCTTTTTCCTTTATCCGCTCAAAATCCGCAAGGACGCCCGTCATCCTGTTCCAGAGCCTTGTATCCTGACAACAAAGCCGCCACAGCTTGTCCGAATCCGCTTCAAAATCCTGAGACATATTTAAACAGTTCTCATATTTAAACTCCTTGAGTATGCTGCCGCCGTAAAGATTTATTATTTCCGACACGCTCAGATTAAAGGGCGGGTGCAGCCTGTTCTCCCCGCTTATATCCGAATCGATTATCCTTTTTTCGCCGAGGGAATACCTGTGTATAGCAAATTTCCTGTCCGAGCTTTGGCTTAACAAAAACCCCGTAGCCACAAGCATAATGTCATCCCCGCCTGTCAGGTCAAATTCGCAGTCGGGGTACTTATTTACTATTTCCCTTAGAAGCCTAACCGCACTTTCGAGGCTGTTGTCCTCTGGATAGTAAAACTTAATATCGGTTGCAAGCCCACGTTCAGAGAAAAGCCTTTCAATCGTGCGTTTGTGCCTGTCCGTTACACACTTGCCGCCGACGAAGATAACACGCTCAGGCTTTAAGACAAGGGAGCTTATTATATTCTCAACCGGATTTTTGTCAAAAAGCTCAACTAAAGTCATTATTTTCTCCTTAAAACTTTAAGTTTAGTTTAAGCATCATGTGTAAAAATTATTATACCGAGAATAATGGGGTATATTAACCGTAATTACGGCCCAGCGGATTTTTCTAGTAGAATACCGATTAAAAAAGTCAAGCTGCGGATAATCCTCTGCTTGACTTCGTTGTCTTAAGCCGTCATTTCAAGCCAAAGACCTGTAATTTTCAGTTTTTTCTCGCATAGTTGTAGATTGCTTCCACGATTTCGACAGCCTTGATGGCTTCTTCACCGTCTATGGCAAAGGGTCTTTTTTCGAGCACAGCCTTATAAAACTCGTTTATCAGACAGCCGTGACCGGTGCCCCAGTAGTCCTTTTCGCAGGTGGGTCGGTTCACGTCGAGCTCGATTTCATCCTCGCCCTTGATTTTAACTCTGAGTTTGTCGGCGAGCAGAATAGTACCGTTCTCGCAGTGAAGCTCAAGCATAATGGGAGCATTGTTTGTGTAGCAGACGGTTGCGAAGAATACGGCCCTTACGCCGTTTTCAAAGGTAATCAGGGCGTCGGCAGTGTCCTCCGTTTCGACAAAGCCCTCAAGCCTTTTTGTGGAGATGCTCGATTTGATTTCCTTTGCGGGGGAATCTATAAACCACTGCATAAGGTCAAGGGTGTGAATCGCCTGATTAATAAGCACTCCGCCGCCCTCTGTGGCTATTTTGCCTCTCCAGTCCGCTAAAGCATAGTATTTTTCGGAGCGGTCCCAGGTGACAAAGGCCCTTGCTCCTATTATTTTTCCCATTCTGCCGCTTTTCAGAAGCTCCTTAATATATATCGACGAGCTGTTGTATCGGTTCTGGAAGGAAACACCGAGCAGTACGCCGTTTTCCTTAGCCGCTTCAATCATCTTTCTTGCGTCGGCGGAGTGAATCGCCATAGGCTTTTCGCAGATAACATGCTTTTTGTGCTGCATTGCCTCAATGGCCATTTCGGCATGGAGGTAATGGGGAGTGCAGATGTGCAGAACATCGAATTCGCCGTCGTTCAGCAATTCATCAATGCTGTAATAGGCCTTGACTGCGTTTT
>JAAYOZ010000038.1 GCA_012520115.1 Clostridiales bacterium | reverse complement strand
GCAAATCTCCGGGGATAAACACAAGGAAGCAATCCACAAGAATCCTGAAAGTATAAGCTCCTTATCCAGATACAAAGTCATTATAAGGCATAAATATGATATCCCTGTGACATAAACTATAAAAATATTGAAAATCAGGGCGGAAAAATATGCTTTTAAGGTTTTCATCCTGAATTTCTCAATCACAAGGCCTGAGAAAAAATTGCCCAGCGCAAAGCCTATTATATAGCCGAAGGAGGGCTGAAGAAAGCTGTTGAACCCGCCGCCGAATGAGAAAACCGGTAAACCGAGAAGCCCTATCAGAATATAAAGGCAGACCGATAATGTGCCAGCCCTTTTGCCCAGCAGCAGCACAGCAAGGAAGGTAAATAGCATCTGCATTGTGATTGGTACGGGGGGCATGGGCAGCTTAATAAAGGCTCCGACCGAAATCAGAGCCGCAAAAACGGCAGTAGCGCAAACTGTATAAAGCTTTAAAGTTTTCTGTCCCTTCATAATCGTGTCCTTAGGCTAAAATATTCAGAACCCCTTTGTAAGGGGTTCAAGTTTTATAAGAAAAAACCTGTTACTTCTCAGGCGTATCGGCGGCGTATGCGTTCTCATCGACCGGTGTGTAGAAGCTGCGCCTTCTGATATAGAGCAGCAGCTGGAATACGCACATCAGCATCGTAACACCGAATATCAGATAGCGGGGCAGGCTCTTTGCGCTCTGTGTCACGTCGATAATCGACGAAATCCTAACAAAGGAGTCTACCACGCCGACGACTAAGTCAAGGGCCGTCACAACTGCGCCGAGGAAGGCCAGTTTCGCTATTGTTTCGCCCTCCCTGCCTGCCTGCTGTTCATAGCGGTAAACCTTGAACGAGAAGATTCCCACCACATTTGTAATCGCAAACAAATCTGAAATCGCCTTAGAGTAGCCGAGCATAATCTTCATTGCCCGCTCGGCCTCGTCGGGGCTGATGTCCTTGTACGCCGCATTTATGCCCGCTGCAATCAAATAACCCAGTGCGGCTAATACGGATAAAACGGGGAAGGCTATTACAAGCTTCGGCATAATGGCAAAGGGGTTCTTCCCGCCGTCCTTTTCGAGGGAATAGGCTGTCTTTTCATCCCTGAAGGCCTTGAACAGCAATACAAAGGAGGCGATATAGATAACGACTCCCAAAGCGTCCAGCCCTTTTACGAAGTAAATTGCGGCACTGCCTTCATTGTTGAGCCCCGTCGAGTCCTTGATATAGCCCCACAAAGCCGAAAGAATCCATATCGCAAAGGCGATTATAATATAGGTAGAGGACGACTGTCTTAAAGAGTCTGTGCTTTTCTCCGATTTGTTCATCCCGGTCAGTCCTTTCGACAAATATTTCGGGAAAGAAACTATGCAAGGGCGTTCTTGTATTCTTCCTGAGTTATCCTCTTCATCTCGTCGAGTTTTCTCTCCATGTCAGCCACAAGGGCAAACTGGGTTCTGCACCTGACAAGATTATGCTCCGGGTACTTTGTTTTGAAATATGTGTCGCCGTTTAAATAGTCAGTGAGGAAACGCATGCCGCACTCATAGGTCATAATCTTTGCGGAGACGGGCAGGTACTCTATTTCCTCAGGAGTCAGGATATTGCCCGCCTCTTGCAGGTAGCCTCTTACATACTCCTGATAGAGTGGAAGGCTTAAAGATACCTTTGATACATCCTTTTCATCCTCTGCGGCTGTGTTTGCGCCGAAGCGGATGCTGTCGCCGAAATCATATAGCGAAAGACCCGGCATAACGGTGTCAAGGTCCACAACGCAGAGGCTCTTGTGCGTGTCATTGTCGAACATGACATTATTCAGCTTCGTGTCGTTGTGGGTGACTCTCAAGGGCAGCCTGCCGGCCTCTACTGCGTCCACAAGAATGGCAGCGTCGCTCTTTCTTGCCCTTGCAAACTCCACCTCCGCCTCGGCGGTGTGAAGCCTGCCGGAGAGGTTATCCTTAACGGCCTGCTCAAAGGCCTCGTATCTCTTCTTGGTGTTGTGGAAGTCCGGAATGGTGTCGTGGAGCTTTTCAATGGGGAAGCTGTCGAGCATCTTCTGGAATCTGCCGAAGGCGAAGCCCAGCTCATAAAAGAGCTTCGGGTCCTCCGCCACGTCCATTGAATAAGCGTTTTCAATGAAATTAT
>JAAYOZ010000006.1 GCA_012520115.1 Clostridiales bacterium | reverse complement strand
ATCTCTTACACCCTTTCACTGTAATCGGAATACTCCAAATAATAAGCGACAGGTTATGCCTGTCGCTTAAATTTATTTTACGCCGGTGATTGTTATGTTTTCAGCCGGGATGTCTGAGTTGTTGAGCACTATTTCTTTTATCTTCAGCACCGTGTTATCGTTGAGAACCGAATTTGAAATCACTATATCGATTTTGTCCTCATTGATGACCGCAACACATTCGCTGCCTGTTTTGGCCTTAACTAAAAGCTCTATGTCCGCTTCGCTTTTCAGCCTGTTTGAGAACTTCTCGATGGTACCTGTTGCCTTTGCTACTTCTTCGGGAGTGGCGTCGTCCTTAATAAGCAGCTTCAGCGTTTCGAGGGCTTCGTCGTGTGCATTGCTGCGGTTAAGCTTTACTGCAGCAAAGTATTCCTCGCCCTCCGGGGTCACGCCGCTGACAAACTCAGCTTCGCCTAAGTTGCCTGCCTGTGTTGTGCCATCAGTGCCGGCATCAACCTGATTCTCCGGCCTTGTGTAATACCAGTTCACATATACCGCAACGCCTAAAAGCACCACCAGAACAGTCAGCAGCAACTGTTTTTTCTTGAATATCTTGCTCATATGTTTGCCTCCTCTATTTCTGATTCATTTTAGAGATTGATACCTTAGTTGAAGGTATGTCAAAAACCGATGTCACGATCTCACTTATCTGCTGCTTTACACTCGGAATGTCGCCTCCTTCACATACCACAGCTACTCCTTTAACCTTTGGCATTATTATCACACTGTTTAATCCGTTTTCACCGGATGTATTTCCGTCTTTAACGATAATATAGTTGTTTTTAGTGCTTGATTTGGTTGCTGCCCCGCTGTCCCTTATCTCCTCCTCCTTGCTCTCGTCGTATATGTAAACATACTCCTCTGTTCTGTCCAGGGTAACCATTACCTTTGTCTTGCCTGCCTGTGAAACCGAGGACAGAAGGTCTGTCAGCTTCTCCTCTAATATATCCTCATAGTCGCCGATTGACTTTTTATTGGCTTCTGATGAGGCTTTCTTTGATTTTCCGTCAGGCATAAGCTCGCTGCCGAGTATTATCAGCATCAGGGCAACGCCGACGAGCAATATCCACAATACTTTCTTATCCTTTTTTATCCTATCGACTAAAGTACTCAATTTGCACCCGCCTTTCCGGGATATCCCTATTCTTTAAACGAAGGCCTGATTCCCGTGAGTTTGTTTATTTCATTCTCAGCCGTTGCTTTTTCGGACTGACTTAGGCTTGCCTTAATAACTATGTCCTTAATTATTATGCGGCCGTCCTCTGCAATATCCGTAATAACCTCTATTTCGGAGTAATTAATGCCCAAACTATCGAGCTTGTTTTTGACTATGATTTCGACCGCCGCCTTACCCTGCCTTTCAAGGAGATAATTCATCTCATCCCTTACATCTACGGCGTTGTCCTCATAATCTATTCCGAAGTCCTCTGACCTTTTCGGTAAGTCGTCAAGGGCTGAGGAGTTTTTTATAAAGGGCATGATTATCGCCGAGAGTAAAAACAGGGACAGCAATGTTTTCATCGGCTTTTCGAGCTTGCCCTTAGGCATTAAAAACACGATTATTGACGAGGCTATAAAGCACAGCGTCAGATTAACCGCCCATTCCTTTATTCCGTCCATTTTGACCTCCGAAAAACTACCTGTTGCTCATTGAAACCACGATTCCCAGCGATACAATCATCAAAACCGCATTGAAGCAGAGTATGGCGAAGATAACGGTAAGTCCTGAGGTAAGTCCGTCTATCATTTTTGAAATGCTTTCATACCCGAATATCTCAGAGGCAAATGCCGCTCCCTTTAATGACAGCATCCATAAAAGCAGATGAATAATGACCGGTATATTTATGAGGGCGACGATTATTATTCCGACAACGCCCACAGTGGATTTGACCACCTGAAGGCTGCCGATTATAGAGGATAAAGCGTCGCCGATTGAGCTGCCGATTACCGGAATTGCGGTGCCGAGAACGAATTTTGCACCCTTTAGAGCGAGTGCATCCACCGAGCCTGCAAGTATGCCCCTTATGGTCAATAGCCCCGCAAATATGGTTCCCGTGAAGCTCAGGACTATTGTTGTGACCTTCTTTATAAAGGCGGCAATGCTCTCTATATTTATCATCGGGTTTATGCTGCCCGCCATGCTAAGAGCCATATATACCCCCGAAAAGGGCGCCACAAAGCTGTTGCAGAGCTGTGAGGCGAGCTGCGCTGCTGAAAAGGCGATTCCGTTATAGCTCAATGCCGACATTGCCTTTCCCGTGGCGGCGATTATCCCCGTCAGAATCGGTATCAGGGCGAGCATAACCTTTGAGGTGGCGTTTATAGCGGAGATTGCCGCTCCTATGCAATCTGATATGGGCTTTATGATTATCATTGCCCCTGCCAGCACAAAGACATAGCCGAAGATGCTCCCCTTGCCCTCTAAATCGGGCATATAACAGCTTATCAGAGAAAAGAGGATTACTATCCCTATAAGCGAAACCGCCGCTTTAACGGGCTCTTTCAGCCCCCCTGTGACTATGGACATAATCATGTCTATAATCTTCCTCGGGGACAAGTCGAAAATCCGCTGCGAGTCAAAACCCTCAAGCCCTATCTGCTTCAATAACTCCTTTGTGTCATCGTCAATCAGGTTAAACAGCTCGTACGCTCCTGCCGATTTAAGCTGCTCGGAATAAAACTCATCGGTTTCCGGCTCTGTTTCCTCGGCGGCAAAAGAAATAAGGGAAAAGAGCGGAATCAGCAAAAGAACGGCTATCAGAGTTATTAACTTTCTTTTAGTTTTTTTCATAAGTATCCCTTATTTTCCTATAAGCTCTAAGGCGAACCTCGCAACCGTCGTCAATAGTGGGAGCGACAGAGCTAAGACAACCGTCTTACCTGCAAGCTCGACCTTGTTTGCAAGGGCGCTTTCGCCGCAGTCCACACAGGTGTCGTGGGCAAGCTCCGTTATCAGCGATACTCCCAGCGCCTTGGCGAGAATAGACACATATTCGGTGTTAATAGAGCTTATATCGATTAGGTTTTGGAAGGTGTCCAGTAATTGTTTGACATCGGGCAGAATCATAAGCAGAATTACCACAACCGCACCAAGCTGCAAAAGGATTGTGAATTCCCGCTTATGAAGCCACAAAAGCACATAAAGAACGGATATGACAATGGCGATCGCCGCAACCTTAAGCATCAGATATTGAATACGGATCTTATGTATTTAAACAGCTCATCGATGCCCGGCAGAAGCATCATAAGCACTATAATAAGACCCGCTATTGTGGTAATCATTGTGTATTCCTCTCTCTGTGAGCGAGTGAGGATGTGGTTTAATATGGCGACTATAAGCCCTACTGCCGCAATTTTGAAGATTATATCTACTTCCATATACGAGTCCCCTTCAGCTTGTCACTTCGTTCCCGTGCTTTTACTAAATCAGTATGATTATCACCGCAAGGCCGCCTAAAATGCCCAGTGCGGAATAAAACTCCTTATACTTTGACTCATAGCATCGTGCTTCCTGAAGCTTTATATCTATAAGCTCCGAATACATATTGCAGACTCCCTCCTGCCCCGTCAGGTCAGTTGTGCCGATTTCCTCACCCAGCGAATAAAGAAGTCTCAGATCGTCATCCTTCAAATGTCCGACTTGTCTGTATTCGTCGATGGCCTTTTTCCACGCCGTGGGGAAATCCTCGCCGTTGTCTATATTGGTTCTGCATACTTCTAAGAATTTAAGGGGCAAAAGCTCACTTTTCCGGCTTAAGTTTTTAATAATATCCTGTATCGGTGCCATAAGGTAGCGTATTTCGGCAGACAGGTATTTAAGCATCGACATTACCGCCTCAAGCTCCTTTACCCTATGGGATATTGTCAAAGAATACGCTCTGCCCGCCGCAAATATGGTCAGGGCAAGCATTGCTATACCTATGTATTTCATCCTGCAATTCACCAGCCTTTATAATTCCTGATACCTGCCCGGGATTCATCGCATTTTTAAGAAATACCACCGTTCTGAACTCCCCTGTGGAGAGCAGTGTTCTTACCTGAGGTCTTGAAAAAAAGTCCTCCCTGCCGTTTGAATGGACTGAGAGCAGAAACTTTACGCCGGAATTTAACCCTTCCGTTACTGCCTTTGCGTCGTTTAAGCTGCCGATTTCGTCGCAGATTACTATTTCCGGTGCCATTGAGCGGACTACATGGATAATCCCCTCGTCCTTTTTACAGCCTCTCAGGACATCGCAGTTTATTCCCAAACCCTCTCCGTTGTCGGTGAAGTCTGAAAGCTCGTATCTCTCGTCAACCACCGAAACCTTAAAGTAATTGTCCATATAACCCGACGAAAGCTGCTTTGCCATATCCCTTAAAATTGTGGTCTTGCCGCAAAGGGGCGGACCGGTGATGATAAGGCTGCCGATACCCCCTGCCCACAGGGAGTTTAGTATCTGTAAAGAGCAGCCGCTGTGGTCTCTGGCTATTCGTATATTCAGAGAGGATGCGTCCCTGACATTGATTATCCTGCCGTCGCTGCCGACCACTGTGCCGCATATGCCCATTCTGTGGCCGCTGCCGAAGGTCAGAAAGCCCTTTGCAATGCTGTCCTGATGGCTGTAAAGGGAGTAACCGCTGGCCTTTTTGAGGGTGTTTGCCACCTGCTCCTTTGTGGCTGTAATGGCGCTATCGTGGCTT
>JAAYOZ010000005.1 GCA_012520115.1 Clostridiales bacterium | reverse complement strand
GCATTCTTAAAGGTATCGACGATTATTCTTGTGCCGTAAGCAGTAGCCTCAATCAAGGCTCTGTAAATGTCCTCGGGCTTTGTGGTGAGTGTCATGCCGACGATAAGACCCGTAAGGTCGCCGTCAATAAGCACAGAGCGGTTACCGTTCCACCAGTCGAGAGCCACAAGGCCGTGCTCGCCTGGCTTCTGCGTCTGAGCCTTCTGACGCAGATAGGCATGGATATTCAGGCCCTGCTTCTCTGCCTCGTCAAAGTATGCCTTCGGAACGCAGTTTTCCACAAACCACTGGAAGTGGTCGCCCACGCAGGCCTGTCCTGCCTCATAACCGAAGAAGCCGGGCAGTATACCGTCCTCAACTACGCCGGAAATGCCCTCTACGGGTGTACCTTCATCTGAGAGCAGCATATGGCAGGTTGAGGTGCCCATAATAGCAACCAGCTTGCCGGGCTCTGCAACGCCTGCGGCGGGAACAAAGACATGAGCGTCAATGATAGCAACCGCAACGGCAATGCCTGCATTAAGTCCGAGCTTCTCAGCCATTTCAGCTGTCAGCTCGCCTGCCTTTGTGCCTGTGGGAGAAATATCCCTTGACCACTTGTCATCGATGAAGTTCTCAAGCCTCGGGTCAAGGCTCTTGAAGAAATCCTTTGACGGGAAGCCGTCACGCTTGCTCCAGTTGCACTTATAGCCCGCAAAGCAGGAGCTTCTGTTCTCCTTGCCAATAAGCTTCGAGACGATCCAGTCGCCTGCCTCTATGAATGAATCGGCCGCATCATAAATTTCGGGAGCCTCGTCAAGAATCTGCCATACCTTAGGAATAGCCCACTCGGAAGAAATCTTTCCGCCGTAATTTTTAAGCCACTCCTCGCCTCTTTCTTCGGCGATATCATTGAGCTTGTTTGCCTTGTCCTGTGCGGCGTGATGCTTCCACAGCTTTACATAGGCGTGCGGATTGTCCTTATATTCATCCATGAAGCACAAGGGGGTGCCGTCTTTTTTAACGGGAAGAATCGTGCAGGCTGTGAAGTCAACGCCCAGACCGATGATATCATCCTTAGAAACTCCCGAAAGCTTAATAGCCTCAGGCACTGCCTTATATAAAACATCAAGATAATCCTGCGGGTGCTGCAAAGCCCAGTCGAGGCCGAGCCTTACGCCGTTTGGAAGAGTTTCGGACATAACCGCATGGGGATAATCATATACAAAGGATGCAATCTCGTCGCCTGTGCTGACGTCAGCCACAAGAACTCTGCCTGAAAGGGTACCGTAGTCTATACCTATTGTGTATTTTGACATTCCAATTCCTCCGATTGCTTTTGAATAATTAGTCGTGTGCGTAGTAATTCATTATAAAAATAAGCCAAAGAGGTAGATTTATCAAGTTGCATTATTGTTAAATATAAGTACCCGAAATTAATTAATGTTAATATTTCAATTCGTTGTCACTTATGACAATTTATGAAATACGATTGTTTGCTTGTTAATTTTTTGTATATATTGACTTGATTCTCTTGTTTTCGGTATTGAATTATGCTAACATTTCCCCGAGGTGATTATATGAAAATATCAGCATGGTTTGTAGCCCTATTAGCCGCATTTCAGAATCTGTTGATGATGATAGGCTTCTTCCCCGTTCAGACAAAGGAAATCGACTACGGCGGAACACCGTATCAGGAGGCTGTTATTGTGGAACCGATGTCAATTATCAAAGACGGTGTCAGTGACTACCGAATTGTTTTATCGGACGATGCCTCAATGTCTGAGGTTGCCGCAGCAGAAGAACTACAGCACTACTTAGCCCAGATGAGCGGCGTTACCCTGCCCATCGTTTCCGACACGACCGAACCGCAGGATAAGGAAATCTGCATCGGAACAACTTCAAGAGAAGGAACCTTCTACACTATCGACCGTTCTGACCTTGGCAACGAGGGCTTTGTCCTGAAGGTATTCGATGAAAGGCTTGTAATTGCCGGCGGCGCATTAAGAGGCACCCTTTACGGCGTTTACACCTTCCTTGAGGAAAGACTCGGCGTAAGGTGGTACACCCCCGATCTTGAGGTAGTTCCCGAGGCTGATGAGATTATCGTGGACAAGCAGCTTGACGACAAGCAGGTTCCGGTATTCGAGTACAGGGATGACTACTGGCTTTCCGCTTATGATACACAGTGGAAGCCCAAGCATAAGCTTAATTCAAATGTTCTGACCACCATTGATGCAAAATACGGCGGCGGTATTTCTTACGCTTATTTCGCACATTCAATGGAGGCTCTTGTACCTAACGGTCTGTATGATGCTCACCCCGAGTACTTCTCATACAGAAAAGACGAGGGCAAGAGGACATTAGCTCAACGCTGCCTTACAAATCCCGATGTTCTTGCAATCACCATCCAGAACGCAAGAACGACACTTCTCAATAATCCGAACGCTAAGATAATCTCCATTACGCAGAATGACAATCAGGATTATTGCCAGTGTGACAACTGCCAGGCAATGGACAATGCATTAGGCGGCCCGTCAGGCACAAACATCTGGTTTGTAAATCAGGTAGCCGAGGCTCTTGAAGCAGAGTTCCCGAATGTCCAGTTCGACACCTTCGCTTATCAGTACACCCGCTCTGCTCCGAAGAACATTGTTCCGAGGGACAATGTAATCGTTCGTCTTTGCTCAATCGAGTGCTGCTTTGCACATCCGCTTGAGGTTTGCGGACACGAGCGTGGCGAAAATATGATTGAGCAGGCTATGGAGAAACCCTCATCCTTTGCAAAGGATTTAAAGGATTGGAGCGAAATCACCAATACCCTTTATGTCTGGGACTACACAACCGACTTCAGAGAGTATCTCCTGCCCTTCCCCAACTTCCATGTACTGTCCCCCAACATT
>JAAYOZ010000002.1 GCA_012520115.1 Clostridiales bacterium | reverse complement strand
TGCAGTCCTTGACAACGGCCCGATAATATCAAATCCCGCCATAGCGCCCAGAAGCAGTCCGCCCTCAAAATTCCTCGACTGTGCAAAAAGCCTTGACAACACAGGCCGCAGGCTGTCAGCCAGAGCCTTAAAGGGCAGCTCTATTCCGAAACGCACGGCAAAAAAAGTGATTATACCCGAAACGACTGGTAATATCAGTATCAGCACTATTAAATCCAAGAGGGACATAACCCCCATGCCGTCAAGGGAGCCTAAAAGCTTAATCTTCTGCCCTAATTTCTTTACAGGGGAGTCGATTTTCTTTGCTCCCGCTCTTTTCAGTTTGCTCCAGGCGGTAAAGAGCAGCTTTACAAGCCAGCCCACAAGCAAGCCGATTATCAGATATCCCATATAGCCTATGTTTCCGCCTACGCTCAAGGTCGACGGCGTGGTGAAATAATCCGCATACATCGGAAGACTGAGGCTTTCGCCCCCGTACAGACCGGCGAAGTGAGCGAAGTAAACGGAAAGGGTGAGAGACGGGGCAATAGCGGCGACCCCCGCAATCAGATAGGCAAGATATACGGTGAAGCCCACAAAGAAAAAGTCCGTAGCCCAGAAGAAAATCTGCCAGAGTATGTTTGAAAAGCCGTTGTCGGGGGACAGAATATGAATCCCCAACAAATCCCCCACAAAGAAAAGAATACCAGCTCCCAACGCTCCGAAGAGCTGAAACAGAAATGCGACCGACGACGCCTTGTACAAATAGCCCTTATTTTTGTTTATCAGCCTTCCCATAGTCCACTCCCGTATATTTTAATGAAATCAGTATAACATAGCACAAATTGACGGTCAAAGAAATTTATGTAAATTTAATTAAAGTTTTCTGCTTTAATTTCCTGCCCGATTCAAAAAATCGACGTGCATTTGACAACGCCAAAAAGGAGCGTTTTTGTTGACAAATCCTGTAGCTTGTTGGATAATATTCAGGATAGTTATGAGTATTGCGTATTGTAATACATACGGAGGATAAAATGAGTTTTTATAAGAAATTGACTGCTTTAAGTCTGGCTTTATCCTGCATTTTTGTGCTTGCCTCCTGCGACAGGCGCTCAAACCCCACAATCGACGTGCCCGACACCCCCGACAGAACCACGACAGAGCCGGCCACGACCGATTCGCCCACCTTTTCAAGCGAATGGCGGCACAAATACAGCCTTACATACGAATACACAAAGGAAAAGACCGTATCAGTTCTTTCCGAATACAGGGGCGAAGGCTTCTTCTGCGCCGTTGACAACGCCAGCAAGGTAATGACCTATTACAAAGAGGGCGAGGACGGAATTGACAGATACATCCTCAACCCCACGCAGAAAAAGGGTACCCATGCTACTTTAAAGGGCAGGAACCTCGACAAGCTCGTTTCGGGCTTTATGCAGCTTTCTCTCAGCGACCCCTCGTTCATTTCAAAGGAAAACGTAATATTCAGCTCCGAGGACACCGTCGCCGGCAGACCTGCTAAGAAATACATCCAGATGGAGTATCAGGACAGCGTGCTGACAAAGATAGCCTATATCTGGATTGACACAGAGTACGGCTTTGCCTCCCGCTGCGAGGTTTACGACGGCACGGGCGGCTTTGCGCTGGGCTGGAAGCTGACCGAGTTCAGCGAGGAGGACATTGACACCGCCGCCATCCTGCCCGACCTTGCAAAATACAAGCTGACCGAAATGGGCGACATTACAAGCACCACCGTTGCAGAATCCGAAACTAATTCTTAATATACCGAAACGGAGAAAAACATGAGCGACACCTACACCATAGAAAGAGCAAACAAATCAGAGTACACTCAGTTGATGGATTTACTTGACACAGCCTTTTGCTTTGAAAAGGACGAAGATAAATTCCTGACCCTATTGCCAAAGCTTTATAAGGAAGAATACAAGCCGTGGGAGAACAATATAGTGGTCCGCACCGATGAGGGACTGAAGGCGGCCACGGGTCTTTATTACAGCACGCTTAATGTCCTCGACGAAAAGCTGCTTGTAGGCGGCATCGGCAACGTGGCAGTACACCCGGACTCAAGGGGCAAGGGCTATATGAAGGACGTTATGCGTGAATGTATAGCCGATATGAAAAAAAGGGGAGCGGATTTCAGCTACCTCGGAGGTCACCGTCAGAGGTATCAGTATTTTTCATACGAGTACGGCGGTCTGATTTACATATTCCACATAGCTGAATCAAACATAAGGCACGTCCTCGGCCAAAACGCAAAATCCAGGTTCACCGCAAGGGAACTCACCGCAGAAGACAGCGAAATCCTCAATGAAATCGACCTGATTCACAGAAAGCAGCCTCAGTACTGTGAAAGAGACAAAGAAGCTTATTTTGATATACTCAGATCATGGAGGCGCATCCCCTTTGCCGTCTTTGAAGGCGACGAGTTTAAGGGCTATTTTATTGTGTCACGGGATTACGGCTCGGTAGGCGAATTCGACAGCAAGGCACCGGAGGATTTAACTGATGTACTCCTCTGCGCCTTTGAGCACAAAAAAGAGAGAAGGCACTTATACGTTGATGTTCCGCCCTACCGGAAGGATTTGCTGAACCTTATGCATAAAATAAGCGGCGGCTTTGACATCTGCCACTCCTGTATGTACACAATATTCAATTACAAAAAGGTCTTAAGAGCCTACTTAAAGCTTAAAAACAGCCTTCAGCCCCTGGCAGAGGGCAAGGCGGTAGTGCTTATACATGGCGAAGCAGGCGACGAAAGACTGAAGCTCGAAATCAACAACGGAGAAGTCACTGTCAGCGAAACAGACGAAAAAGAGGACATAGAGCTTTCGCACCTTGACGCTTTAAGTGTCTTCACCGGCCTGTATTCGGACAGGCGTGCGGAGCTGCCTCCCGCCGTCGCCTCATGGTTCCCGCTGCCCTTATTCATTCACGGAGCAGACAATGTTTAATCTTGATTTTATACCCTAAAATCGGGGTGAGGATATGCCCGGAGAAAAAGTGCCCTTTTCCAGACGTGAAAAGCTCTTGTCGGCGGTGCTTTGCCTGCTGACGGTACTCTCTCTGAGCCTTTTTGCCTCATACAGGCAGGCTGCAAACAGACTCAGTGCAGAGCTCGACAAAGCCTCCGCAATAGCAGAAGCCGAAACCACAGCTCTGCAAACGGAGACCGAAACCGAAACGGAAACCCTGACTGAGCCTTCGGAAACTACCCCTGAAACCGAAAAGTTAACCGAAAAGCCCGCAGCCACGCAGAAAAAGAGCACAGGCGGCACTAAAAGCACCAAGCCCGCTAAGGCTACCCCCTCAAGCCCCGTTAACATTAATGCGGCAGGACTTAAAGAGCTTTGCAGGCTTCAGGGCATAGGCGAGGTCAAGGCGCAGGCAATCATAGATTACAGAAATACATACGGCCCCTTTGAATCGAAAGAGGACTTGATGAAGGTCAAGGGAATAGGCGAAAAGACCTTCGACAATATTAAGGACTGTATAGTCTTATAAGAGAGGAAACGGCTATGCTCCTTTTAGGAATAGACATCGGCGGCACAAAATGCGCCGTATCCATGGGAACGGTAGACCTCTATAACGGCACGATAGAAATAAGAGCAAAAAAGGCCTTCCCGACCGAAAACGAGAGAGGCCCCTTCAGGGTCATAGATGAGATTTGCGAAAAAATCGACACAATTCTTACCGAAAATGCGGTAGATATATCTGATATCAAGGGCATCGGAATCAGCTGCGGCGGCCCCCTCGACAGCAAAAAGGGCATAATTCAGTCCCCGCCCAATTTAAAGGGCTGGGATGACATCAATATAGTCAAAATCCTGTCCGACAAATACCCGGTCCCCGTAAGGCTTCAGAACGACGCAAACGCCTGCGCTTTAGCTGAGTGGCGTTTCGGCGCCGCAAAGGGCAGCGAGAACGCAGTCTTTCTGACCTTCGGCACGGGCATGGGCGCAGGGCTTATCTTAAACGGCAGGCTCTATTCCGGCACCAACGACATGGCAGGCGAGGTGGGTCATATCAGACTCAGTGAGGACGGCGCCGAGGGCTACGGTAAAAGAGGCTCCTTCGAGGGCTTTTGCAGCGGCGGCGGCATAGCAAGAACCGCCTGCGAAATGGCATACAGATTCCTCCAGAAGGGAGTTACGACCGGCCTCTTTACATCTTGCGACGACATAAACGAAAAGAATCTCAGCGCAAAAAACGTGGCCGAGGCCATG
Source organism: Clostridiales bacterium (assembly GCA_012520115.1). Classification (GTDB taxonomy): domain Bacteria; phylum Bacillota; class Clostridia; order Oscillospirales; family Acutalibacteraceae; genus DTU053. The sequence goes on along the minus strand of JAAYOZ010000002.1, from coordinate 2,898 downwards.
CAGAAGGGCGACCCCTTTGCCCGTGCGGTCTATGAAACCTGCGCCGAAAAATTAGGTCTCGGACTTTCGATTTTAATTGATATCCTCAACCCCGAGGTTATAGTCATCGGCAGCATATACGAGCGCAACACTGAGTTTTTCAAAGAGAGAATAGAAAAGGTAATAGAAAAAGAGGCCCTGCCGCTCTCTGCTGCGGTCTGTGAAATCAGACCCGCAAAGCTCGGGGACTCAATAGGAGACATTGCCGCCCTCGCAGTAGCGGCGGGAGGCTTTTAAGAAAAAGGGGGAGAACAATGAAGGACAGCATTAAGAACAAAATAGCAGAGAAGCTATTCACCGACTATCCGTCACTTTTGCCCCTTGCGTCGGACATTAACGACGCATACGAACTTATCGAGGATTGCTATAAAAACGGCGGAATCGTCATGACCTGCGGCAACGGAGGCTCAGCCGCCGACAGTGAGCATATAGTAGGCGAGCTGATGAAGGGCTTTAATCTAAGGCGTGAGCTTTCCGAAGACGAAAAGGCGAGATTCTGCAACATCGACGGCGGCAGAGAGATAGCACACGGCCTGCAAAGAGCCCTGCCCGCCATTTCACTCGTCAGCCAGACCTCCCTTATCTCCGCCTTCGCAAACGACTGTTCACCGGACCTTGTTTTCGCCCAGCAGGTTTTCGCCTATGCCAGAAGCCCCTTTGACGTGCTGATAGCCATGAGTACCTCCGGCAACTCGAAGAACATCGTAAACGCCGCTAAGACCGCCGGGGCCGCAGGCATTAAGTGCATCGGCATAACAGGCGAGGGCGGAGGCATTCTCAAAGATTATTGCGACGTCTGCATTAAGCTGCCCAAGAACACTCCCTACGAGGTTCAGGAGCTGACTCTGCCCTTATACCACGCCCTTTGCGCCATGGCAGAGATTGAATTCTTTTATTGATTTCCACTTGTTTTAATAAGAACAATGTGTTATTATATAGTGTGGTTTTTAAACCACATTATATTTTGTCTGAATTTATAGCTTACATATTCAGTTAATACGGTCGAAGGAGGGTGCAAGGATGGCATATAAGATTTCCGAAGAGTGCATAAGCTGTGGTGCCTGCGTTGACAGCTGCCCCGTTGATGCAATTTCCGAAGGCGATGGCATATATGTAATTGATGCAGATACTTGTATTGATTGCGGCGCATGTGCAGGTGTATGTCCTGTGGATGCTCCCCAGGAAGCTTAAATTTATAGCAAACTGATAGAGGGCGGCTTGCCGCCCTTTATTAATTGCCAAAGCCTCTATAACAGAGGCTTTCTTTTTTTATCGGAAAAAGGTAGACTGATTTCATAAGTATTTTTGCATTTTTGTTCGTACAGTTAGTTGAACGGTGAATAAACAGGGCAGGTGAAGGACATTGACCGACATGCAGATAGTTGACGGCATAAGGCAGGGGTCTGCAAAGGCCATAGAGTATGCCATAAACAAGTATTCAAAGCTAATATGGCATATCGCCGCAGCCGTTTTGACGAATACTGCACCTGTCGAGGATGTAGAGGAATGCGTAGCCGATGTGTTTGTGTACCTATGGCAAAGCTATGAAAAATTTGACCCTGAGCGGGGCAGCTTAAAGTCCTGGCTCTCGCTTGTGGCAAGGAGCAAGGCAGTCGACAGATTCCGTGCTGTTTCAAAGTCAAGGGAAACAGAGCTGAATGATAACATAGAGCTTTACGAAAAGAGCCTTCTGGATGACCTAATAGCCCTCGAGGGCAGGCGGGAAATTAAAGAGGCGATAAACGCCCTTACAGAACCTGACAGGGAAATCATCATCAGAAGGTATTACTTTCAGCAAAAGCCCAAGGAAATCGCCCTTGCACTAAACTTAACGGTCAAGCAGATAAACAACAGGCTATACACCGCAAAGCTTCAATTAAGAAAGACGCTGACAGAAATCCGGAGGTGAACAGGATGAATAACGAATATGCTTTTAATCGCCGTCGGCTTAATAATATCAAGGAGATATTCGAGGAAAAGACCGGCACCGAGCTGCCTAAGAAATGCAGCAGCGTACCAAAAAGGCTTGCGGTCTGTGCCGCAGCCCTGGTGCTTACCTTCACAGCCCTTTCGTTCATAGGCTTTGACAAGGTGGCCGCCGCTATCTCGGAGCTGTTCACCTTCATCCCCGGAGTAGGCATTCAGGAGAAAAGCGAAAATGTCTATATGTTGCAGCCGATTACTTCTCAGATAAAATCAGACAATATAAGCGCAAGCATAGTCCGTGCGGTATATTCGGAAAATCACCTCACCGTCGTTGTCGAAGTCGGCAAACGCACCATATATGACGACTTCAGGTTTTATATTAACGGCACCCTTGCGGATTTTAAGGGCGATGACGGCAAAGGCAGCGCAACATATTCCCTTTCCACCTCGTCGGATTCATCAATGCTCTGGTTTTCCTGTGAAACACAGCCGCCCAAGGCGGACGATATTTACGAAATGGAGATTGCGGGCTTTACGGGAAGGCTCTCCTTTAAAATGACGCCCTGCAGGGACTTTGACGATATTTCAAAAATCGGCCCGACGGATATTAAAGGCGGCATATCTATTACAACTACTGCGGACATCATTGACGACAAGCTGGTTGTATGGTGCTACCCGTTTTATACGGAGAATATCACAAAGGACAGAATCATCGGCTACGGCAACGCCGTAAACTCCGCTTGGGTCAATGAGAAATACATCGAAACCGAGAGCGGTATTCAGTATGAAAGCAAATCCGGCTGGGGCATGACCGGGCGGCTCATTTTCGACAAGCCCGAAAGCCTTGAGAATGTAAAGCTGCACCTGCCCTATCTCGCTATGCTTCGTGAGGAGAAAAAGAGGCTGAACATCAAACTCCCGAAGGACTATGTG
>JAAYOZ010000037.1 GCA_012520115.1 Clostridiales bacterium | reverse complement strand
TGAGCCAAGCCCCGCCCGTCCCCGCCTGCCGAGCAAGGGGAAATGGCACCCCTCAGACCCGCACTCCGAAGCGCCCCACCCTTGCCCCGCCTAATCGCCGCTTGCGCCTCCCCTCGCTTACAAAATGTGGAGATTTTTCACATTCTGACCACTCAAGGAGAAGCCTCTGTCCCCGACGAAAGCCGTATGTCCCCGTTTTTTGAGAAGCGCCCGTATTGAAAAAACTACCGCATTATGATACTCTTAGCTTGAACAAATTGAAAAGGGTGAAGCTATGTTTAACGGTTTAGGAATGAATCTCGGCAATCTCTCAAGACTTTCAAACGCAAAGACACGCTCCATAAGCCCCGAAAACTTCACGGGCGAAAAGGGCAAGGGCGGCATGAGCACCGACGGCCCCTCCCTAAAGCACGCAGAAAGAGTCGGGCTCGGTCAGGGCTGGAAAATCTCGCCTTATATCAGAATCAAGCCCGGTGAAACCGCAGTTCTTGCGGACATTAACGGCATGGGCGCAATCCAGCATATCTGGGCCACCTGCACGGGCGTATGGCGTTTTAACATACTCAGAATGTACTGGGACGACAGCGAAAACCCCAACGTCGAATGTCCCATCGGCGACTTCTTCTGCGACGGCCTTCAGGGCGACTTCCGTCAGCTTAACTCCCTGCCCGTCTGCGTAAACCCGGGCAGCGCATTCAACTGCTACTGGGAGATGCCCTTCAAAAAAAGGGCCCTCATCACGCTCGAAAATATCTCGGACGAGGAAATCATCCTTTTCTATCAGATAGATTACACGCTTACTGAAGTCCCGGAGGACTGCGCCTACTTCCACGCACAGTTCCGCCGTGTAAACCCCCTGCCCTATAAGAGCGTTTACACCATACTCGACGGCGTTAAGGGCAAGGGTCACTATGTGGGCACCTACATGGTCTGGGGCGTGAACAACAACGGCTGGTGGGGCGAAGGCGAAATCAAGTTCTACATGGACGGCGATACGGACTTCCCCACTATCTGCGGCACGGGCACGGAGGACTATTTCTGCGGCTCCTATAACTTTGAGACAAACGGCAAATACACGGAGTTCAGCACCCCATATTCGGGCCTGCACAAGCTGTTTAAGACCGATGCTGCCTACTTCTCACAGCAGAGATTCTCGCTCTATCGCTGGCACATCATGGACCCCATACGCTTTGAGGAGGATTTAAAGGTCACGATTCAGGCCTTAGGCTGGCGCAAGGGCGGAGGCTACCTGCCGCTGCAGGACGATATTGCATCTGTTGCCTACTGGTATCAGACCCTTCCCGCTCAGAAGTTCCCCGACCTTCCCGACAAGCACTATCTTGAAATAATTTAACAGAATAGAATATCCACGGCGGACACAAAGCTTAACAGTTTAAGTTTTGCGTCCGCCGTTATCACAAATAAGGCGAATCTGAGCGATAATATCGGGAGGCTTGCTTATGTACTTATATTCGATTTTACTCGCCATTTCCGATTACGGCAGTGTTCTTGCATTCGAGCTGATTGCCATAATAACACTTTATTTCACGTGCGAAGCACATTTCATAATCCGAAGGGTTATTTCATTGTTTCAAACAACATAGCCGATTAGGACACACCCTAATCGGCTTATCCATTTGCTGCCGCTTTTTGTCAGCTTATTAGGATACCGCCGCTGAAATAGCCGTTTATGGTCGTTGAAGTGCCGTCCTGCACAGGCTCAAGATACACCGCAAGCAGCAGTCTGTCGCCCTTGCTTACAGGTTCAGGGAACATAAGGTCATAAGAAACACTAAAGGTCGTGCCCGGATTGCTGTTACCCGGATCCAGATTCGGGGCAAGCACCGCATTTGCATTCTGAGACAGAACAAAAATGTTGCTGTTGGAAGATTCAGAGATATAAAGGGCGGCATGAATAGCATAAATGCCGTCGATAATAATTGGTTCAATTATGCTGAAGAATGCGGTAATATTCGTAATAAAGCCGTCCTTGGTCACGCAAAAGGCATAATTCAGATTCGAGTCGGACTGAATTCCATTAAGGTTTTTGATTATGTCAAAGGGGATGCCGTTCACCCTGCTGCCGAAACCGATAAAAGACATATATTCGGGTTGGACTCCGTTAATGTCTGCGGATATTTCAATCGGGTCTGCCGAGGCGAAGGGAATAGTCGTATCACTCTGAGGGCTTGCTTCGATTACGGAGAGCCTCGCCTTTGTTGCAACATTCGGCGAGAAGTATACCCTGTCCACGCCCGTATTCACAAGCTCAAATTTAGTCGGCGGCAGTTCGACGCTTATGGTCGCAACTCCGCTGACCTGACCTGTCTTAGAGGGCGAACCTTCGATATTGTTCGCACCTTCGTCCGTTCTCAGGTCAAAGCTTACCGTGCTGTTCTGCGAGGATTGGGAAACAACGCTCCATGAAATCTGATACACGCCCCTTTTGTTGACGGTAATCTCCCCTGTGTCGGAGTCGTATGATATATCGTCCGAGCTTATAGCCGTGTAGTCAAATATTACGGGAGCCAAAGACTCTACAAAGCCGTCCGCCGAACGTTCCAGCTGTAAATAGACACTCATAATTGCACTCCTTTTTTATTACATTCTGTTTCAGGGTTGTACGTAAGGTGCTTCTTTGTTATTCGAAGCATAATTTAAGCGGCTGCCCCGAAAGAGCAGCCGCCTGTTTCGTCCCGGTTAATCGATTGTCAGTCCTGCGCTGGCGTATCCTGTTATAGAGGCGGCAAGGGACAGTGCCGGCGGCTCAACATAGAATACAAGCAGCAGTCTGTCTCCTTCAAACACATCGATGTTCAAATCAAGTGAGCCTCTTGCTATTTCGCCAAGCGAGATTATGGGTCCCGTGAAGCCCGGCGTCAGCGTGACATCGGCTCCGGGGATGGCATCAAACTCGTTGGTAGCAGGCTGCTCTGAGCGATAAAGTGCGGCGTGGATGTTGTAATCGCCGACACCGACACCGACAGCCAGCACAACACTGAAGAAGGCGGTAAGGCCTGTGATAGTGCCGTCCCTCGGTACGGAGAATGCAAAGTTAATCTGGTCAAGGCCGAGGACAGTACCTTCGAGGTTGATGGTTGAGCCTAAGGCGTCAATGCCCTGGGCGCTTGAACCGAAGCCTACGAAGGCGGGAAGACCTACAAGGCCGCCGACCAGTGAAGTAAGCGTTACGGGAGAGCCGGATGAAAAAGGAATAATTGCGCTTGCTCCGGGAGGGCCCTCAGGACCTGTGGCACCCGTTGCGCCGGGGGGACCTCCAACCGAAATAAGGCTTATCGTCGCCTTAACATCGGTCTGGTCTGGAAGATAGACCGATTGTCCCGACACATTCCTGAGTGAAAAATCGACGGGAGGCTGGTCTGCAACTATAACCGAAATTCCCGAAAGCTGACCGGTCTTTATCGGAGTGCTGTCCGTAATGTCGGTGCTGCCGGCAGCGTCAATCACAAAACTGAGGCCGGTGGCTGCCTGGGAGGACTGAGCAGCAATATTCCAGTTTATTTCATAAACGCCCTCGGTTTCGATAGTGAACACGCCTGTATCCTCATTGTACGTGATATCGTCTGATAACCAAACCTGATTATTGAAAAAGACGTTAGCACCATCCGCTATTTCGCCTCCGGTGGTGCGTTGAAAAAGTAAATGACTCATAGCTTCTTTCCTTTCTGAAGAATTTATATTAAAATAAGGTATTGTAAAACTTGTCTGTATTCGACGGTAATATCTTATGGCGAAGTGCCGAAACCTGCTAATGATTTATGTTACAATTTATTTTTTTGAGAAAAGGTGATATCTTGCCGGAGCTTGAGCTTACAAATATGATAATGATTCAGCACCCTGAAACGAAGAAAGTGGCTGCCATAGACAGGGCAAAAAGCCCCTTCGGGCTCTCCCTGCCCGGCGGGCATGTGGAGGAAAACGAGAGCTTTTACGACAGCGCCGTCAGGGAAGCCTATGAGGAAACGGGACTGAAAGTAAAAAACCTTATTCACTGCGGGGTAATCCACTGGCTGAACCTCGATACACAGGACAGGTACTTAGTCTTTTTGTATAAGACCGGCGACTTTGAGGGCGAGCTGAAGGAGTACACAGACGAGGGCAGGAATCTTTGGATAAGCATAGACGAGCTGATGAACAGCGGCGGAGAAACCAGAATGGACGAGTACCTGCCGATGTTTCTGAACGACGCCTACTGCGAAGCCTTCGGCCCCTGGCGTGAAAACGAAAACTTCGGGGTTATCTATAAACAAACCATTGCCCAAAACAAAAAGGACAGGCTTTAGCCTGTCCTGACTTATTTATCCTATTGTAACTAAAGGCTTACTTTCCTGCTCTGCTTATGCCTTCCCAGAGGCCGGTGAGGTATGTGGCGCCCAAAGCCCTGTCATAGAGGCCGTAGCCGTAGCGTCCCTTCTCGCCCCATATCATCCTGCCGTGGTCGGGCCTTATGTATCCGTCAAAGCCACTGTCGTAAAGGGCCTTCATAATCGCATACATATCAAGGGAGCCGCACTGTGTCGGGTGTCCAGACTCCTCAAAGTCCATTTCGCCTGTCAGCTTGATGTTCCTTAAATGCGCAAAGTGGATTCTGTTTCCGCCGATTTCCTTAATCATCTCAGGCAGGTTATTGAATCTGCCTGCGCCGAGGGAGCCTATGCAGAAGGTCAGTCCGTTTGCCTCGGAATCGACGAGCTTTAAGAATCTCTTTAAATTGTGAAGCTGAGTTATTATCCTCGGCAGTCCGAAAATCGGCCACGGCGGGTCGTCCGGGTGGATTGCCATCTTAACGCCGCTCTCCTCTGCCACGGGTATGACAGCCTCAAGGAAGCGCTGCACATTCTTCCACAGCCCCTCCTCATCAAGCTCCTCGTACTTCTTTAACAGCCCCTTAAGCTCCTCTTTAGAGTAACTCTCGTCCCAGCCGGGCAGGGACAGCTCGCTCTCGGCGGGGTTCATGCTCAGCACCGTCGAGTGCTTATATGAAAGGGCGTTCGAGCCGTCGGGAAGCTGGGTTTCAAGCTCGCTTCTGAGCCAGTCGAAAACGGGCATGAAGTTATAGCAGATTACCTTAACGCCCGCTTTGCCGAGCCTCTTGACATTCTCGCAGTAGTTGTCGATGAGTCTGCCGCTGTCGGGAGTACCCAGCTTAATGCTCTCATGCACTGGCACGGATTCAACGACCTCAAACTCAAGGCCGTGGCTGTTGGCAGCCGTCTTAATTCTGTTTATACTCTCCTCGGGCCAGACTTCGCCCGCCGGCACGTCGTACACGGCAGAGACTATGCCCGTCATTGCGGGAATCTGTCTGATATGGTCAAGCGTAACCGGGTCCTTTTCGCCGTACCATCTGAAGGTTATTTTCATGGACGTCTTTCCTTTCCGGATAATTTATAGTTTCAGTTTATTACATTTCTTTATTAATGTAAACCCTGCTGCTCCCTTTTATCAAGCCGTTTGTTGCGAAGGCAGACAGCCGCATCTATGCTGACCATGATTATATTCAGCACATAAAAAAAGAAGACGTATGTAATTTTGCCCGATAGTAGCTTTGAGGCAATGCCCGCCGCATAGCCGACTATGATGAAGCATAGGAATATAATGCTTTTACCCTTTGCCGTCCTCGACTTTAATGACTTATAAATCGAAACGGGCCATGATATGCCGAAGCAGATTACCATGACCGCCTCCAGAAACTCTGCCACAAAATCAATCCTTTCTATTTGCTTTAGAAAGTATATCACAGGCCAATAAAAATTAAAATACGGTTAAATTTAAGTGACAATATGCTACACTTATTTACAAAAAGCAAAAAAGTCGGTATAATGTGGCTATAATCTGATGAAAGGGATGTTCTTATGAAGATATGTCATAACTGCGGCGCAAGCGCTAATGACGACGCCTCCTTCTGCACAGCCTGCGGCGCAAGCTTTTTGTCACAGGACACACCGGCAAATGAACCTCCTGCCCGGAACTCATCATTTGACCCTGCCTATAACCCCACAGCAAACAATCAGTATCAGGCCTATGCCGCTCCCCCGCCGTTTTCGGCAGACCCCAACGACCATACGAAAGATTTCACTCCCGAGGACATCTCTGAAAACAAGGTCTTTGCCGTCTGCGTCTATCTGTTTGACTACATAGGCATTATCGTCGGCCTGCTGGCTGCCAATTCGTCCCCCTTCGTTCGCTTCCATGTCCGTCAGGCACTTAAAATAACCGTTCTTTCCACTGCGGCTATAATTTTAGGTCTGATTTTAGTCTGGACTGTTCTGGCTCCCATTGCCGCAGGTGTATTCTGCAGTATCCTGTTTGTAGTCAAAATAATCGGCTTTGTCCACGCATGGAAGGGTCAGGCTAAGGAATTGCCCGTCATCAGAGATTTCTTAAAATAAGCCTTAAAATATATAAGAGCTATATGCAGCTGCATATAGCTCTTTTTTATTAATCAGCCCTTATACTTTTTTACGACCTCCATGGCCGTCATGCGCTTTTCGGAAAGCTCTATATTCGTCTTGCCGTAGAGGGCCAGCTGCAGCTTCTGTGCGGCTGCCGGATAGTCCACAACCCAGATCCACGCATCGCCGGTGTATGCCATTCTGTCCTTCTCCTCCGGCACTGCCATCTGGACTATTTCATAGCTGTACCACTTCTTAACAAGTCCCTGAGTGGCAAGGCGGATAAGGTCGGTTGCGGGGCAGTTTGTCACCACATTGCCCGCAAGCTCCTTTGCAAGTTCGCCTATCTGTGAGGTGCTGATGCTCTCGCACTTCTTTACAAGGGCGGTGATAACATCCCTCTGCCTTCTGGTTCTGCTGATATCGCCGTCAACGTCGCTGCCTCTGATTCTTGCAAACAGCAAAGCCTGCTTGCCGTTGAGAAGCACATTCTCGCCGAAAGGCATATCCTTACAGTCGTATTCGGCCTTGTTTCTGATATACCTTGCCTCATGCTCAAGCACGGTCACATTAATGCCGCCGACCATGTCAATGGCACGCTCAAAGGACTTGAACGCAGCGGCGAAATAATAGTCTATCTTTATCTTAAAGTCTTTTTCAATGGTGTCTATAAGGCATTCGGGGCCGCCGTAGGGGTAAGCGGCGTTGATTTTGGCGTACTTTATGCCCTTTGGCGTATCCATGTAGGTATAGCTGTCACGGAGAAGCGAAACAAGGGTGATTTTCTTTGTCTCCTTATTCAGAGAAGCAAGAATGATGGCGTCCGAGTTGCCGGAGATTGCGTCGCTGTCCCTGTTGTCAAGGCCTAAGAGCAGGACATTGATGACCTTTTTGCTTTTGAGCTGCTGGCCGTTGTTCGTGGACCACTGCTTGAGGAAGTCCTTCAGGCTCTTTGCGCCCGAAACGCCGAGCATGCTCTCAAAATGCTCATCCTCGCCGAAATCCTCATCGAAGTCCTCATAAAAGTCCGAATTTTCGGGGGAATTGGGCGATACAAAGTTTATACCGGACAAACGGACAAAAGAGTAGCCGCTGACGGTCAGAGCGCAGATAAGGCAGACCGCCACGGAGATAATTAATAATTGATTCTTTTTAAGCGGAACCTGACCACGTTTTTGCCTGTATACTACAGTTTTTCTTTCCACAAATACACTTCCAGTCATAGGGATAGCCGTCTGAACGCCGGCCAATAAAAAGACGCATTGTCACTTAAATTTGTTTCACTATCGCAGTAATAATTTACCCAACATTTTTCAAGTATATCACTCACACTGCTAAAATCAAGCTGTAAAAACAGATATTTTATTATCACAGCGACAAGAATTTTGTCTATTTTTAACACTTTGTCGCCTTCTAAGACAAAATTGAAAAAGCAAAATCAGGACTGTTTCAGTATACGGCGTATCAGAAAATAATATGCAAAAGGCAGGGACTGCCCTAAAACAGTCCCCTTTTGCTTTATATTTTCTATTCGTTCTGCTCGCTTACGACTTCTGCATTGTCCTCGTCGTCGGAGTCGTTATCCGGCTCTATGCTGTCGGTCTCGTCGTCTTCGGAATGCTCCGCCGTGGTGATTGTGGCGACCTTGTCACTCTCGCCCACTCTCATGACCCTAACGCCCTTTGAGGGACGGGCAAAAACGCTGATTTCACTTGCGGGAATCCTTATAATAATACCCTCTGCGGAGATTAGGATAACATCCTCGTCGTCGTGAATCTCACGGACGGCGCAGACAAGGCCGTATTTCTCGGTCTTGTAGTTGATTACACCGAGGCCGCCCCTTGTCTGGATTCTGAAGTCCCCTGCGTCACTGCGCCTGCCGTAGCCCTTTTCGCTGACGGTCAGTATCCTGCCGCCTTCACGAAGCAGGGTCATGCCCACTACCCTGTCGCCCTCTTTAAGGGTGATAGCCTTAACGCCTCGGCCTGTTCTGCCTATGGAGCGGACATCCGTCTCTTTAAAGCCTATGCACATGCCGTTGCGAGTTGCCACAAGCAGGTTATCCTCGCCGGAGGTGAGCAGAACATAGGCCAGCTCGTCGCCCTCGTCAAGATTAATGGCGATAACGCCGTTTCTGCGTACGCTCCTGTATTCCTCCATCTCGGTGCGCTTGATAATGCCGTTCTTTGTGACCATGCAGATATACTTGCTCTCGTCCTCTTTGGACACCTTAATCATGGCGGAGACCTTTTCATCTGACTCAACCGGGAGCAGGTTAACAATATTAATGCCCTTGCTGGTTCTGCTGCCCTCGGGGATTTCGTAACCTTTGAGCCTGTATACCCTGCCCCTTGTGGTAAAGAGCATTACATGGTCGTGGGTGGAGCAGGTGAACATGGTCTGCGCCACGTCCTCCTCACGGCGGGTAAGGCCTATAATGCCCCTGCCGCCACGCCTTTGCAGCTTGTATGTGTCAACGGTCTGACGCTTGATGTAGCCGAGTGTCGTCAGGGTCAGAACGCAGGTCTCCTCGGGAATTAAATCTTCTATATCAACCTCGCCGCTGACATTGACGATTTCGGTTCTTCTCTCGTCATTGTACTTCTTCTTGATTTCCAGAGCCTCATCCTTGAGAATTGAGAGGACTTTTTCGTGAGAGCCTAAAATCTCCTCATATTCCGCAATCTTAGCAATAAGAGCGGCCATTTCGTCCTCGAGCTTTTCCCTTTCAAGGCCGGTCAGCTGTCCTAAGCGCATCTGAACAATGTGGTTGGCCTGAATCTCGTCAAAGCCGAACCTCTCCATCAGGGCCGCCTTGCCTTCGGGGATGCTCTTTGACGCACGAAGAATTGCGATAACCTCGTCGATGTAGTCGAGGGCCTGTAAAAGTGCGGTGACAATGTGCGCCCTCTCCTTGGCCTTTCTCAAATCGAACTCGGTGCGCCGCCTTATAATGGTGCACTGGTAGTCTATATAAAGCCTTAAGATATCTTTAAGTGTAAGCACCTTCGGCTCGCCGTTTACTAAAGCTATCATAATTACGCCGAAGGTCGACTGCATCTGGGTGAAGGAATAGAGCTGGTTTAATACCACCTGCGGGTTTGCGTCCTTTTTAAGGTCTATTACAATCTGCATGCCCGTTCTGGAGGAATAGTCGTTTATGTCGGCTATGCCCTCTATTCTCTTTTCTTTGACAAGCTCGGCTATGCTCTCAATGAGCCTTGCCTTGTTGACCTGATAGGGCAGCTCGGTGACGACGATTTTAAACCTGCCGTTCTTTGCCTCCTCTATTTCGGCTCTTGCACGGACCACAAGCTTGCCCTTGCCGGTGCCGTAGGCAGCCCTTATGCCTGCCCTGCCCATGATAATGCCCGCCGTGGGGAAGTCCGGGCCCTTAATGTGCTCCATAAGGTCGTCAAGGTCTGCGTCGGGATTGTCGATAAGGCAGCACATGCCGTCTATGACCTCGCCTAAGTTGTGGGGCGGGATGTTTGTGGCCATGCCGACGGCAATGCCCATCGAGCCGTTTACAAGCAGGTTCGGGAAGCGTGAGGGCAGCACCTCAGGCTCCTTTAAGCGGTCGTCGTAGTTGGGTCTGAATTCGACCGTTTCCTTATCTATATCCGTCAGCATTTCAAGGGATATCTTGCTCATTCTGGACTCGGTATACCTGTATGCTGCCGGCGGGTCGCCGTCTATTGAGCCGAAGTTGCCGTGGCCGTCCACAAGGGCGTACCTCATGGAGAAGTTCTGCGCAAGGCGAACCATGGCGTCATAAACGGAGGCGTCACCGTGGGGGTGGTATCTGCCCAGCACGGAACCGACCGTGTCGGCGCACTTTCTGTATGGCTTGTCGGGGGTCAGCCCGTTTTCGTACATTGTATAGAGTATTCTTCTGTGAACAGGCTTAAAGCCGTCCCTTACATCCGGCAAAGCTCTTGACATTATGACAGACATGGAATAGTCAAGGAAGGATTTTTTCATCTCCTTGTTTATTTCCACATCGATAACTTTTCCGCCGCTCGGGGCTGTTATGATGTTCTCGTTTTCCATAAAGATTCAGACCGTGCCTTTCTGCCGTTATTTAAGGCTTAAATATCAAGATTCTGAACATATTTTGCGTTCTTTTCGATAAACTCTCGTCTCGGCTCAACCTTGTCGCCCATGAGGATTGAGAAGGTTTCATCCGCCTGGCTTGCGTCCTCGAGTGAGACACGCAGCATCGTGCGCCTTTCGGGGTCCATGGTGGTCTCCCAGAGCTGCAGGGGGTCCATTTCACCGAGACCCTTGTAGCGCTGAATGTCGCAGCTGCCGCCAAGCTCCTCGATTATGGCGTCCCTCTCCTCATCCGAGTAGGCGTAAGCGTGCTTTTTGCCCTTGGAAATCTTATAAAGCGGCGGCTGAGCGATGTAGATATAGCCGTGCTCAATAAGCGGGCGCATATATCTGAAGAAGAAGGTTAAAAGCAGTGTCCTGATGTGCGCTCCGTCCACGTCGGCATCGGCCATGATGACCACCTTGTGATACCTGAGCCTCGTTATGTCAAAGTCCTCGTCAATGCCCGTTCCGAGGGCCGTAACAACGGGGCTTAGCTTTTCGTTGCCAATGACCTTATCGAGCCTTGCCTTTTCGACGTTGAGCATCTTGCCCCAAAGAGGCAGTATGGCCTGGGTCATTCTGTCCCTGCCCTCTTTTGCCGAGCCGCCCGCAGAGTCTCCCTCTACGATGTAAAGCTCGGTGTTTTCAGGGTTCTTGTCAACGCAGTCTGCAAGCTTGCCGGGCAAAGAGTTGCTCTCAAGGGCTGATTTGCGTCTTGCTAATTCCCTTGCCTTTCTTGCGGCCTCTCTGGCTCTTGACGCATCAAGGGCCTTGCCGAAGATATCCCTTGCAATGGAGGGGTTCTCCTCAAAGAATATCATCAGCTTTTCATAAACCGTCTGGGACACAAGCTGTGTAATGTCCGTATTGCCGAGCTTGCCCTTGGTCTGACCCTCGAACTGAGCGTCGGTCAGCTTTACGCTGATAACTGCGGTCAGACCCTCCCTGACATCCTCGCCGGACAGGTTCTTGTCGTTTTCCTTTAGGATATTGTACTTTCTGCCGTAGTCGTTAAAGACCCTTGTGAGAGCGAGCTTAAAGCCGGTCTCATGGGTACCGCCGTCAACGGTCCTGACATTGTTGGCAAAGCTCAAGATATTCTCGTTATAGCCGTCGTTATACATAATGGCTATCTCCGCACAGCGGTCGCCTGAAGCACTTGAAAAATAAATCGCCTTCGGGTTAATTGGAATCAGTCCCCTGCTCTCGTTGATAAACTCCACAAAGCTCGCAATGCCGCCCTCATAGCAGTAGGACTCCTCTATTATGTTTTCGCTGTCCCTTAAATCGCTCAGACTTATTTTAAGTCCCGCATTAAGGAAGGCCTGCTCACGAAGCCTTCTCTGAAGCACCTCAAAGTCATAGACTGTTGTCTCCGTGAATATCTCCGGGTCGGGCTTGAATCTGATAAGCGTGCCCGTTTCGTCTGTGTCGCCTATGATTTTTAAATCGCAGGCTATGTCGCCCCTTTCAAAGCGCTGGAAATATACATGGCCGTTCTGTGAAATCTCGACCTCCAGCCATTCGGACAAAGCATTAACGACCGATGAGCCTACGCCGTGCAGACCGCCGGAGACCTTATAGCCGCTGCCGCCGAACTTGCCGCCTGCATGAAGCACAGTCAGAACGACCGTTACGGCAGGCAGACCCTGCTGCCCGTTGATGTCCACGGGGATACCACGGCCGTTGTCCTTTACGGAGATGACGTCGCCGGGCAGAATTTTTACTTCAATATGGTCGCAGAAGCCCGCAAGAGTCTCGTCTATGGAGTTGTCGACAATCTCATAGACAAGGTGGTGCAGTCCCCTCGGACCCGTGGAGCCGATATACATGCCCGGGCGCTTTCTGACGGCCTCAAGGCCCTCAAGCACCTGAATCTGACTTGCGTCGTACTTTTCGGTGACGGCAGTGTCCATACCGCTGCTGTGCAGTCCGTTTCGGACACCGTTATTTTCATTTTCTTGCTCCGTCTCGGGAGCAGTATCAATATTCTTCTTATCAAGCTCAGACAATTCTATCCAATCCTTTCTTGCTCAAAACGCTTCAAAAGCGTGGCGCTGGAAAGCTGTGATATATAAACTCTCCCGTCTGCTTCGTCCCGCCCTGCCAATATAAAGGAGCGGGGCAGCTCCGAAGAGACATTTATTATTTTTCCGTCGGTCTCCTGACGTGCGAGAAAATCCCTCGTCCGCTTTGAAATCGAGGTATTCTCCAGGTCGAAAATGCCGATTATCTCGTCATAGGTAATGACGGTCGACTGCCCTAAATGCAGAAACATATTTGCCTCCTATTCGTCATTGCAGGGCTTCGGGGGCTTGATGACTATCTCCGCCCTGTTCTTTTCGGAAATTCGCCCGCCCTCAACATAAAAGGTCTTGCCGGAGCAGCTTCTGAGTATCGAATACGGGTCGCAGCAGGTTATGAATACCTGCCTGTCGCCGAGACTCTCGAGTATATAGTCCTGACGGTTTATGTCCAGCTCGCTCAGAACATCGTCAAGGAGGATCACGGGCGACTGACCGCTGAGTTTCTTTATGATTTCCGCTTCCGAGAGCTTCAGCGAAATGGCCGCACTCCTCTGCTGCCCCTGGGAGCCGAATACACGAGCCGCCCTGCCGTCTATGTTCACCCTGATATCGTCACGGTGGGGACCGAAAGAGGTAGCACCCGATAAAATGTCCTCTTTCCTGCTCTCTTTAAGCAGCTTCACGAAATCCTGCGGCTCGGTTACAGTCTCCTCCGTGCCCTGATAATAGGACACTTCCATTGTTTCTTTTTCCCCCGACAGGCCGCTGTAAATACTCGTGGCATACTCGTTTAAAAGCTCTATATATTTAATCCTCTTGTCAACTATAAAGGCCGCAAACTCCGACAGCTTTTCGTCCCATATGTCAAGGGTATCCTCCAGTGCGGGGTACCTGTAAATATCCTTTAAAAGCCTTGACCGCTGAATTAATATCCTGTTGTACGAAAACAGTGCGGATGTATATGAGCGGCTCAGCTGACACAAAGCAAGGTCTAAAAATCTCCTTCTCTCCCCCGGGCCGTCCTTAATAAGGGACAGGTGCGACGGGGAGAAGACGACCGCCCTGAACTCCGAGGACAGAGCCGACGGGGAGCTTTGCTCAACGCCGTTTAAAATGGCCTTTCTCTTCTTGACGATTATAAGCTCCGCCTTCTGGATACGCCGTGTGTCGTAAAACTCTACCGCCGTTTTGGAAAATTCCTCGCCGAATTTAACAAGCTCCGAATCCCTCGCACCCCGAAAGCTTTTAAAGCCCGTACAGAGCCAGATAAGCTCCAATAGATTAGTCTTACCCTGGGCGTTCTCGCCGTAGATTATATTCACGCCTTCGCTCGGCTCAATATCCAGCTCAGTGAGGTTGCGGAAATTCTCAGCCTTTATGGATTTTACAATCATAAGACCATACCTTTACATCAATTCGGCCTGTAAACTATTTTGTAGACATTTATACCTACCCGGAAGGAGTCGCCGTCCTTGAGCTTTCTGCCCCTCTGAAAGCAGGGCACGCCGTCCACAAAAACATCGCCCTCCGCTATCATTATCTTTGCGTGTCCGCCGGTATTGGCTTCGCCGCAGAGCTTAAGTGCGGAATCGAGCTTTATAAACGGAGTGTTTATAATAATCTCCGTTTCATTCTTTTTTGCGGGCACTGCCCTGAGCTTTATCACCTTGCGTTTATTTTCCATAAATAATCCCTTCAAAACAGCGTACCCTATATTATTTCCCTAAATTCGGCTAATATCAGGCGCCGAGCTTAACGGGCAGAATCAGATAAAGGAAGCTGTCGCCGCTTGTGGGTACGATGCAGATAGGCGAAAGGGGACCGGAAAGCTCAATAAGCACCTCATCCGTATCGCAGGCCCTTAAAGCCTCGGTTAAGTACCTGTAATTAAAGCCTATCTCTACCCTGCTGCCCTCTATAACTGCGTCAGTCCTGTCGCTTGCGGTGCCGAGGGCGGTGGTGCTTGTAATCTTTACGCTGGAATCGTCGAAGATGAATTTAAGCGGACTCTTAAATTTCTCAGTCACGACAAGTGAGGCCCTTTCGATACTGTCTGCAAAGTTCTTTGTCTTGATTCTGACTGTCGTGGTCTTATTCTTTGGCAGTGCGGACCTGTAATCGAGGAACTCGCCGTCAAGAAGCCTTGAAACGACGCTGTAGCCGTCGACTATAAATATAATGTGCCTCTGGCCGAGGATTACCTGAACCTCTCCCGCCTCGTCGGTTATGAGCTTAGTAACCTCGGACATGGTCTTAGCCGGCACGACAAAGCTCATCTTGTCGCCGGAATAGTCCACATTCTCACGCCTTAAAGCAAGCCTTCTGCCGTCAAGGGCAATGAGGGTCATTATGTTATTCTCAATCTCAAACTTTATTCCTCTGTGTACCAGCTTGCTGTCGTCGGTGGAAACAGAGAAAATAGTCTGCCTGACCATATCTCTAATAGATGCGCTCTTAACATTTACCGAAAGCTGAGAATTGACCGACGGTATCTCGGGGTATTCCGCAGCTGAAATGCCCGAAATGGTATAGCTTGTATCTCCGCCGTAGATACGGCAGTTATTCCTCTCGTCGTTCTCGATGGTGACATACTCAAAGGGCAGGTGCCTTAAAATATCGCAAATGGTCCTGGCGTTGATAACCACTGCACCTTCACGCTCTATGTCCGCCTCGATTCTGGTCTTGATGCCGAATTCAAGATCGTAGCCGCAAAGCTCCACGCCGCCGTCCTTAGCATTGATGTAAATACCCTCGATGGTCGGCAGCACCGATTTTGTGGAGGCGGCTCTCTGAACATTCTGACAGGCCGTTGACAGCACTGACGTATTGCAGACTAATTTCATTTAAGACCATTCCTTTCTTCTTATAAAAGCGCCTTTCCAATACGAAAAACAAAATAGATAGATATAATAATATTAATAGCAGTAGTAGTAGGGGCTGTCGAAAGCTTCTAAAACTCCCGCACGCCTTGAAGCTGTTAAATCAAGCGGATTTTAAAGCCTTCTAAAGTATTTTGACGGCTGTCGATTTTATTTTTCCATAAAAGAAAATTTTCGAAACTGTTTAAAACACGATGTTCAAATCCTAAAACCTGTTCAAAACTGAGCTTTAGTTTTAAACATTCGCTTGTGTAAAGCCCGTTTAAAGACGGTTCAAACGCTTATCAAAACTTTTATTTGTCCTGAATGTTCTTAATAATGTCGTAAACCTGATTTTTAAAGGCTATGTCCTTGGCGATGCGGTTTTCGATAAGAGAAATCGAGTGATGCACCGTAGAGTGCGATTTACCGCCGAATCTCTCGCCTATCTGCTGCATGGACAGCCCGGTAATTTCTCTGATTATGTACATAGAGATCTGTCTTGCGGTGGAAATTGCGGAATTTCTCTTTTCGGAGAGAATATCGCTGACCGAAACTCCGTAAACATTCGAAACATTTTCGATAATTTTATCGACAGTCACGGACACGGGTACGTTATCGGTCACGATATCTTTAATTATCTCCTGCACCGTTTCGAGTGTTATGGGCGTGCCGTTTAATGTGTGAACCGCATGGAGCTTTTTGACCGTGCCCTCAAGCTGCCTTATGTTCTGCTTAATCTTCTCTGCAATGAACTCAACAATCTGGTCGCTTAGGGTAAGACCGAGAGACGAAGCCTTTCTTACGACAATAGCCATTCTTGTGTCTATATCCGGCGGCTGAATGTCCGCCATAAGTCCCCATTCAAAGCGGGTGCGAAGCCTCTCGTCTAAAAGCTCCATCTCCTTGGGCGGCCGGTCTGAGGTCAGAACGACCTGCTTATTGTTCTGTGTCAGGGTGTTGAAGGTATGGAAAATCTCCTCCTGGACGGACACCTTGTTCTGAATGAACTGAATGTCGTCGACCAGAAGAATATCAACATTTCTGTATTTATTATGGAAGGCCTTTGTGTTCTTCTCGGCAATACAGGTGATAAGCTCGTTCGTAAAGCTCTCACCCGTGGTATAGAGAATGACCGCATTGGGTCTGCGTTTTTTTATCTCATGGTTTATTGCAAGCATCAGGTGGGTCTTGCCCAGACCCGAACGGCCGTATATGAACAGCGGATTGTACTCCACGCCGGGAGCGGTGGCAACTCTGAGTGAGGCCGCATGTGCAAACTTATTGGACGAGCCGACTATGAAGTTGTCAAAGGTGTATTCAAATTCTGCGCCCCTGCCCTGCTCCTCGGGTTCGGCTGCTACGGGAGAGGAAACTATGACGTCCACATCCACATCAAAGCCCATGACCTCCGACAGAGCCTTTTTTACTATATCCTTAAACTTATCGTTGAAAATCAAAGCCTTGTGTGACGAGGTAGTCATCAGAATGACGGTGGAATTCTCGAACTTAACAAATTCAAGGGGCGCAAGCCAGAGATTGTAGGAAACCTCGGTGACCTCGCTTCTGCACTTTTCCAACGCCTGCTTCCATATATCGGCCAATGATTCCATTTACAGACCTCCTAAAACAGCCCAGCTGTGATTGTTCTGATTCCTATAAAAAGCGCAAAAAAATAAAAAGCCATAAAGAAAAAAGGCAAAATGAAAAACCCTTAATCTTTACTGATTTTAGCACAAATACATTAAATTTGCAAGTTTTTTTTAATAATATAAAATCGGCTCAAAGGCATAAAAACCGAAAAAAAGGCATTTACGCTTAAATTTTGAAATTTGCGGCTCTTAATTGCCGTTTTCCAGAACACTTTTTTTCTTCCATTCGAGGGCAAGCTTAATATCGTTTAAAAGCACCCCGTCGGCACCCAATGAAAGAAAGTAATCAAGGCTCTTTTCGCTGCCGTTCATGCTCCCG
>JAAYOZ010000036.1 GCA_012520115.1 Clostridiales bacterium | reverse complement strand
TTTTCCCGGCGTGAATTGACCGCTGGTGGCAATAACATCGCCCACATTGAAATACTGGTCAAAAACTCCCCTGTGCAAATGTATGTGAGCGAGCTCCGCAAAGGGTTTTCTGTTATAGCTGCGTGAGAAAATACCGCCCGACACATATATGGCTCTGTCGGTTACGATGTAATATATGTTGTTGTATTTTCTGAAAGAGAAAATTACACCGCTCAGATACAGCCACACCGGGGTCATGTGAATGAGGAAAAAGCCGAGCAGGAAGGTTGATTTTGCGGCCCCACGGCTGAACATAAAGAGGTCGATAAGTGCCCAGACCAGAGCAAAGGGCAGCATGGGGTTCAATATGCTCTCAAAAATAAAGCAGGTTCTGTCCGGCCTGCCTTCGTACAAGATTTTTTCGTCCTGTCCGACAAGGAGCATCAGATCATTTTTCATACGCACACTCCGTTCTGCCGAAATGAATTAGAGGCATCGTTATTTACAATATACCACATTTGCCCGTTGCTGAACAGATTTTATTGAATTTCCTTTTTGAATGCGTGGCAAGAAAAGGCACCCTGCGTTTTTGCAGAGTGCCAAATTCTTATTATTTAACCGCTTTCAGCTCGATATAGCCTCTTGTACCGACGGGTTCCAGCTGGATGCGGGGATTTGAGTCGTCCCAGGTAAGACCTAAAACCGACGGGTCGTAGCGGTCCATTGCCGTCTGTACTGCGTTGATTGCATCGCAGAAGTCCTCCTCGGCAAAGGGTTCGCCCTGGAACATAAGGTATTTTGCCTTAGGAAGTGAGATGATGTCGAAGCCTTCGGGTATCTGGCCGTCGAAGTCCTCAGAGACCTCCGCTCCCATGACATATTCCGAGGTTCCCGGCTTTCTGTACTGCTGAGGAAGCCACATGCTGACCGGCTCGCCGCTCAGGGACTTGATGCTCGTCAAAATACCCCAGACCTCGCAGCCTACCTCCTCACAATAATCCCAGTAATTATCAGCCTTCTGCCCCCACTTTAAGATAACCTTGCGGGCGGGCTTTTCAACAATCTGAATAAACACATTTCTGATACCGTCCATATTGTTCTCCTCCTTCCAAAACTCCTTGAATTTAACGCCAAAGGGTGTGAACAACGACAAGGGAGTGGGATTGAGGGCGTATTCCTCAGGGTTGCAGCCGAATTCCCGCAAGAATGCCCGCTGATAGCCGTCCACGCTGCCGAAGCCCATATCGTAGGCCACATCGGTAATCTTGCAGCCCTCATCTCTGAGCCGTAAAGCGGATTTTGAAAGCTTCAGGCGCCTGATATAGTCCGCCGGCGAAAGCCCCGTCAGCTCTTTGAAGATGCGGGCGGAGTACCACGGGGAGAAATATGAAGCCCTTGAGAGGTCGGCAAGAGTTATCCGTTCTGTCAGGTTTTCTTCGATATAGCTTTGCATACGCTGGACCGCTTCAATCTTCTCTGTCATCTGTCTCACCTCTTGACGACATCATTATAAAGAATAGGAATGAGGATTTCTCGACATTCCTTGCTCAAATCAGAAGTAAAAAGTTTTTTGTGAGTATATCATACCTGTTCTGCACAGCCGAAACAATCTCCATAAGAAAAAAACTGCTGTGGAAGGGGCAGCGACCGCCGGGTGAGGGGCAGGTGGTGTGCTTCGGGGTTTGTGGGGTGGGTGTGCAA
>JAAYOZ010000035.1 GCA_012520115.1 Clostridiales bacterium | reverse complement strand
CGCCGAGTTTGATGGCTGAAGCGATGAACTCGGAGGCGTTCTTTACGATATCCGCCGCAAGCTCTGCCGCTTCACGATATTGAATCATCAAATCTACAAATGAAATCTCGTTATTAGTGCCTGTGATTGAGTCGTGGTGCTGGGCGCACAGAAGCTGACGCCAGGCCTTGTCAAGTGCCTTTTCGGGGTATTCTGCACCGTACATGGCGGCTATCGCACTGAACTTCTCGGCGGTGACAAGCAGGTTCTCAATAAGCCTGTTTGCCTGCTTGAAGTCGGTTCTTGTAAGCAGTACGCCCGCATGGTGGGCGGTCATATCTCTTGAAGTGTACTCAATCTTTGAAACGCCCTTTTCTTTGGCTGCCCTTTCGTCGTCGGCAATGAAGCCGTTCATATTATCAGAGAAAAGCGAGAACTTTGCACCGTTGAGGGTCTTATTCATCCATGAGGTGTCGCCCTCCCTCGGATAAAGCTCGAAGCCTGCCTTTACCTGCGTTGACTTGTCGCAATGGGTAAGACCTAAGCGCATGGCGTCGGTCATTCTTACGCCCTTGCTGTGGATAATGTCGCTTCCGTCGGGGGAAACGTGGTGGAACAGGCAGTCAAGGCCTATTATCTGCTTGCCCCATCTGGCGGAATTGCAGCCGCCCTTGCGGCAAATCTGGGACATCTGATTCGGGTGTCCGAAAACATCTCCGGGGGAATAGACGCTGACAATCCTGCCGAGGACATCCCTGTGGTAAAGCTGGCCGTAAATAAGGTTGCGGACTAAAGCCTCGCCATTGGAGGTCAGCTCATTGGGCTGGTTATAGAAGCAGTCAGCCTCTACCCTGCCGTTTCTGAAGGCGTTTCTTAAGACCTCCCTGCACTCGGGATAAATCGAGAAAACGGGATGCACATAATCTACTTCGGAGATAATGGCAGTGAACAGCGGGTTTCTTTCAATCTCCTTTAGGATTTCCATTGTGATGTAGATTGCGCCTAAAGCGTAGACCCTTTGCTCCTGATGATATGTGGTGTCAAAATGGAAATCGGTGAACACATGCTCCGTGCCCTCATAGCCGTTGTAGGGCTGAAGCTCGTAGGTGTTTGTGTATTCTGCGGCTTCAGCATTGTTTTCCTGTATCTTTATGTTTACTTCGGCTTTATAGGGCTCAGTTTTTACGGGTGCGGAGGTGTAGACAAGCCTTGTTGAGCCTGCTTTCATGGCTTCAATCTCGTGGCTTTCGGAATAACCGCCGCTTGTGAGTGTCAGCTCTGCCTTATCGGAATCGTTAAGAGCGCCGACAAACAGGGGCAGTATCTGCCTCGGGGCGTCCTTAGTGCCGAAATATGCGGTAGAGGTAACTGGTGAGGTAATAATTATATTGCCCGACCTTGCGACTACCGGGTAAATCTCGCAGTTACTCATGCTGATATCAATCATATCCGCAATATAGCCGACCCTGAGCTTGAACAAAAGCAGGTTTCTGCCCTTTTTAAAGCGCACAAGGACTCTGTTGCCTATTCTGTGAAGTCCCTTGACGCTGCCGTACGGGGTGTTGCTTATAAGCTCGCCGTTTAAGTACAGAAGGCAACCGGAATTAATATAGCAGATTACGGCGTCCATTTCCTCCGCTGCGTTTATATATGTTGCCGCATAATAGACGCAGTTTCTCTGCTCTGTTACAAACAGGGCTTCGTCACAGCTTTCAAAGGGGTTGTCAAACCTTAATGCGCCCCATTTTCTGTAGCCCTTTTTCCATGTGAGGTACTCGGGGCCGTAGTAATTGTTCTTGACCTGCTTGCCGAGATAAGGCGCAGAAGCGGCCTCGCCGCCGGAATCGGCAAGATAATCATGGTCAAGAACCTTGTGGCGCTCGTATAAATATTCGGTTTCAAAGCCTCCGTCGGTTTCAAGGACAAAGGGGCCTAAAACCATGAAGTCAGAGATATTGCATTCGGGTGTCGGATTATCTTTTGAAGGAATGAAATCAGACAAACTGTACTCGCATTTATTCATCAGATTTACAGACGAATAGTCTATATTTTTAGCCATGGCAACCTCCAAACATATAATTCTCAGACCATAGTACAACATAGTTTGGGTTTATTCAATCGGTATTTCAAATTCTTAGTTGCTTTAAGCAAAAATGGATTTTTTTGACGCAAAAGTGTTTAATTTTCCGAATCTTTCCTTTATAATAGTTTTTTTCCGTTTAATTGTTTTTCGGAAATTTAGGAGGCTATGGAATGAATTATATCGGTTCCAAGCATTCGCTGCTCTCATTTTTGCAGCAGACGATTTCTGGGGTTACGGGCTTTAAGGACGGTTCTGAATACGTCTTTGCCGATTTGTTTGCGGGAACCGGCACAGTCGGGGCGGCCTATAAAAGCGGCGGCTGCCATGTTATCTCGAACGACATTCAGTATTTCAGCTTTGTTTTAAACAAGCATTTAATCGAGAACAGCCCTCCGATTCATAGCGATGCGCTGCTT
>JAAYOZ010000034.1 GCA_012520115.1 Clostridiales bacterium | reverse complement strand
GCACGGCTTTGCAAGAAAGTCGGAGTTTACCTTGATTTCAAAGACCGACGACAGCATTACCTTCCGTCTTTCTGACAATGAAGAAACCAGAGAATGCTATCCTTACCAGTTTGACCTTGATGTTACCTTCAAGGTGTTTGAGAATACCCTCGAGGTCATTCATAAGGTTGTAAATAAGAGCGAGGATGTAATGTACTTCTCCCTCGGCGCACATCCCGGCTTTAACTGCGAAATAGGGGACACACTGACCTTCCCTGAGAACGAAACCCTCTCCACTCAGAAGATTAACGCCGAGTCCTTAAGAATCCCCGAGACCTATCCGGTTCTCGATAATTCAAAGGAAATCGTTATTACAAAGGATATTTTCAATGAGGACGCCCTGATTCTCTCAGGCTACAAATCAAAGAAGATAACCTTGAATAACAAGGCTACCGGAAAGTCGGTCGAATTCACCTTCGGCGATGCTCCCTATCTCGGAATCTGGGCAAAGCCCGCAGCTCCCTATGTCTGCATCGAGCCTTGGTACGGAGTAAACGACTCCACCACAAAGTACGGCGATTTTTCAAATAAAGAGGGCATAAACGCCCTTAAAGCAGGCGAAGTCTTTGAATACTCATGGAAAGCCGTATTCAATGACTGAGAAAAGCATTCAAGCTAAAACGGAAGGGGTGTGAGCGCTTGGCTGCGGAATATACCGTTTCACTTGCAAAGGTCATACGGGATAACAGTTTAGAGGTTATCTATCTGCCCGCTGATGCTTCAAGCATATATATCTGTTCGCACGATGTAAACAGGCCCGGCCTAATACTGTCAGGCTATGACGAGTATTTCGAGCCTGCGAGAGTGCAGTTTTTGGGACTCATGGAGATGAACTTCCTTCAGTCCCTGTCGCACGAAAAGAGGCTCCAAAGTTTTGAACGCTTCTTTTCAAAGCATCCCTCCGTTGTGCTCATAACAAGAAATCAGGAGCCCATTGACGGCCTTATTGAAAAAGCAAAGAAATATTCTGTGCCCATTTTAAGAACAGCCGACACAACATCGGCGGCCATGTCTGCGCTCATATCCTACCTCAGCGTTGAGTTGGCGGAGAGAATCACCCGCCACGGCGTTCTGGTGGAGGTCTCAGGCGAAGGCGTTCTTATACTCGGCGACAGCGGAGTAGGTAAGAGCGAAACCGCAATCGAGCTTATCAAGCGTGGTCACAGGCTTATTGCCGACGACGCAGTTGAAATAAGGCGTGTCTCACAAAAGACCCTTGTAGGCTCTGCGCCGGATAATATAAGGCACTTCATAGAGGTCAGAGGCATAGGCATAGTCAATGCAAGGCGACTGTTCGGCATGGGCGCCGTAAAGCTTACTGAAAAAATCGACCTTGTAATCCAGCTTGAGCCGTGGGATTCAAACAAGGTGTACGACAGAATCGGGCTTGACGATGAGACAACGACGATTCTCGGCATAAAGGTTCCGGCAATAGTAATCCCCGTCAAGCCGGGACGAAATCTTGCGGTTATTATTGAGGTTGCGGCCATTAACAACCGTCAGAAGAAGATGGGCTACAGCGCAGCCAAGGAGCTTATGAAGAACCTCGGCATACCTGAGATTGAGCCGGAACCGATTGAACACACCTTTTGGCAGGACTAAGATATTTTAAAGTTTACAATATACGGAGGCATAAAAATGTATAGAGTTGGCGTTGATTTGGGTGGTACAAACATTGTTGCAGGCGTTATTGACGACAGTTACAAGATTCTCGGCAAGGCAAGCGTTAAGACAAACGCTCCCCGCCAGCCGGAACTGATTTTTGACGATATAGCTCTTGTAGTCAGAAAGGCTGTCGAAAATGCCGGCTTAACACTTGAGCAGGTTGAGAGCATCGGCGTTGGTACACCCGGTTCGGTAAATAAGGAAACAGGATACATCGAATTTGCAAACAATCTTGAGTTTAACAAGGTTCCCGCAAGCGACATGCTCAGAGAAAGGCTCGGCAGAACAGTATTTCTTGACAACGACGCCAACTGTGCAGCCCTCGGCGAAGCCGTTGCAGGAGCAGGCCAGGGAGTTAAGAACTTTGTAGCCATCACACTCGGTACAGGCGTCGGCAGCGGAATCATAGTCAACGGCAAGCTTGTTGTAGGCCTTAACTATGCAGCCGGCGAAATGGGTCACATGGTAATCAACTTTGACGGCGAGCAGTGCAACTGCGGCAGAAGAGGCTGCTGGGAGAGGTATGCCGCCGCTTCCGCCCTTGTCGAGCAGACAAAAGACGCTATGAGAAACAGCCACGACAGCAAGATGTGGTCACTTGTAAACAACAATATCGACGCAGTTTCCGGCAGGACAGCCTTTGACGCCATGAGAGAGGGCGACCCGACTGCGAAATTTGTTGTAGACAGGTATATTTCGTATGTTGCATGCGGTATAATTAATATAATCAACGCACTTCAGCCCGATATGATTTGCATCGGCGGCGGTGTGGGACATGAGGGCGAGTATCTGCTTGAGCCTCTGCGCCGTATCGTAGAGAGAGAAAGATACAGCCTTTACGCCAAAAAGCAGACCCGCCTTTGCAGTGCTGTTCTCGGCAACGATGCAGGCATCATCGGCGCCGCACTCCTTGATGAATAGGATGATTTAATGCAGCATATTAACAACTATATACTTAAAGAAATCATAAACTCAGGCAGTGAATATGTTGAAAACGCCCCTATGCGGAAGTTCACCAGCTTCCGCACGGGGGGCAATGCTGATATACTTGTTTTCCCAAAAAACGAGGATGAATTCGTAAAGCTCTCAAAGCTTTGCCGTACATGCGGGACGCCTGTTGCGATTATCGGAAACGGCAGCAATCTCTTGGTTTCGGATAATGGTATACGGGGCGTTGTTATTTCAACCTCAAAGCTCTGCGATATTAAAGACGACGACGAGCTTACCTTTACCGCAGGAGCGGGACTGCCCTTAAAGCATTTCTGCCGCCATGCCCTCGAGCGCTCTCTGACGGGACTCGAATTTGCCTTCGGAATCCCCGGCTCTGTGGGAGGCGCCGCCTATATGAACGCAGGAGCCTATGACGGCGAGATGAAGGATGTCATTCTCTGCTGCCGCCATGTTGACAGTGACGGTCAGATTGCAAAGCTTACAAATGAACAGCTTGACTTTTCATACAGGCACAGCGTCTATTCAGACAGCGACAAGTGGATTCTTTCCGTCACCGTAAGGCTTAAAAAGGGCGACAGGGAAGAGATTGAGAGTAAAATGCAGGAGCTTATGTCCCGCCGCATAGAAAAGCAGCCCCTTGACTACCCAAGTGCGGGCAGCACCTTCAAGCGCCCCGCAGGTAGCTACGCAAGCTACCTTATCGACCAGTGCGGGCTTAAAGGCATGTCGGTGGGCGGTGCCGCTGTCAGCGAAAAGCACGCAGGCTTTATTATTAACAAAGACAATGCAACAAGTGACGATATTTACAGTCTTATTATTAGGGTAAGAGAAGAGGTCTATAAGAAAACAGGGTTTGTGCTTGAGCCTGAAATAAAGATTATCGGCGATTGGCGTCACAGGAACGATTTATTAAAATAAAGGATTGCTGATTATGTCTTTTTCCAGTGATGTAAAATTAGAAATAATCGAAGCGGAGAATGAGCCCTGTTGTCAGAAGGCCGAAGCATACGGACTTCTTTTATTCAGCCGCTCTTTTTCTGCGTCCTCTGTTGAATTTCTGACCGAGCAGGAGGTTCTGGTAAACAAATACAACGACTATGTGATTATGGCTACGGGCAGGCCGGCGGATATCCGCCTTACCCCTGCCGGCAATCACAAGCTCGTTGTCCGCCAGAAAGAGCAGAGAATAAAGCTGCTTTCGTATTTCGGCCACGACGCAAACGAAATAAGCCTCAGAATAAACCTCGCCAACCTCACAAACGAATGCTGCAACAGAGCATTCTTAAGAGGCGCATTTTTATCCTGCGGCACCGTGACCGACCCGGAGAAGGAATATCACTTAGAGTTTTCCATTGCCTATAAGAATCTCACAAAGGACTTTGTCCGACTTTGCGAGGAGATGGAATTCTCACCTAAGACCACGATACGCCAGAACAATCACATCGTATATTTCAAGGACAGCGGCAATATCGAGGACGTGCTAACCTCCATGGGAGCGGTCAATGCCTCACTGTCCCTCATGGGCGTAAAAATGTATAAAAATATAATCAACAATACAAACCGCAGAGTTAATTTCGATAATGCGAATATAAAGCGCTCCACCGATTCGGCTATGGTCTACATCGACGCAATCAGAGCAATAGAAAAGAGCAAGGGGCTTGACTGCCTGCCCGAGGAATTAAAGGAGCTTGCTATCTTGCGCCTCGAAAACCCCGATATGAGCCAGAAGGAGCTTGCCCGTTCGCTCTCTACACCCATATCACTCACAGCCGTCAATCGGCGACTTAAAAAAATTGTCGAAATAGCTGACACTATTCTGGACAAGAATTGTAAGAAATAGGCGAAATTATCAATATCTTTATTTGACTTGTTCGCCATTTTGTAATATTATTATTCTGCATAAAAATTATACATTATTGCCAATCTTGCAAAATATCTATACGTTTTACATAATTTTCGTTGAAAAAACTGTTATTTACTATCAAACAGGGGAAGGAACAAAGTACATGAGCTTTATAGAATTAGATTCTGTTTACAAGCGTTATAAAATGGGTGAGGTAACAATCACCGCAGCTGACGGTGTTACATTTTCCGTTGAACAGGGCGAACTGTGCATGGTTGTCGGCCCCAGCGGCGCCGGTAAAACAACCGTACTTAACATACTCGGCGGCATCGACGATTGCGACGACGGCAAGGTCCGTGTCGGCGGCGAGCTCATAAACGATTTTGATAAAAAGAGGCTGACCGAATACAGGCGGTATGAAGTCGGCTTTGTTTTCCAATTCTATAATCTCGTTCCTAACCTGACGGCGCTTGAAAACGTTGAGCTTGCAACGCAGATAAGCAACAAGGCCCTGAGTGCGGAAAAGGTGCTTGAGCGTGTCGGTCTGGGTGAGAGAATGCAGAACTTCCCGGCACAGCTTTCCGGCGGTGAACAGCAGAGAGTCTCCATTGCCAGAGCCCTGGCAAAGAACCCGAAGCTGCTGCTTTGCGACGAGCCTACGGGCGCACTCGACTATAACACAGGTAAGCAGATATTAAAGCTGCTTCAGGAAACCAGTAACGAAACCGGCATGACGATAATTATCATTACACATAACCAGGCTATAACTCCTATCGCCGACAGGGTTATCACAATGCGTAGCGGCAGGGTACACAGGATTGCGATTAATGATAATCCGAGACCCGTGGATCAGCTTGAATGGTAACCTTGCAACTCATTTTGAACTAAGGAGGAATAGCGGATGAGCAAAGCACTTGTAAAAAGTATTCTCCGTTCAGTCCGCAGCAGCATAAGCCGCTTTATTTCCATTGTGCTTATTGTAGCACTGGGAGTCAGCTTTTTTGCCGGCTTCAAGGCGGCTTATCCCGACATGATTGAAACCGCAAAGGACTATTTCAGAGAAAACAATCTCATGGATATAAGAGTCCAGTCAAACTTAGGTCTGACTTTGGCGGATTTAAACGCTATCTCAAAGGTGGATGGCGTTGAATACGTTATGCCCATGCGCTTTGTTG
>JAAYOZ010000033.1 GCA_012520115.1 Clostridiales bacterium | reverse complement strand
CCGAAGCCGTAAGCAATTACGGCTTTGCAAAGATTCAGATTGCTCTCTCGGAAAAGCATCTCTGGGAGGTCGGCTGCGGCAGGCTCTATGACATAAAGCTTAAATTCTGCGACGACGAGGTTTCAAGCTATTTCGGACTCAGGAGCGTCTGTCTTGACGGCTACAAATTCCGCATAAACGGCAAGTCCGTGTTCCAGCGTCTTGTACTCGACCAGGGCTTTTATCCCGACGGCATTTACACCGCACCGACCGACGAGGCTCTCTTAAATGATATCCTGATTTCAAAGGCGGTGGGCTTTAACGGCGCAAGGCTGCATGAGAAGATTTTTGAGCCGAGATTCCTCTACCACTGCGACAGAGAGGGCTATATTGTCTGGGGTGAATACCCCAACTGGGGACTCGACCATTCGAAACCCGAGGCGGTTTTCTCCATTCTGCCGGAATGGACCGAGGAGCTGCACCGTGACTTTAACCATCCGTCAATCATCGGCTGGTGCCCCTTCAACGAGACATGGGACAAGAACGGCAGAAAGCAGGTCGATGAAATCCTGAGCCTTGTATATCACACTACGAAGGCAATTGACCCGACCCGCCCATGCATAGACACCAGCGGCAACTTCCATGTTGTCACGGATATTTTTGATCTGCACGACTATGACCAGTCGCCGGAGAGCTATAAGGAGAAGTTCGAGCCCTTTGCAAACGGTGAGGAACCCCACGATAATCACGCAAAGCGGCAGACCTACAACGGCGAGCCGGTGTTCATAAGCGAGTACGGCGGCATTAAGTGGAGCGAAGACAAGAACTCATGGGGCTACGGCAATGCTCCGAAGACTGAGGAGGAGTTCATCGCCCGCTATAAGGGACTGACGGATGTGCTGCTTGACAATAAGAATATGTTCGGCTTCTGCTACACGCAGCTTTACGATATTGAGCAGGAGCAGAACGGTCTTTACACTTATGACCGCAGGCCTAAGTTTGACCCCGCCATATTCAAGGCTATAAACGAGAGAAAGGCAGCTATTGAGGACTGATTTGTCTCAAAAATAAGATTAAACCCTAAGCCGGAGTTGTCTCCCAAGCTTAGGGTTTTTATTTACCATATTACTTTTGGCTTGCCGTTTCCGAAGCAGTAGTGTCGGCGTCCTGATTTCTGCTGCGGCTTATGGCGGCGACGGCACAGAAAACGCTGTCCGCTCCCCCAATCAGCAGGCTTTTGGCACATTCGTTCAAGGTCGAGCCGGTGGTCTTAATATCGTCGATTAAGAGTATGCGCTTGCCCTTTAATTCAGCCTCGTCCGCCGCTTCAAAAACGCCGAGGACGTTGCCGACTCTTTCGGCGGCGCTCAGAGTCCGCTGTGGCTTGGTGGGGAAGATTTTATAAAGCAGCTCCTTAGTCGGAACATTCAGCCTTTTTGATATGCTTTCGCTTATCAGCCTGCTTTGGTTATAGCCTCTTTCGTTTATTACATCCTCGGTCTCCGGCACGAAGGTAAGATAATCGAATTTAAGCTCGCTGTAAAAATGGCCGATACAGACAGAGACAGCCTCGCCGAAATAATCTGCATTTTCCGCCTTGCCGGAGAATTTAAGCCGCCTTATCCCCTTTGCTACCTCGCCCTCATAGTAAAAGGGGGCGACAATCGCATCATAAAAATGCCGCCTCTGATTGCACCTGCAGTCTGACTTTGAGAAGCCGCAGAAAAAGCAGGGCGAGCCGCCTATAAAGGGCAGCGATTCATTGCAGCCTTCGCATATTCTGTCCCCCGCTTTTATGACCGTGCCGCAGAGCAGGCACCGCCTGGGGAACAAAAGGTGGTGTATTTTTCTCAATACAGACATACTCATCTTCCCGTCGGACAAGGGTTTATTTAACGATTATACCAGGTAATTATACCTGTTAAAATAGTAAAAAAAAGAGATCAAGTTAGCCTGATCTCTTTTTTTATGTAACATTAAAATAATGATATTAGTCCTCTGAGGACTCTTCGGGAGCCTCGGTCGGCTCTGCTATGCCGATAGCTACAAAGAAAGCATAAATCATGTCAAAGAACTTCTTGATGAGAGCAACGATATCTGCACCTGCCATTATTGGTACACCTCACTTTCTTGTAATAAATAACAAGGTCTTAACAGGAATAAACTCAGAAGTATGAATCGAATTCAAAGTTTATTCCTTAACACTTAAATCAAGTGTTAGTCGGCGTTTTCTTCAACTCTTCTGAAGAACTTGCCAATGAACTCGAATATCCTGATTAACTTATCAGCATACTTATTAATCATTTCGAGTAACTGTTGAGAACTCATAATAATCCTTCCTTAATACATCATTTGCTTAATGCCGCAAGGGGATTGCGGCATTCTGCAGGAAGTCGAACAAGTAAATTGTTCTAATCAGATTAGAACTGAGCAACAATCAGCTCATAAAGCTCCTTGAAATAATTGATAATCTCTGCAAGCCAAGCAAAGCCCTGCTCAAAAGCCTCTAACATTATGTGCACCTCACTTTCATATTCAAAATAAGAAACTTAGTTATAGTTACATCAAATGATGCAATTACCGAAAATAAATAAAAGCAATACCCTTAACTTACTGAGCGTCCTGATTCTTCTTAAAGAGTTCTCTCAGAAAGTTAATTAGATATACAATAAATTCAACTAATTTTGTGAAGTTTTCCATATAACTCATCCTCTGCATATCGAAACTGTACGTATTCCGAAAAACCCATTACCACTCATATTATTGAGCATATATTACCACATTAGTCCAAACAATTCAATAAAAGATACCACATGAAAAAAATTTAACACGTAAAACAAAAAACTGTAATATTCTTATAGAAAACTGTCGAAATATGTTAGAATTTCCCAGATACTTTCAGCGTTGTCTTTAGATTACACCAATAATATAAACCAGCATTATTACATCAATATGTTATAAGTTTGAATTTCAAATAAAAATTTATTGGTAATTTTTAATAAAATATCACCTTTTCCGTTCTGCAAGACATAATTCATTGCCGAAACGGGAGTAAACTGACTCAGAATTGACTTGAGTACCCGGCTGTGTTAAATTATTAATTGTTACTTAATCTTTGATTTGCGGAGAAGTTTATGAAAGTATATCTTGCATCTGCCTCGCCGAGAAGAAGAGAAATACTGAATCTGGCAGGAATTAAGCACTCTGTCATAATCCCAGAGGTTTCGGAGGAGTTTGACGTAGCCCCCGACACACCTGCACAGACAGTGGAAATCCTGTCCGAAAGAAAGGCAAAAGCCGCCTTGGAACTTCTGAAGGATGAAAAGGATGATTTCCTCGTAATTGCCGCAGACACCGTGGTTGCGCTGGGAGATAATATCTTCGGCAAGCCGAGGGGCACAGAGGACGCCTTTAATACTGTCAGAAGCCTGTCCGGCGAGAGGCATGAGGTTTATACGGGAGTTACGGTTGCTTCAAGGAGTAAGACCGTCAGCTTTGTCGAGCAGTCCTCTGTTTATTTCAGAGATTTGAGCGACGAGGAAATAGAGAAGTACATTAAAACCGGCGAGCCTATGGACAAGGCCGGTGCCTATGGCATTCAGGGCAAGGGCTGCGTCTTTGTCAAAAGGATCGAGGGCGACTATTTCAATATAGTCGGGCTGCCGATATACAGGGTTTATTGCGTTATGACAAACGATTTTTCTTACAATCTGATTTATTCGGAGTGAATTATGGAACAGCTTAAAATGATAAGGTTTTTTGACAAGGCCGACAACGCTCGGTCACCTGCATATCGGATTCCAGAAGGGTTTTTTATCAGAGAAGCGACTGAGAAGGACGGGGCAGACTGGTGCAAATGCTGTCTTAACGGCGAACTCAATGTAAACGAGTGCTCCTTTGATATTTTTAAGCAGAGGATGCTGGATGACTCCACCGTCAGCATAAATAATATTTTTATGATTTGCGATAATAATGGAAATGTGGCGGGCACGGCAACGGCAAGGAGGCCCACCGAGAATCATTATGAAAACATCGGCATTCTGCACATGGTTGCGGTTGCGGACGAGTATAAGGGCAAGGGGCTGGCAGGCCCTGTCTGCGAGGCGGCAGTGAACAGAGTCAGGAGTATGGGATACAAGGGCTGCTATCTTTCCACCGATGATTTCCGCCTGCCTGCTATTAAGACATATTTAAAGCTCTCATTCATCCCTATTATAACCGATGATGAAATGAGGGTAAGATGGGAAAAGGTATTAAAGCAGCTCAACATAAAATCCGTGAAAGCGGTAGACAGGACGCTGAATAGTGTTCCTGCGGTAGAAATAACTGATTGACAGAGGTAAATATGCAGAATTTTGTTAGACTTCCCCTTGAAGGCGCTTATAATGTAAGAGATATGGGCGGCTACCCCACAGCCTTCGGCGGCATGACCGCATGGAGGGCATTTATAAGGGCTGATGACCTTCATGACCTCAGCAAAAGGGACATTGATTTTCTTTTGGATTACGGCTTAAAGACGGTCATTGACTTAAGAGGCGCAGACGAAACCGATCTTGACCCGAATCCCTTTGCTAAGATGGCGGGAATCGATTATCACAATATCCCCATATTAGTGGACAAAATTGACGACATTACGTTGTCGGCGGTTTCGACATATAAGCCTCAGGAGATTATGTCAATCTTTTATGTTCACATTCTGACCGAGGCTAAGGCGGCCATAAGAAAGATTTTTGCCGCAATTGCAGACGCAAAAGACGGGGCTGTTCTGTTTCACTGCCGTGTCGGCAAGGACAGAACAGGCATTATAGCCGTTCTGCTTCTGGGTCTCGGCGGTGTATCGAGGGCTGATATCATCACTAACTACACCGCATCTTTTCATTATATAATCGAGAATCCTAAGATAATCAGAATGATAAATGACTCCATCCCTGATTTGTATTATTCAAAGTCCGAGTATATTGAGCCGGCGCTCAAGTTTATCGAGTCGGAATTCGGCAATACTGAGAACTATCTCAGGCATGTCGGATTAAGTGACGAGCAGTTAGAAAAAATCAAGAACCGCCTGTGCGTAAAAAAATAGACGAAGCATGAGCTTCGCCTTTGGAAAAGTCAAGGCCCCTCCCGAGGAAGGGGCCTTTTTTATTATGACATTCTTATAATCACAAGATTTGCCTGAATTTCCGAAATACCGAAGAAGACGGTTTCGCCTGTGGTATTCACGATTGAGAATTCCGTCGGTGTGGTTGTTACGTTAAGCAGAGCACTGGAGCTGAGCTGCGCTGTAACAACCGGATCGATCGTGGAAGCGGTTACAGTAGGACCGGGGTCCGCCACAAGAGCAAAGGATATTTCCGTAGCGGCGCCTGCACCGTCGACATTTACATACCAGGAGATATAGTAAATGCCTTCTTCTTCGATTGTAAATACTCCGGCGCTATAGGTGATTCCTGCCGGAATGTCGGTAACTGTGGTATCGAAGAGTACCGGGTCGCCGTCATCTACCGATTCACCGCTGAGTTCTACGGCCTGAATCTGAAGTCCTCCGATTGCTGCAGGCGGACCTGTGGGGCCTGTCGGACCAATCGGACCTTCGGGACCTGTGGGGCCTGTCGGGCCTATCGGGCCTTCGGGACCAGTGGGACCTATCAAGCCTTGCGGGCCTTCAGGACCTGTCGGACCTGCCGGGCCTTCGGGACCAGTGGGCCCTGTCGGGCCTGTGGGGCCTGTGGGGCCTGTGGCACCTGTCGGGCCGGTAGGACCTCCTTCAGGACCGGTGGGACCTGTGGGACCTGTCGGGCCGGTAGGGCCTGTTGCTCCCGTAGCACCTGTTGCACCGGTTGCTCCCGTAGCACCTGTGGCTCCGGTTGCACCTGTGGGGCCTGTGGGGCCTGTAGCTCCCGGGCAGCCGGGCCAGCCTCTCGGGCCCATCGGACCTGTGGGTCCGGGTGGGCCGGGTATTCCCTTACAGCAGCAGCATTTGTCAACCGGCTTTGAGCAGACTTTGCAGATTATTTTCTCTTTGCCGCATATTTCGCATCTCTCGTCGCGGGCTCTCCGTTCCGGCGGGCATACATCGTAATCCGAATCGTAATAATAATATCTCATTTTATCCCTACCTTCTTTAGAGTTGATAAGCTGTGAAACTTAGAATATAGGCTATGTTCCTATACATTTTCAGTATATGCGCCTATCTTTATTGGGGAACAAAGTTTATGGATTACCCATTTACAGATTACTAAGAGACGCCCGATAAGGTGATAGTTTTTTTGTGATTTTGCTCTTTTTGCGCTTTAACAGCCTCAAATTCGGAGTTGATGAATCTAATGCACTTCGGACAAAAACTTTGCCCCTCACAAGTGTGAAGGGCTTTAATAATATTAAAGGAAAAGAAAAACCGCAGAAGACTTACGCTTCTGCGGATATATGGCTGGGATGGCTGGGATCGAACCAGCGAATGACGGAGTCAAAGTCCGTTGCCTTACCTCTTGGCTACATCCCAAAATGCCCTTATAAAAATAAAAGCAAGCCTAAACTTGCTAAAATGGGGTGGATAATCGGATTCGAACCGACGACCTCCAGGGCCACAACCTGGCACTCTAACCAACTGAGCTATATCCACCATATGTGGCGCGCTTGAAGGGACTCGAACCCCTGACCCACTGCTTAGAAGGCAGTTGCTCTATCCACCTGAGCTACAAGCGCATATAATTCAAAAATGCGAAGCGAAACTGGCACGCCAGGAGGGATTCGAACCCCCGACCTTTTGATTCGTAGTCAAACACTCTATCCAACTGAGCTACTGGCGCAAGTGCAGCGCCGCTACGCATTTTTAGGCAACGGTGCGGGCTGTCACCGTTGCCAAAGTATATTATCACCATTTGAACTTGTTGTCAATATCTTAAAAACACAAATTATATTTTTCCAGCGAAAAGCTAAAAAATTATTCAGATTTGCTCTCAAATCTGAATAACCTTAAAGTCTGTTTCAGTTGTTGCGAAAGCAAATCTATCTTACGACCTTTATGTATTCATAGAGATCTTCGTTTAATATGCCGAGTATATTTAAAAGGCTTGTTGTTGCCTCATTGTTTGCAAAGATAAACGCCAGGGCTAAGAACGTACTCCACGACAGCTCTCTCTTCTTGCTTTCGACTGAGATAACGGTATGCCTGCTAATGCCTGCAAGAATAGACAGCTCCTCCTGTGTCAAACCAAGCTTTGCCCTGAGAACCGGCAGGTTATCTGCCATATTTGCTGTTAGCTGTTCCTTGTTGATGTTTTTCATAAGCGTCTTCTCCACGCCCTTCAACCTCCGATAAAACAGTATTTGGTGCTTCCTTCCAATAAAGCAAAATGCCTAATTTAAGTTCGACATTCCTAAATTAATGCAATTCTCAATAAATTTTAAAAAGATAAGAGCCGGCGTAAATTTACCGGTATCAACAGTAAAATATTCCGCCATTATCCTTTTAAGTTTTCATTGCGAGTAATTATACAATGCCGCCCTCTTAATGTCAATGAAAACAACGTTATATATACGAAAATTTAATAATTTTATCCTCTCTGATGTCACACTAATGTCTTAATTCCTTTACTTGGATATTTCCCAGATTATTGGATACGCCTGAAGGCTTCTGTCTGCTAATATAGCAGCAGGTGAATATTTTTGTAATTCTCCCCCTTAAATATGACCTATTATTCAATATATTGCATAAATAATTATAAATAATGAATAAATATACAGTTAAGTACATGATTTACAGTCATTT
>JAAYOZ010000032.1 GCA_012520115.1 Clostridiales bacterium | reverse complement strand
ATATATTCCTTCGGCACGCTGTCGCTGTATTCATATACGAAGTTGAACTTAAAGGCTTCCTGCCATTCGGCATTTGCCTGAATGGATGCTACGCTCTCGTCGGTGAACAGCGGTACCGTATAGGTAGCAGGCTCGGTTGCGATTTCCTGCCATACCACAACAATAATCTCGTCGCCGATTTTGACCTCGGAATTAGTGCCGGGGATGGTCTCTGCTACAGTGTTAGCGATTTTGCTGCCGTCGTTGACCTTAACGTCACGAACGCAGACAAGTCCCAACTCCTCCAGCTTGGCCTTGGCCTGCTCGAAGGGCAGATTCGTAACATCCGGCACCTTGACGGAAGACTGACCTAAGCTGACCGTAAGGACTATCTTTGTGCCGACAGCTACCTGAGTATTAGCTGCAATACTCTGAGCAATTATGATATCTTTTGGGACAACATCAGAGTGCTCTGTCTTCCATTCGATAACGAAGTTATTCTTAATATCCGGCGACAGCTCAACGCTGGTCTTAGTCATATCGACAAATTTCGGGACAATCACCATTCCGGCGGGTGCGGTATTCGTAACCTGTGTCGTTGTGATTTGAGCTGTGGTGGAATCAGACGGTTTTGACAGACCCAGCTGATCTCTGAAGACCGTAAGAGCAAGCAGAATTCCTATTGCCGCAACCGCAAGCAAAGCGATGATAACAGCCAACACAATAACGCTTGTTTTGGATTGCGATTTCTTTGCCTTGACGGGAGCCTCCGGAGCCGGAGAGATAGGGGAGAGAGGCTCTTCATTGAAGTAGGAGCTTGCGCTTGCAGCGACTGCTGTGGGAGAGGCGGAAAGCTCTGCACGTAGCTCCTCAACAGTATGAGTCCTGTCCTCGGGGGAAATCTGAAGTGCATTGATAAGTGAATTAATTACAAAGGCGGGAAGCTGCTCAGCAAACTTTGCGGGAATCATCAATGTGTCATTTTCGACCCTTGAAGGAGCGTCAATGGGAGTGCTTCCTATTAAAGCCCTGTAAAGAACCGCCGCAAAGGAGTAAATATCTGTCCACGGGCCCTGCTTTGCGTCGGTGCCTGCATACTGCTCAATGGGAGCATAGCCGGAGAAGATTTCAGGCGTCAGCGGGCCCTGCATAGACCTTGCCTGCCAGATGCTGAATCCAGAAAGAATCAGCCTGCCGTCATCCTGATTAACGATAATCGTAGCAGGGGAGATGCCCCTGTGAATTATGCCTGCAGAGTGAAGGGTGCCAAGCGTGGATAATACAGGCAAAAACAAGGTGCGAGCCTGCTTCCAGGTAATATAGCCGATGCTGCTTCTGAGAAGATAGTCTCTTAACGTAATTCCGTCAATATAGTCTGATATGATATAGGATGTGCCGTTTGCGTCAATAATATCATAGACTGACTGGATTGCCGAAAGCCCGCGAAGGCGTGCAATCTGACGCCAAAGCGCAAGGAAGCTCTGCTGACAATCATCGTAAATAAGCTCTTTGCCTGCCATGGGCAGAAGTGAAACGCTGTTAGTAGACCTGAAGGCCGCGCCCTGCGGGAAAAACTCTCTTATAAAAACCTTGTTGTTCTTTTCTAAATCAAGTCCTATATAGGTTACACCGTCGCCGTTGTATTCATGAACCTTGCCGATAAGATATTTGTTTTCAATAACCGTTCGCAGCGGCAAATAGGGTGATGGCTGTACATATGAGCGTTCAGTGTGGCAATTCAAACAAGTTGATGAGTCGCCAAGAGGCTGCAGGCAACCCATACACAGATTGCCGGTGTTGTAGTACATATATCCACCTCGAAAAAATTAAAAATGTCTGCGTCATTAAAGGGTCAAAATAAGTCAAATTTATATTATCATAATCGAAAATGCTTGGCAAGATATACAATTAAGCTGTAACATTTTGTGATACTCGTGTAACACATTTTACAAATTTTACCGTTTTTTCTTGACCTTAGTCTTATCAAAGTCCGACAGGGGATTGGCGTTGGCAGCCTCTCTGATATGCTTATCTACAACGTGGGTATAAATCTCGGTTGTCGCAATATTATCATGACCCAAAATCTCTTTCAAAACCAGGATATCAACGTCTCCGTACTGGTACATCAGGGTAGCGGCGGTGTGACGTAATTTATGTACCGAGAAGCCCAGTCCGCCAAGTCCGCTTTTTTCAATAAAGGTTTTTACTACATACTGAACGGTCTTTGGACTGATGCGCTTTAATCTGTTGCTTAAAAACAGGGCTTCCTTGTCGATTACGCCGTCCTTTGGTCTGACACGCATATAATCTTTAATGGCCTCGATACAGGCATTATTTAAATATACGGTGCGTTCCTTGGAGCCTTTACCTGTGACACGAAGGGTATTGTCCGACCTGATGTCTGTATAGTTAAGTGAGACTAACTCCGACAGACGAAGTCCGCAGTTAAGGAATAGGGTAATGATGCAGAAATTCCTCTCCTTATTTTTGCCGTCAATGGAGCTTAACAATTCCATGCTTTGGTCAAGGGTCAGGTATTTGGGCAGGGACTTATTAATTTTGGGGCTGTCAAGCTCGGCCATGGGATTTTCGGAAATCAGCTTTTTGCTGATATGCAGGTATTTATAGAATGCACGAATAGAAGCGACCTTGCGCGCTCTGGTTTTTGCGGAGTTGTCACGCTCGTCCTTGCAGTAAGATAAAAAGGCATAAGCATCGCTTAACGTAATGCTCTTA
The DNA here is from genome assembly GCA_012520115.1 of Clostridiales bacterium. Classification (GTDB taxonomy): domain Bacteria; phylum Bacillota; class Clostridia; order Oscillospirales; family Acutalibacteraceae; genus DTU053. The sequence continues at coordinate 31,406 of JAAYOZ010000032.1, read as the reverse complement.
AAAAAGTCTATATCGCAATCCCTTATGTCAATCGAATCCAGACCTTCGTCGATGGAAACATTATCGTCACGGTAAGCCTTGACAAAGCGAATGAAGGTTCTAAGGTCAAAGGCGTACTCGCTGACCGTGGAATTGGACATATTCTTAATAGAGCCTACATATCTTAAGAATTCTATCAAAAGAGGAGGCAGAGCATTGAAGTCACTTTTTTTCATTATCTGTCACCTGTTATCAATACATAAAATTATACAAAATAAATATTTTGTATAATATGGGGCAGGGGGAAACCGAAATTTTACAGAACAAGGGGTTTAACTAAGCCTTATGTATCAAGGGTTCATCAAGGGCTTTGTGCTTTCTTATAATCTCGAACAAGTCTATTATAATGTATTATACTACAAAATCAAAAATTCATTACTATTGACAATGGCCCGAGCTTGAATAAGCCCGGGCAAAAATAATTTTATAAAACCGTTTCTTTAAAAAGATTTGTCAGCTTATAAAGCTGCTGAATTTCTTTTCTCTGGCTCTCAGTGAATTTTGAAGCATCCTTAGACCTTGTATGAATGCCCATATCAATTCCTGTCAATGTCAGATGATACTTTGCATTAACCGGATAATACTGATATTCCGCCACGGACGCAAATCCGACAAAATTCTGTATTTTTTCTGCTTTTTCGGGGTCTGTATCATAGATATTGCAGAGCTCGGCGTAAAGCTCTGGATGGAAGTTTGCCATAACTCCCGAGAAGCCTGCACAGCCGAGTCTCAGGCTTTCAAGCAAGGTTGCTGAGTTGGCGTTGAATATTCTGAGGTTTGTACCCTTTACGGCCTCAAGCTTGGCTCTGATTTCTTCTATTCTGCAGCATGTATCCTTTAAGAACTGATACCTGGGATTTTCTGACATTTTCTTGAGCACATACGGTGTCAAAACCCTTTTATAAGGATAAGGACATTCATAAACGCCAAGACCAATATCTTCAGGCAATGCAGAGGCAACCTTTTCCATTCTTTCAAGCAGAACATCGTCTGATTCGTCCGCAGCTGCGAACCTGTTTGAAATAAAGACATATGCGTCGATTCCTATTTCACAGATAGCCTGAGCCTCTTTTATCTGGGTTTCAATGTCTTCGGCTGTATGGCCGGAGGCTATGATTGAAACATCCTTCGGAGTCCTTTCAACGATGAATTTAAGGAGGTTCAGTTTCTCCTCAAGACTCAAAAAGAAAATCTCGCTTGACTGGCAGATTGCGAATATGCCCGCAACGCCTCTGTCCACATACCAATGTATAAGCTGCTCAACCGCATTGTAGTCGATTTTGTTGTCGTCTGTAAAAGGTGTAATCATGGTCGGATATACACCGTTGGGTATGATTTTCATATAGTTCTCCTTCACACTTAAAATTTAAATTCACCGATTAGGCTTCTGATTTCCTTCATTACCTTGCTGACATTCAATGAAGCCTGCTTTGTATGCTCGTATTCGGCCTTAAATTTCTCAGGCTCAGTAATATAGTTATAAAAGCTCCTTGCTTCATTGCCCATAAGGACATCCTTTTCGCTGTCGCCGAAAATAAGGCTTCTTTCGCCGTTTTTATCTACTGCGTAAATGTTTGTCAGCTTTGAAACGGATTCGATTTCTATGGAGCCTTCGTCGCCGAGAATGTACGACGGCGTTCTGCTTTGAGCAACCTTTGAATAGCAAAGGCTTACAAGCTTGTCTGGATACTCGAATATGGCCGTTCCATGAGAATCGGCGCCGGTTTTCATAAATCTTGCGGTTGCGTGAATTTTATCAGGCATGCCGAAAAGCTCCACGGCAAAATGGACATTATAAACGCCTATGTCCATAAGGCAGCCAGTGCCCAGGTCGGGGTTGAAGATGTTCGGTGTCTCCCCTCTTAAATACGCCGGATATTTCGACGAAAGCTGACAAAAGTCGACGTGAGCGGTGGTGATGCTGCCTAACTTCCCTATCCCCTCTTTTAACAGCCTTAATGCGGGCGTGTGAAGCATCATAATGGCTTCCATATAGACAAGATTATTTTTATCCGCAAGCTCTATAAGGCTTTCAACTTCTTCGGGATTGATGGCTAAGGGCTTTTCGCAGATTACATGCTTGCCGGCTTTCAGCATAATAAGGCTTTGCTCATAATGCAGTGAGTTCGGGCTTGCAATATAAACGCCGTCAATCTCCTTGCAGGCTGCCATTTCTTCGAGTGAGGTAAAGTACATTTTTGCTCCGTGCTTTTTTGCAAAGGCTTCGGCTTTGGCGGCGTCTCTCGAATACACGGCGTAAATCTCGGTATCAGGCACTGATTTAGCGCCGTCAATATAGGCTTCTGTTATCCAGGAGGTGCCGATAGTGGCATATCTCAAAGCTGACTCCCCTTTTATATATCCATTTTCCAGTAGGCGATTCTCTCACGGTTGTGAGTGTATGTCATATAAAGCGAGCCGTCCTTATATGTAATTGCCGGGTATGAAAACTCGCCCGGGTCATCGGTTTCGAGATCCATAAGGTTGACCCATGTGTCCCCGTTATCCTGCGACACTGCCAAGGTAAGCGGATTGCGCTTGCCCCAGTTCTGGCTTACATTGTTGTAAAGCAGGAAGATTCTGCCGTCGGGAACCTTAACAAGGTCGATACCGCTGTTGTTGTTGGGAAGACTTGTTGCATAGGCTCTGCACCAGGTCTGACCGTAGTTTTTGGAGTCGCTGCGGTAAATCTTGCCCTTCGTTGTTCTCATAAGACAATGAACATGACCGTTTTCGGACTCCCAAAGTGTGGGCTGAATCATGCCGACAATGCCGTCGGTAATGCGGGGTCTTACGATAAAGGGCGACATCTTCCACGTACGGCCGTCATCCTCAGAAAGGTCAATAAAGCATCTCCACTGCTGCTTCTGCTCGGTTGACGCAGGAGCAGCGAGAACGCCGTTAGAGAGCCTAATGCACTTATTCTTGACAGGGCCTCTGCCGTCAATTCTTTCGCCGGGAACAAGCACCTGCTGCTTTGTCCAGGTCTTGCCGTTGTCTGTTGAAATCGAGTAATATGTCTGCCAGACCTTGACCTTCTTGCCGACCTTGAAATACAGGCAGATGCTGCCGTCATTTCTGAGGTCGAGAACCGGATTCCAGTGAGGGATATTGTCTGAATCGGATACCTGTACGGGCTTTTCCCAGCCCTTTTCCGTTCTTCTTGAAACCCATATTACAACATCATCCTTGCCCTCTGCGGTTCCGCCGAACCATGCGGCAAGCACTGTGCCGTCGTCTAAGGGCAGAACGGTTGAAGCATGACAGGAAGGAGTAGGCGCTGTATCAAAATCAAATACAAACTCTTTGACGCTGTTTTTTATCATGTTGCACTCTCCCGATTTTTTGTTCTTTTTGATTTTACCATTATATTTATTTATGTCAACATATTATTAAATTTTCATACGGCTCTACATTATATGGTATATTTGTCCCGTTTTTAGAATATAGATTAGTGGTGATAAATAATGGGAATTAAACTGCTTTATTTGCTGTTATCTCTCGGTGGTTTTGCGATTATCATTGCTTCAATCAGAACAGGGCATTTGTTAAAGAGTCTTATTCTGACTGCGGTTCAGGGTGTTGCCGCCTTGTTTGCGGTTAATATCATCGGCTCCTTTTTCGGAGTGCATCTGAATCTTAATCCCTTCTCGATTATTGTGTCATCGGTGGCCGGAACATCGGGAGTTATCCTGCTGCTGCTGCTTAATTCATTCACCGCAAACAAATAGTTATAATACAAATCTGCCCCAATGATAAGGTTTTGCCTTACATTGGGGCGTTTTTTATTTGCTTTCTTTGCCTGCAAGACTGCGGACATATCGCTTGAAGAACGCAACCGCATCCTCTACGCTGTCAATGGGCAGCCTTTCGTTTGTGCCGTGCGTGGTGAGCAAAAGCTCGGTGCCGAATACAAAGGGTGAATATCTGTAAATATTCTTTGCAACGTCCTCATATCTGCAGGCATCCGTGCCGCCCATTACAAGATAGGGCGCAACAAGATTCTTTTCGTTCATCCTGTAGCAGATGTCCTCGATGACCTTAAAGGTCTCGCTGTCGGTCGGTGAGATTGCTGACGGCTCCTTGCCCTCTACCAATCTGATTGTGACATTCTTGTTCTTTATAATCTTCCTGAGGTGTTTTTCGACATCCTTTATAGAGGAGCCGGGCATTATTCTGAAGTTGACGTTGATTTTCGCCGTCTGTGGCAGAACATTAGGCGCCGGGCTGCCGGAGGCCATTGTGACCGCCGTTGTATTTCTTATCATTGAGGCGGCGGCGGGGATTCGCTTCATTATTGCCTTAACAACAGGCCACAGAAGCGACAGATTACAGGTAACTATCCTGCCCGGATAAGACATGTGCCTGCCGACACCTCTGAAAAGCTCCTTTAAATAGGGAGTGAGCTTCGCCTTAAACTGGTGATTTTCAATAGTCTGGATAATAACGGCCATTTCGCCGAGGGCTGTATGATTCGGCGGCTGCGAGGAGTGGCCTCCCTTTGCGGTCACGGCAATTTCAAAGTCAGCATAGCCCTTTTCTGCGATTCCTACGCCGGCGATATTAATATCAAGCAGACCCTTAATCTTTGCGGGAATGATTGCTCCGCCTTCGTCTATGACCGACTCAAGCTCAATGCCTCTTTCCTTAAAAAGCCTTGCCATATTAAGTGCGCCGGAATCATCGCTCAGCATAATTTCTTCATCATGGCCGAAGCATAAATATACGTCACGCTCAGGCTCAAAACCCTCTTCCAGAAGGGTTTCTATGCTCTCCATTACGGCGATAAGGTGGTTTTTCATATCGAGAGAGCCGCGTCCCCAGATATAACCCTCCGCTACGGTGCCGTCAAAGGGCGGGTATTTCCAGTCCTTTGCGGTGCCTGCTGAAATCGGCACGACATCCTGATGGGCAAGCAGCGCAATGGGTTTTAGCTGCGGGTTCTTGCCCTTCCATCTATACATCAGGCTTGCTTTGCTGACAAGCTCTTTTTCCAATGTCTTATGTATGAGAGGATATCTCTCCTCTAATAAGGCGTGAAAAGCTTCAAATTCAGCCCAGTTAACCCTGTCTGAATCCCGACTGGAGATAGTCTTTATCTTAATTGCGTCGGATAGATTCCTGACATATCTGTCCACATCCACCTTTTCGGGAGGAAGCGGCGTTGTGTCTCTCTTTTTCGGCTTGTAAAATGCGGCTCTGACAAGGGTTATCAGGATGAAGCCTGCAAAGACTATTAAGAGTATTAATAGAAAATCCTGCATCGTATTACCTCCAATCGTTTATCCTATTTTATCATCAGCATATAAAAAGTCAACATTTCATAAAGGGTCAATTTAATATATTCATTGAGATTTGTAATAATCCGATTTTAGGCATAAAAAAGCCCCCGCTATGCCGGAAACGGTAGATAATAACCTGCTTCTGTGCAGGTGGGTGCCTGCCCTTTGCTTCATGCTTCCTTCGTCCAAATAAATTGGGAGGCCTGCAATTCACTTCAGGAGCATCGGCTCCCTTATAATTCTTGTTGGGTTATATTTACCGTAATTATCGAACAAAGCAGGGAGAACGTTAAAGAAATATTCTTCCTTCAAAATTATTCTTCCTCGGATTCTGCCTCTAATTCATATAAATCAATGAGTCTGTCCTCGAAAATTCTTCCAATGGTTTCGAACTCTTCATCATCCTCTATGGGGCAGAGGTAGGTTTCGCCGTCCTCTTCCTCATCCTTGAGGATTATAAGCTCACCGTTGTCATCGATTTTCTCATCAGGGTCGTCATAGACAGGAAGGAGTGCGACATATCTGCCTTCGTCGGTCTCGATACGATCAAGCTCCTCAAAGACATGTTCCTTGCCCTCTTCATCAATAACGCTGACGATATCGGGACCATATTCTTCGGACATATTAACAACTCCTTAAATCTCTTTCATTGTCATTTTACAATGCAATTCTCATAGTGTCAACTGTAAATCACTGTAATACCTTGTCCTTATTTTATAAGCTCTTGTCCCTGTTGACAGAAGCATCGAAGGCCTTTTTAATTATTTCCTCAAATTCATTATTTTTCAGTGTTTTAATGCCCTCAATCGTCGTGCCGCCGGGTGAGCAGACCCTGTTAATCATCTCTTCGGGGGTTTCAGTTACGCTGTCAAGCAGCTTTGCGCTGCCCAGAGCAACCTGGATTGCGGTCCTGTATGCCAGGTCATAAGGCAGGCCCGCCTGTACCGCCGCATCGGTAAGACCCTTAATATAAAGAAATGTATAAGCGGGGGCGCAGCCCGCAAGCACGCCGAAAACGGGAAAATACTGCTCGTCAAGCTGAATTGCCTTGCCGAAGCTTAAAGCAATCGCTTCAACGGTTGCCAGAAACTCAGCATCGGCAAACTTATTCCCGCAATAAGCCGAGATAGCCTCTGACACTTTGGCGTTCAGGTTCGGGAAAATCCTTGCCACAGGCGCATCATAATCAAGGCAGGAGTTAATAAACTCGGTCGTCTTACCCGCCGCTATTGAAATTATTGCCGGTTTTCTAAGAGTTAATGCGGAAGAAAGCTCTTTTAATAAGCCTTCCATGATTTGAGGCTTAACTGCGAGGACAACAATGTCCGAAGCCCAAACGGCAGCTTCGGCGGAATCTGTAGTCGTTGCACCGACGCTTCCCGCAAAGCTGCCCAGCTTCACAGTATCCACATCAAACAGAATCACGTTTTCACCGGAGAAAACGTTGTTTTCTATTATGCCGCTTATTATGGGCTGAGCCATATTGCCTACGCCGAGAAACGCAATTTTCATATAAAAATCATCTCCAAAATTACTGCATTAAGAATGCAAAATTCCCGCAAGAGAAAAGTTTGAATAGCTAATAATACGGGAGATTCAAGATAATTATATCATGTTTAAATATACATTCAACTGAATAAAGGCTTTTATTTGTATAAAAAATCTATTGAATGCCAGAAATGCACAGTGTATAATTCACTTAAGATAATTAGCTATATGTTAATGTATTAAAGTAAGGAGTGACAACCGTGCTCTTGGCCGTGGATGCCGGGAACTCCAACATAACCGTAGGAGTTTTTGACGGCGACAAGCTGCTCTCTGTGTCAAGGATTTATACCGACAGGGGCAGAACCGAGGATCAGTATGCTGTCGAGCTGCTGGAAATCCTCAAACTAAATGGTATAGACACACCAGCTTTTGAAGGCGCAATAATAAGCTGTGTAGTTACCGAAATTACGAAAATACTGTGTAGAGCAGTCAGAAAGATTACCGGCCTTGATCCTGTCTGTGTCAGCGTAGAGAACAGTGCCGGTCTTATTATAGATATCGAATCCCCTTCCCAGCTCGGCACTGACCTTATTGCAACCGCCGTAGCCGTAAGAGAAAAATACCCTCTCCCCTGTATCGTTATGGACCTTGGCACTGCTACAAAAATCAGCATGGTTGACGCTAAGGGTGTGTTCAGAGGCTGTGCTATTGCTGCAGGCATCGGTATTTCGCTTAACGCCCTTTCCGTAAAAACATCACAGCTTCCCGCAATCAGTCTTGACGCCCCTCGATGTCCCATCGGCAGGAACACTATTGACGCAATGCAGTCCGGCACCGTACTCGGCACGGCATCCATGCTCGACGGCTTATCAGTTCGATTTGAAAAGGAGCTTGGGGAAAAGGTTGAATCCATCGTTGCAACCGGCGGATATTCCTCGGACATCGTGCCTCAGTGCGAAAGAGATATAATTCTTGACACTTCACTGCTTCTTGACGGACTTAAGATAATATATGAAAGCTGCACTAAAAAATAAAAGGTAGGTCTGTGTTATGAAAAATAAAGACAATTTATTCTATCTTGTTGCAACCTCTATTATCTCAGCCCTTATTCTTGCAATGTCGTTCGTTCCGAACACCGGCTATTTAGCCGTCGGCCCTATTGAGATTACCACTTTACATATAATTGTATGCATAGGCGCATTTACATTAGGCCCGAAGTACGGCGCAATTCTCGGCGGTGTCTGGGGTCTTTCCAACCTGGCAAGAGCCTTTACTTACCCCGCATTTATCCTGTTTACAAACCCGCTCGTATCGGTAGTACCGAGGATTCTTGTAGGCTTATTCGCAGGCTTGGCTGCAAACTTCCTTTTAAAGAAAACAAAGGTTCCCTATGCTATCAGCGGCATAATCACCGCTATTGTCGGAACACTGACAAACACGGTTCTTGTTTTGACCGCCATACATATTTTCGGCGACATGCTTGAAAGCTATAAGGAAATGTATAAGGTCTTCCAGTCCATATTCACCACAATAATCAGCGTAAATGCCACGGTTGAGATTGTGCTTGCAATCATCCTTGTTCCCGCAGTCGGTGCGGCTGTGGAAAAGGCAAAGAAAAACTTCGGCCTTAAAGCTAAATAATTTCCCGGGAAAAGAAGAAATCCTCCGGTGCTTTGTGCATCGGAGGATATTTTTTTAGTCATTATAGGTCGGGTCCTGCGGGACTATCAGATTGTACCTGCCCTTCAAAGCCTTAACAAGCTCTTCGTTTGTCCTTACGGGCTCCGGGAATGCGATACCCCCGCAGGCAAGGTCTTTAAGCTGGTGGAAGTCCGAGCCTGAAATGCCTCTGAGACCGTATTTTGCAGCCCACATAAAAGAGAACTCATTGTTTGACTTGCTTCTCGGGTTGCCGTTATAGACCTCTATTCCGTCAAGCAGCTCCGGCTGAACAATGGTCATATGACGCCTGAACGGGTGCGCCTGATATACAAGGCAGCCGTTGTTATGAGCAAGCTCTACAAAATCCTCAATGCTCATATCAAGCAGATAGCCTGCTTCAAGCAGGAATTCCTCAGTTATTCCGTAGACAAGATAATCGTTGTCGGTTTCGTTAAGAGAAAGCTCCATGCCGAGAAGCACCGTAAAATCATCGCCTGCTGCCTTTAGAGCGGTGCGGTAGCCTTTGAGGTATATCTCAAGCTGTTTCTTGTAGGGCAAATCCCTCGGAATCTTTCTTTTAAAGGTGCCTGAGCTGTAATGGTCAGTCACGACAATACCGTCATAGCCCTTTTCTTTGTACATGCGTACCGCATCGACAGCTGAGATCCTTCCGCAGTTGCTTGTTTCACTGGTGTGAAGGTGCATTTCAAGTAAAAATTGTTTCAATCTATCAAGACCTCTTATTTAATATTAAAATTGGTGTTTTCCTTAGGAATAACGTCGTGGGCGCCGCCCTCAACAATGCTCGTTGCGGAAACAAGTGTAAGAATCGCCTTTTCATGAAGCTCGGGGATTGTAATCGTACCGCAGTTGCACATTGTTGATTTGACCTTATTCAAAGTCATGGTGACATTGTCCTTTAATGGGCCTGCATATGGCACATAGGAGTCAACGCCCTCTTCAAATGAAAGTCCTGCCTTGCCGCCTGAGTCATAGCGCTGCCAGTTTCTTGCCCTGTTAGATCCTTCTCCCCAGTACTCCTTATAGTAGGTGCCGTTGATGCTTACCTTGTTTGTGGGGCTTTCGTCAAACCTTGCAAAGTATCTGCCGAGCATAACGAAATCAGCGCCCATAGCAAGGGCCAAGGTGATGTGATAGTCGTGAACGATGCCGCCGTCGGAGCAAATCGGGATATATACTCCCGTTTCTTTAAAATACTCGTTCCTTGCTTCGACAACATCAATTAAGGCCGTCGCCTGTCCCCTGCCTATGCCCTTTTGCTCTCTTGTAATGCAGATTGAGCCACCGCCGATACCGACTTTTATAAAGTCTGCGCCCGCTTCTGCAAGGAATCTGAAGCCGTTCTTGTCGACCACATTGCCGGCACCGAGTATTACACTGTCACCGTAGGTCTCCTTTACCCATGAAATAGTGTTCTTCTGCCATGCGCTGAAGCCCTCTGAGGAGTCTATGCAAAGCACATCAGCGCCCGCCTCGACAAGTGCGGGTACTCTCTCCTTGTAATCCCTTGTATTTATGCCGGCTCCCACAACATATCTCTTATGTGCATCAAGCAACTCATTGGGATTCTCCTTGTGGAAGTCATAGTCCTTTCTGAATACAAGGTACATAAGCCTCTGGTCGTCGTCCACTATTGGCAGGACATTGAGCTTGTGGTCCCAGATAATATCATTTGCAGCCTTAAGCGTAGTATTCTTATCGGCATAAACGAGGGACTCAAAGGGTGTCATAAATGTATGCACCTTTGTGGATAAGTCCATCCTCGATACCCTGTAATCTCTGCTTGTAACAAGGCCTAAGAGCTTGCCGTTGCTTGTGCCGTCGTCGGTTACGGCGACAGTTGAATGGCCTGTCCTCTCTTTAAGCTCAAGAATATCGGCAAGAGTCGCATCGGGAGTAATATTCGAGTCGCTGACAACAAAGCCGGCCTTATGGGATTTAACCCTTGCGACCATCTGTGCCTGCTGCTCAACCGACTGGGAGCAGTAAATAAACGATATTCCGCCCTCTTTTGCAAGGGCTATTGCAAGCTTGTCGTCAGACACGGACTGCATTATAGCCGAGGTCATGGGGATATTAAGGCTTATTGCAGGCTCCTCGCCCTTCTTAAACTTAACAAGAGGCGTTTTAAGTGAAACATTAGACGGAATGCACTCCTCGGATGAATAAGCGGGTATAAGCAAATATTCACTGAAGGTATGTGACGGTTCCTTGTAGTAAAAAGCCATATTACTCTCCTTTGCTTAGAAATTATAGTATTTAAATGCCGAATCAAACATACCGATGTCGTAATCTCCGGGTACATTTCTGTAAAGACCCTCATCAATTCGCTCGCTATGCGCCATTTTACCGAAGATTCGTCCGTCGGGGGACAGAATACCCTCCACGGCGTTAAATGAGCCGTTTGGGTTAAATCTGGGGTCATAGGTGGGCTGTCCGTCAAGGTCAACGTACTGAGTGGCGATCTGACCGTTTTTCACAAGCCCGTTGAATAATTCATCAGAGCAGATAAACCTGCCCTCGCCGTGTGAAACGGGTACGGAATAAATGTCGCCGACCCTTGCATTCATAAGCCACGGGGAATTATTTGAGGAAACGACCGTTCTGACAATCATGGACTGGTGCCTGCCGATTGTATTGAAGGTCAGCGTCGGGAAGGACGGGTCAGCATCGAGAATATCGCCGAACGGCACAAGTCCGAGCTTGATAAGCGCCTGGAAGCCGTTGCAGACACCGCACATCAGGCCGTCACGGTGCTTAAGAAGCTGTCTGACCTTCTCCTTAATAAGCGGATTGCGGAAGAAGGCGGTTATGAATTTGCCCGAGCCGTCTGGCTCATCGCCGCCGGAAAAGCCGCCGGGGATGAATATAATCTGAGAGGAGTCAATCCGCTTTGTAAATTCAGTAATTGACTCCGAAACATCGGCACTTTTAAGGTTCTTTACAACGAAAATGTCGGCGGAGATACCTGCCTTTTCTGCTGCACGCAAAGTGTCATATTCACAGTTTGTACCGGGGAATACGGGAATAAGCATTTTAGGCTTTGCATTTTTGATTTTAGCCCTGAACTCATTTGTAGCGTTAAACTCGATTTTCTCTGCTTTGAGCTGCGTATCAGACGCTTTCGGTTTTGTTGGGAATACGCTTTCGAGCTTATTCTCATATATTTCCTGAATCTCGTCAAGTGAAACCGCTTCGCCTTTATATTTCAGAACATAATCCTCTGTAATTGTGCCTAAGAAAACGGCATTTTCTATATCTGCTTCGCTCTCTATAATAAATGAGCCGTAGGCATAGGCGAAAAGCCTCTCAGCGTCTATATTACCACTGAACTCAAAGCCGAGTCTGTTACCAAAGCACATTTTAATTATGTCAGAAATAATGCCTCCATATGTGGGGGTAGATACGGCTTTGACGGACTTTGAAGATATAAGATGACGAACCCTTTCAAAAACTGCCTTCAGGCTGTCAGTGTTCGGCAGTCCGTTTGAATTATACTCAGGGGCAATGAGATAGACCCTGTTGCCTGCCCTTTTGAATTCGGGTGAAATAATATCGTCGGTCTTAGCCACGGTAACAGCAAATGAAACCAGGGTCGGCGGAACATCAAGACTTTCAAATGTGCCGCTCATGGAGTCCTTGCCGCCGACTGATGCGATTTTCAGGTCGGTCTGCGCCTTTAATGCTCCGAGCAGGGCCGCAAGGGGCAGTCCCCATCTTTCCGGGTCTGTGCCGGGGCGCGGGAAATACTCCTGGAAGGTAAGATAGCAGTCATCCAGAGGAGCGCCCGTGGCAACAAGCTTTGATATTGACTCGACAACGGCAAGATATGCGCCGTGATAGGGTGATTTTTCTGAGATAAAGGGGTTATAGCCCCATGACATAACCGAACAGGTATTAGTATGCCCATGGAGAACGGGAATTTTAGCAGCCATTGCTAAAGAGGGGGTCATCTGATACCTGCCGCCGAAGGGCATAAGCACGGAGCCTGCGCCGACTGTGGAGTCAAAACGCTCGGACAAGCCCTTTTTAGAGCAGATATTCAGGTCGCCTGCCAGCTCTTTGACAGCTGAAACAAAATCATCAGTGTCATTGCTGCGTTTGTTCCAGTCGGCAGCTTCGGGAACCCTTATTCCTGTATGCTTTTCTGCGCCGTTGGAGTTAAGGAAGTTCCTCGAAATATCAACGATTACCCTGCCGTTCCACTCCATTACAAGGCGGTTGTTGTCTGTGACCTCTGCAATAATGGTAGCCTCAAGGTTTTCCTTTGCGGCATATTCAATGAACCTTTCTGCTTCCTCAGCCTCGACAACAACGGCCATTCTTTCCTGTGACTCGCTTATTGCAAGCTCGGTGCCGTCAAGACCCTTATACTTTTTCTTGACCTTGTCAAGGTTGATTCTCAGACTGTCAGCAATTTCGCCGACTGCAACTGATACGCCGCCTGCGCCGAAATCGTTGCAGCGCTTGATAAGACGGGTAACCTCGGGATTTCTGAAAAGCCTCTGAAGCTTTCTTTCTTCAGGGGCGTTGCCCTTTTGTACCTCAGCCCCGCAGGTCTCGATTGATGAAGCGTCATGGGACTTAGATGAACCGGTTGCGCCGCCGCAGCCGTCCCTGCCCGTTCTGCCGCCGACAAGGATTACCAGATCACCCTTTGTCGGCACTTCCCTTCTGACATTCTTTTCGGGAACAGCGCCCACAACGGCGCCTATTTCCATTCTCTTTGCAACATAGCCGGGATGATAAATTTCATCAACAAGTCCCGTGGCAAGGCCTATCTGGTTGCCATAGGAGCTGTAACCGTCAGCGGCCGTAGTCACAATCTTGCGCTGAGGCAGCTTGCCCTCTATTGTTTCGCTTAAAGTCGCCAAGGGATTGCCGGCTCCTGTAAACCTCATGGCCTGATATACATAAGCCCTGCCCGATAAGGGGTCACGGATAGCGCCGCCGATACAGGTTGCGGCACCACCGAAGGGCTCAATCTCTGTCGGGTGGTTGTGGGTCTCATTCTTAAAGAGTAGCAGCCATTTTTCAGTTCTGCCGTCTACATCCACATCGATTTTGACGGTGCAGGCATTGATTTCCTCAGATTCGTCAAGCTTTGACAATAAATCCTCTTTTTTGAGATATTTTGCGCCGATAGTGGCGATATCCATTAGGTTAATCTTTTTCTCATTCCTGCCAGTCTTTGCCCTTAACGACAGGTATAAATCATAGGCTTCCTTGATTTCCGGGTTGTTTATCTCAACCTTGTCAATCGTCGTCAGGAAGGTTGTATGCCTGCAATGGTCTGACCAGTAGGTGTCAAGCACTCTGAGCTCCGTAATGGTCGGGTTTCTGTTTTCGGATTTGAAGTAATCGATACAGAATCTAAGGTCGTCCTCGTCCATAGCAAGGCCGTATTTTGCGACAAAATCCTTTATTTCATCGTCCTTTAGGTCTATAAAGCCGTGGAGGGTTTCAACGGTTTCGGGAACGTCATAGTCAAGATTCAATGTTTCGGGGATATCGAGCGATGCCTCACGGCTTTCAACAGGGTTGATAAGGTGCTTCTTGATAGCCCCTATTTCTTCGTCCGTCAGACTGCCGAAAAGTGCGTAAACCTTAGCTGTTCTGACAAGCGGGCGCTCTCCCTGAGAAATTAGCTGAATGCACTGCGCCGCCGAGTCTGCCCTCTGGTCGTATTGACCGGGAAGGTACTCGACCGCAAATATGTATGCTCCCTCAAATGTCGGAATCTCATAGTAAACCTCATCCACCATAGGCTCGGAGAAGACAGTGGAAATAACACTGTCAAACAGCTCCTTCTCAATCATTTCAACATCGTACCTGTTGAAAAGTCTGAGCTTATTTAAAGAAGTAACTCCGAGGGTATTATTAATATCGCTTAACAGTGCCGCCGCTTCGTTCGCAAGGCCGTTCTTTTTCTCAATAAAAACTCTGTAAACCATCGATATCTCCTGACTTTTAAGATATTAGGCTTCAAGCGCCCTTTTGCCAATGTCTTTGCGATAGTAGCAATCGGTGAAATTTATGTAAGAGCAGGCTTTATATGCGTCGTCTATTGCTTCCTTTAAGCTGTCCGCAACTGCGGTGACGCCGAGGACTCTGCCTGAGCTTGTGACAGTTTTTCCGTCAACCAGCTTTGTGCCCGCATGGAAAATGCTGATGTTATCGGCTATTGAAGCTTCGTCAATCTTGATTTCATAGCCAGTATTGTACTTTTGGGGATAGCCGCCGGAGGCAATTACAACGCAGCATGCACTGCCGTTTGAAAATTCCACATTGACAGAGTCAAGGCACTCATTTTCGGTTGCAATCATAATGTCGAGCAAATCTGTTTTAAGCAGAGGCAAAACAACCTGCGTTTCCGGGTCGCCGAAGCGGCAATTGTACTCTATTACCTTTGGCCCGTTTTCGGTCAGCATAAGTCCGAAGTACAGGCAGCCCTTGAATTTGCTGTCCTCTGCATTCATGGCATTGATTGTGGGCATGAAGATTTTCTCCATGCATTCCTTCGCTACTTCTTCGGTAAAGTACGGATTCGGCGCAATAGTACCCATACCGCCGGTATTCAGGCCTTCATCGCCGTCTAAAGCCCTCTTATGGTCCATTGAGGAAACCATAGGAACAATGGTTTTTCCGTCTGTAAAGCAAAGCACGGAAACCTCAGGGCCTGTCAGGTATTCTTCAATAACGACTTTATTGCCGCTGTCGCCGAATATCTTGTTAAGCATTATTTCCTTAACAGCCTTTTCAGCAGAAGCAAGGTCGTTGCAGATGAATACGCCTTTTCCCAAGGCCAGACCGTCAGCCTTAATGACAATAGGCAGCTTCGAGGTCTTTATGCAGCTTAAAGCATCATCGGCATTGTCGAATACCTCATATGAAGCCGTCGGGATGTTGTATTTCTTCATCAGCATCTTGGCAAAGACCTTGCTGCCCTCAATTCTTGCGGCCTTTTTATCGGGGCCGAAGCAAGGTATGCCCTTTTCGTGAAGCTTGTCCACCGCACCGAGAACCAGCGGGTCATCGGGCGCTACGACTGCAAAATCAATTCTGTTCATCTCCGCAAAATCGGCAATAGCATCAATATCTTTTGCCGAAATCTCCGGCAAGCAAACGGCGTCAGCGGCAATTCCGCCGTTGCCGGGTATGGCAAATATTTTCAGGTCCTCTCTGCCCTCTTTAAGCTTTTTTATAATTGCATGTTCCCTGCCGCCGGAACCGACTACAAGTATGTTCATGGATTACCTCTCACAAATATTAATGGTGGAAAAGTCTTAAACCAGTAACGGCCATTGCGATGCCAAGCTCATCGCAGGCCTTTATGACGGCTTCATCATTTACGGAGCCGCCGGGCTGAGCTATGTATGAAACGCCGCTGCGATAGGCTCTTTCGATGTTGTCCGAGAAGGGGAAGAAAGCGTCGCTGCCGAGGGAAACGCCCCTGATTTTGCTAAGATAGCTTTTCTTTTCTTCTGCTGTCAGCTCTTCGGGACGCTCGCTGAAAAAGCTCTGCCACTTGTTGTTCTCCAGAAGGTCAGAGATGCCCTCGGTTATGTAAATATCTATAAGATTGTCCCTGTCGGCTCTTTTAAGAGTCGGTAAGAACTTAAGGTTCAATACCTTTTCATGCTGCCTTAACTGCCAGTTATCGGCCTTATCGCCTGCCAGGCGGGTGCAGTGAATCCTCGACTGCTGACCGGCGCCGACGCCAATCGTCTGCCCGCCGAATGCATAGCAGACGGAATTTGACTGAGTGTATTTGAGGGTAATAAGTGAAATCAACAAATCAATCTTAGCCTCTTCGGGTATGTTCTTATTTTCAGTGACAATGTTTTCGAGCAGAGATTTGTCAATGACTGCATTATTTCTGCCCTGAAGGAACTTAATGCCGTATACCTGCTTTACTTCAGATTCTTCGGGTATATAGTCCTTGTCTATTTTAACAATGGCATAGGTGCCTCGCTTTTTTGCCTTCAGGATTTCCAAGGCTTCAGGAGTGTAATCGGGAGCGATTATGCCGTCTGAAACCTCACTCTTTAATAGCAGTGCGGTTGTCAGCTCACAGGTGTCGCTTAAAGCAACCCAGTCGCCGAAGGAGGACATTCTGTCCGTACCCCTTGCCCTCGCATAAGCACAGGCAATGGGCTAATCGTTAAGCCCTTCAATATCGGAGCAGAAATAAATCCGCTTTAGTGTATCGTAAAGGGGCAGACCCACCGCAGCGCCGGCAGGACTGACATGCTTAAACGAAGCGGCAGCGGCAATTCCCGTCGCCTCTTTAAGCTCTTTAACAAGCTGGTATCCGTTCAAAGCGTCAAGAAAATTGATATAACCCGGTGTACCGTTAAGCACCTCAATCGGCAGCTTACCGCTGTCAACATATATCCTTGAGGGCTTCTGATGCGGATTGCAGCCATATTTAAGCTCTATAAAATCCATAAAACACACCCACTTCTTATTTAATGTGCTTATTAACAATCCTTGTTTGAGTAATTCCGTTGTCAATTCCTATGTATCTGACAAACAGAGAAATCTTATTATCGGTGTTAAGGTTATTCCATATAGTCTTAGTCGTTTCATCGATATCGTTGGGAAGCTCTACAAACCAAGGCTCGCCATCATAGCTCGGCAAGGGGTTCGCATCCGCCTTGTAGGTATGTATGAAACGGCCTCCGGCCAGCCCGCCGTCATAAGAATAAACGAACCTGTTGCAAGAGGCTGCGTTTCCGTCGGCACTCTTTAATATGCTCAGCTTAAATGTAACGCCCTCAGTCGCAACATTTATTACTCCGCTAATTCTCGGCGTATAGTTCGGCGTATCAGGCTCAAAGCAGCGGATGTTCAAGGCGTCCTCAAAGCTTCTGCCGCTTGACAGATACTTATGGATTGTATCGGTCTGGTCGCCGTTAGTAACAATCGTCGTATTGCCCAGAACCTTAACGGGAAAATAATGGGTAAGCGAAGTATCTGTAATCTTTGATTCGTCGAAGGCTTTAATGTTTATGTTTTCGCCCTCTTCTACAAAGATTCTGTTCCTGCTGTTTTCGCTTCTGCCCATAATGAAATAAGCGCATACGGCATTATTCCTGTCTTCACTAAGACCGAGAATAATTCCCCTGCCCCAATAGGGGTTTTGCGGTAATAAATCACTCAATATGTACTTCTTCATATTAATTGCCTTTCCTTAAAAAATCATTTCTTGTATTTATGATATTTAAAGAGACTTCTTCGGCAGCTTCGGGCAGGATGATCCATTCTGCCTGCTGCATCACTCGTTTTTGTAAGGATTCTGGAGTGTCGTCCTCAAGAACAGCTACGGCCTTTTGCTTTATGATTTTACCGCCGTCGGGGATTTCATTTACAAAATGCACCGTTGCGCCGGTGATTTTTACTCCGTAGTCCAAAGCGGCTTCGTGAACCTTTAAGCCGTAATAGCCTTTTCCGCAAAATGAAGGTATAAGTGAAGGGTGAACGTTTATTATCCTGTTTTCAAAAGTCCTTGTAAATTCCGGGCTTAAAATACGCATAAAGCCTGCAAGAATTATCAGCTCAATGTCATTTGCTTTTAATGTGTTAATAATCTCTGCCTCAAATTCAGCTGCCGAAGGGAATGCTTTTCTCTCTATCAGCACGGACTTTACTCCACGCTTTTCTGCCCTTTTTAAAGCGTAGGCGTCGGGTTTATCGGAGATAACAAGCTCGATACTGCCGCTTTTTAGAATGCCGTTGTCCTCAGCATCAAACAGCGCCTGAAGGTTTGTGCCGCCGCCTGAGGCAAGCACGGCTATTCTCACCTTGTCGATTGCGCTCAGCATAGGTCAACCCCGCTGCCCTCGGCAGTGACGCCGATGATATATGCGTCTTCACCGGCTTCATTAAGAATTTTCAGCGCCGTATCAGAATCAGACTTGTCGACAATAATGCACATACCGATACCCATATTGAAGATATTGAACATATCACGCTCGGGCACTGCGCCCTCCTCCTGAAGCAGCTTGAATACGGGCGGTGTTTTAATGGAGGACTTGTCTATCTTAGCCATTATGCCGTCAGGCAGGCACCTCGGAATATTCTCATAAAAGCCGCCGCCTGTGATATGTGCAATGGATTTGACTTCTACCTGTTCCATAAGCTTTAAAACAGGCTTTACATAAATCCTTGTTGGCTCTAACAGGGCATGGCCTAAAATGCTGTCGGTATACTGTGAATAGGAGGTCAAATCAAGACCCGCATCGCCGACGATTTTCCTGACCAGTGAAAAGCCGTTTGAGTGAATGCCAGATGAGGGCAGGCCGATGATAACATCCCCGACCTTGACTTTTTTCTTGTCGAGCATCTTTTTCCTGTCCACAATGCCAACTGCGAAGCCCGCAAGGTCGTACTCGTTATCGGGATAAAAACCGGGCATTTCGGCAGTTTCACCGCCAATCAGGGCGCAGCCTGCCTGCACGCAGCCCTCCGCAACGCCTGCTACGATTTTCTCAATCTTTTCGGGATAGTTTTTTCCGACAGCTAAATAGTCAAGGAAGAACAGCGGCTTTGCGCCGGAACAGATAATGTCGTTTACGCACATTGCAACACAGTCAATACCGATTGTGTCGTGTTTATCAAGGGTAAAGGCGAGCTTCAATTTTGTGCCGACGCCGTCGGTACCCGATACAAGAACAGGGTTCTCATATCCTGACAGATCAAGTTCAAACAGGCCGCCGAAGCCTCCGATGTCAGAGGCAACGCCCTTGATATGAGTTCTTGCAATATGCTTCTTAATAAGCTCAACGGAGCGGTAACCTGCGGTGATATCTACTCCCGCATTTCTGTAACTATCGCTGTGGCTTTTCATTAAACTCCATATCCTTTCAGTATATTTGGGAAACAGAAATCAATGACTAATCAATCTTCTTCTGAATTTCCTTATCCTTTCTGAGAACCTCAAGCTCTGCATTGAGCTTATTATTCATAAGCTGCTTTGCAAGGTCATCATCGGACACGGACAGAATCTGAACGGCTAAAATTGCGGCATTGGCGGCGCCGTCAATTGCTACTGTGGCAACGGGAACGCCTGAAGGCATCTGAACCGTTGACAGCAGTGCGTCAAGTCCGTCCAGAGCGGAGGATTTTACGGGAATGCCTATGACAGGCAGAGTCGTATTTGCGGCGCAGGCTCCGGCAAGATGGGCCGCCTTGCCCGCTGCGGCGATAATGACTCCGAAGCCGTTCTCTCTTGCGGATTTGACATAATTTCTTACGGCGTCCGGGCATCTGTGAGCCGATAAAACACGCACCTCAAAAGGCACATTGTAGTCCTTCAGAACCTTTATGGCAGGCTCTAATACCGGAAAATCCGAATCGCTGCCCATAATAATCGCAACTTTTTTCATATACTCATCCTCACAAAGAAATATTATGCGCTTATCCAGCTTTCGTCAGAGGGGTTATCCCTGAACTTTCTTATTCTCTCCTTGTCCCCAGCGGAAATATAGCCTGTTTCGGCGGCTACCTCAAGCAGAACATCAAGATTTGAAAGGGAGACATTCTTTACATTTGCTTCGTTAAGTCGGTCAAGGCCTTTCTTCATGCCGTAGGTGAAGATGCTAGCAATGCCCAGAACCTCAGCGCCGGCATCTCTCAGTACATTTACAACCTCAATGACACTGCCGCCGGTCGAGATTAAATCCTCGATAACAACGACCTTCTGACCCTTTTCGAGCCTGCCTTCAATCTGATTTGCTCTGCCGTGGTCCTTTGCGCCCGAGCGGACATAGCCCATAGGCAGACCCAGAATCTCGGCAGTAATGGCTGCGTGTGCTATGCCTGCCGTGCTTGTACCCATCAGAACCTCGCAGTCGGGATAATGGGACTTTACAACAGAGGCAAGACCCTCCTCCACTTCCCTTCTGACCTTTACATCGGAAAGGGTTAGCCTGTTGTCGCAGTAAATGGGGCTTTTGATTCCGCTTGCCCAGATAAAGGGCTGTTCCGGGCGAAGGAATACGGCCTGAATGGAAAGCAGAGCTTTTGCAATAGATCTATCGAGTGAATCCATTATTAATCCTCCATAATATTATACAAACTCTTTTACGCATCTCTTATATGCGGCAACCGGGTCATCGGCGGCGGTTATGGGTCGGCCGACAACTATGAAGGTAGAGCCTATTTCCTTAGCCTTGACGGGAGTGGTGACCCTGACCTGGTCAGCTACATCGTTATCGGCAAATCTTATGCCGGGGGTTACGGTGATGAAATCTTCACCGCAGGCCTCTTTGACTAAGCCTGCCTCAAGGGGTGAGCAGACAACGCCGTCAAGCCCGGAGTTTTTAGCATTAAGAGCATAGGCTTTGACGGTCTCAGGCATAGTAGCATTAATCAGAAGCTCCTTTTGCATGCGCTCCTCGCTTGTTGAGGTAAGCTGAGTAACTGCGATAAGCAGCGGCCTTGTGCCGTCGGGACGTGTAAGCCCTTCAAGGGCTGCCTTCATCATTTCCGAGGATCCGGCAGCGTGGAGGTTGACTATATCAACATCGAGAGCGGTCAAAACTGCCATGCTCTTTTTAACGGTTGTGGGTATGTCGTGGAGCTTTAAATCAAGGAAAATCTTATGCCCACGCTTCTTTATCTCTCTGACGATAGCCGGGCCTTCGGCATAAAAAAGCTCCATACCGATTTTCACAAAAGGTTTTACATCGGTAAACTTGTCCAGAAAGCTATAAACAGCTTCTGCGCTGTTAAAATCACAGGCTATTATTACATCTCTGTTCATAAGCACCTCTAATAATTTAATCAAAAGGTCGGTTTCAATTCGGATAAGGATTTAATGCCCAGTTCCCTCATTTTTTTAGGCAGTTCTTCAATAATTGTTTTGCAGATAAATGGGTCGACAAGGTTCGCAGAGCCGATTTGTACGGCAGATGCGCCCGCCATCATCATTTCGATTACATCGGCTGCGCTCGAAATGCCGCCCATTCCGATAATGGGAACGCTGACAGCCTTATAGACCTGATAGACCATTCTGAGAGCAACCGGGAAAACGGCGGGGCCGGAAAGACCGCCCATTGCATTTGCCAGAACAGGCTTTCTTGTCTTAATATCGATTCTCATTCCGAGCAGGGTATTAATAAGTGTAAAGCCGTCTGCGCCCGCCTCCTCACAGGCTTTAGCAATGGAGGCAATATCTGTTACATTGGGGCTGAGCTTGATATATACGGGCTTTGTTGTCACAGCCTTGACGGCCTTTGTGACCTCTGCTGCGCTCTCTGGGTTTGTGCCGAAGCTCATTCCGCCGTGTTTTACATTCGGGCAGCTTACATTGACTTCAATTATTCCGACCTGCTCGACCTTGTCAATCTTTTCGCAGGCATAAGCATAGTCGTCAATCGAAAAGCCCGAAATATTCGCAATCAGAGGCTTGTGAAAATACTTGCAAAGCTTAGGTATCTCCTCATTTATGACCGCATCAATGCCGGGATTCTGAAGTCCGACAGAGTTTAGTAATCCTGAGGGGCATTCGGCGATTCTCGGTGTGGGATTGCCGAAGCGGGGCTCCCTCGTGGTGCCCTTAAAGGAAATCGAGCCGAGAATATTAAGGTCATACAAATCCTTAAACTCCTCGCCAAAGCCGAATGTGCCGCTGGCGGGGATTATGGGATTGTCAAGCACAACGCCGGAGAGATTTACCTTCATATTTACGTCCATAGTAAATCCTCCTTATAAAAGACAGGGCCGTCGTGGCAGACTCTTTTGCTGCCCTTTGCAGTGATTATGCTGCAGCCCATACAGGCGCCGAAGCCGCAGCCCATGCGCTCCTCAAGGCTCAGCTGTCCGGGGCATTCAAGCTCAAGGCACAAGGCCTTAAGCATCGGCATAGGCCCGCAGGCATAGAAATAATCACATTGCAGGTTATTTTCTTTAATAGAGTCAGTAACAAAGCCCTTTGTGCCTTCGCTCCCGTCAACGGTCGCAACATAGGTTTTAAGCCCTAAGCTCTCAAATTCGTTCTTATAGAATACATCCTTACTGCTTGCAAATCCCAGTATAACGACGGGCTTTACTCCTTGCTCAATAAGCTTCTTAGCAAGAGCGTAAAGGGGCGGAACGCCCACTCCCCCGCCTACAAGCAATGCCTTTTTGCTGTCTGTTACCGTAAAGCCGTTGCCCAGACCGCTCAGAATGTCGATTTTGTCACCCTTCTGAAGGCGGCTCATAATCTCAGTGCCTTCGCCGAAAACCTTGAAAATAAGGGTCAGGCTGTCCTCATCCCAGTCGCAGACAGAAATCGGTCGCCTTAGGTATTTGCCGTCCACTCTGATGTTCACAAACTGTCCGGGGCGGATTATGTCCGACGTATCTCCGAGCAATATTAGCTCGAACACCTTGTCAGCTATCGGACGTATATTATTAACTTCAAATATAAGCTGTCGCATATTTTCACCGTTATTGTTACTTTCTATATACTATCTTTCCGTCAACCAAAGTCAGAACACATTCGCCGTAAACATTCATGCCCGCAAAGGGCGTGCTGCGCCCCTTACTTTTGAAGGTGTTCGGGTCAATTGTATAATTCGAGTTCAAATCTAATACCGCAATATCAGCTGCCTGACCCTCCGCAATGCCGTTAATTGATGAATCGGGCAGGTTGAAGATTTTGCGGGGCTTAATCGCCATTAAATCAATCAGCTTTTCGAGGGTAATTATTCCCTCTTTTACAAGCTTTGTGTACAGCACGGGGAAGGCGGTTTCGAGTCCGACTATGCCCATAAGGCTGCCCTTAAGACCCTTTGATTTTTCCTCTGCGCTGTGGGGCGCATGGTCTGTGGCGATAAAGTCTATCGTGCCGTCAATAATGCCCTCTATTAAAGCATCTCTGTCTGCGGCAGAGCGGATGGGGGGATTCATCTTGAATCTGCCGTCGTCCTGCAAGTCCTCGTCGGTCAGAACAAGATAATGAGGCGCTGTTTCGGCGGTGATTCTGACTCCCCTTTTCTTGGCTTCTCTGATTAATTGAACGCTTTCTTTAGTAGAAACATGGCATACATGATAATGAAAGCCGTACTTTTCTGCGTATTCTATATCTCTATTAAGCGGCATCCATTCGCTTTCAGATACAATGCCCTTGTGTCCGCATCTCTGTGCATATTCTCCTGCATGGATATACCCGCCGTTCACTAAAGTCTCGTCCTCGCAGTGAGCCGCAATGATTACATTCTTAGCCCTTGCGGCTTGTCCAATCTTTTCAAGAGTTTCTGAGTCGTTTACTCCCGTACCGTCGTCGGTAAAGGCACAGGCGTATTTTCTCAGCTCGCCGAAATCCGTTATCTCGCCCTTGCCTGCTCTGCCCATTGTAATCGAAGCATACGGATAGCACTTGACGACAGCGTCCTTTGCAATTATGTCAAGCTGAGCCTTGATATTCTCCATTGTGTCGGGAACGGGATTGAGATTTGGCATAAGGCAAATGGACGTATATCCGCCGTGTGCTGCCGCTGCTGTTCCGGTCGCAATCGTTTCTTTGTAAGAAAATCCCGGCTCTCTTAGATGCACGTGAACATCTGCAAAGCCGGGTACAATATACATATTTGAGCAGTCTATTACATCGGCATCGCCAAACCCGGTGGTTTGGATGCCTGCGGAGATTACTTTGTCGCCTGAAATCAGAACGTCGCCGCGTTTAAAGCCGCCGTCGGCAAAAACAAAACCGTTCGCAAGCACCAGGCTCAATCCTATCCCTCCTGAAAATCACACTAAATAAATTATACAACAGTGAGAATAATTGTCAAACAAAATAAGGATGTGTAAATATATGATTTTCAGTAACAAAAAAGGATAATTTTGTATAATCTAACATTTATGTTTGAATAAAAATCAATTTATCAACAAATTATGCAGTTCTTCAACCGAGCCGATGATGTAATCTGCGTTTGATTTTTCAAATTCCTGAAGGTTTCCGTAGCCGAATGAAACGGCAATGCAGGGCATGCCGCATTGATGTGCGCCTTCGATGTCGTACTTTCTGTCGCCTATCATGACGCAGGTAGACCTATCGGTTATTCCTGCGAGCTTACAAATATGCTCTATGACCTCATTTTTTTCTGAGCGCTCGCCGTTAAACTCACTGCCGGACACTACATCGAAATACTCTATAATGTCGAAGTGTTCCAGTATCCTTTCTGCAAACGGTCGGGGCTTGGTTGTGGCAAGATAGATTTTCTTAGAATTTTTCTTGAGGTCTGAAAGCAGCTCTTTAATACCGCCAAAAAGTCTATTCTCAAAAATACCGATTTCGGTGAAATGCTCTCTGTATTTCTTTAACGCAAGATCCGCTGTTTCATCATCAAGTCCGTAATCAACGGTAAAGGTATATTTAAGCGGCGGCCCGATGTGACGGGTTAAAGCTTCCTTCGAGGGGTATTCGATTTTAAGATAGTCGAGCGCATAGGCTAATGAATTTGTTATACCCTCGGCAGGGTCGGTCAGAGTGCCGTCGAGGTCAAAAAACAGGTTATCAAAATGCAGCATTAGTCCTTTACCCTTTCATTTAACTTCATTCCAAAGAAACCCACGACAACCGCAAGAGCAAAGGCTAATATGTCAATAGCAATGCCGACTCCGTCTCTGAAGCCAGGGAAGGCCGCAACCATCGAACCTATAAGAAAGCCAAGAACAGAATAGTATGCAATGCCGTGAAAGCGTTTGAATAAGATATCAACCAATTTGATTGCAAGTACAGAGGTAATCACAAAGCTGAGTCCCAGCGCAAATATTGAAGGATAGTCAAAGGAAGAAAGAAAGCTGCCTATTCCCCTAAAGCCGCCCTTAATAAAGCCGAAGACATTATCAACCCATGAGTTTATAGTCGATAACAGCCCGTTATATATGCCCATAGCCATAAGGATGAAGGACGAGCTGATGCCGGGGATAATCATGCCCAGTGACATTATAATGCCGCAGACAATATACATCGGCAGGGTCAGCTCGGATGTTGTCTGATGAAATTCGGGTCTTGAAAGTACCTTTTCAATCACCATGACTAAGGCGAAGGTACAGGCCGTAGGAATAAGGTACAAGGCCTTAAAGCCGTCCTTTGAATTGGATTCCTTTATGAATGCGGGTAAACTGCCGAGAACCAGACCTAAGAATACAAAGATTACCGTAGCCTCAGCGGATGCAAGAATCTGCTCAAGCAGTCTGCTGAATACAAGCAGACCTGTCACGCCGCCGATGCCTATCGGCAAGAGGTAAAAGAAGCTCTTCCTGAAATTCTTGTGTATGGTGACAATGGCGTTTACCGAGGGCTCGTAAATTCCGGCAGCAGCGGCTATTACGCCGCCACTGAGGCCAGGCGTGATAAATGCCATGCCGATGACAAAGGCGAAAATCAGCCGCTTAAAAAAGCCTTTAAATGGGCTGTCCTGTATCGCCTTTGCATTGTCAGCAGTATTTTCTGATGCAATCGTTTTCAAAAAATCATCCTTCCAGATTTGGATTATGCTTTATTAAGCTTTGCGTGGGAGAACTGCGTTATTGTCGGGCGGCGGTGCATCATAAAGCACGCCGTCTTTTATGGTATCAAGGATTTCCTTAATTTTGTGGAGGCTTTTATTAGCTTTCAGCAAAATCTCGATTCTGCCGAACAGGGCCTCAACTGCCGTGTGAATCGGTGTTCCCGGATAATAAGGTTCATCGCCGATGAATACATTTCGGATAATCTCAATCACAACATCCCTGACAAGCAGGTGTGAAATCGATTCATCGATTTTAGAGCTGATAAGGAACATTTTGCCGAGCTTCCCGAGGGTTACATTATTAATGAACCTTCCGACAAGGCTTATAGGACCTCTCAGCTTTAACACGCTTTCGGGCTTGATGCTCATTCCTATGGCAATCTGAGCGAGCTTTTCTATATCATTTTCCGCAGCATCAAGGGCTGTTTCAAGCAGACTGCCGAATTTTCTTTTGAGATACTCCACAGGCTCAAGACCTCTGAAGTCCCACTCGAAATCGGTGACGTTAAGAGTATTTATCCTAATGGCTTCATCGTCAATTGTAACAGACCTGATAGGACAGGGATAGCCCACCAGCGAGCCTGTGTTTACTTCATAAAACCTGTTGCCCCTCTTTGAAGCCTTGACGGCAATATTCTGCATATGGGAGTGTCCCGTGAAAATAAGTTCAAGACCCTTGTCAGCCCAGATGTCCGAAATCTTATCGCCGTCTGTAAGCATGTCATGCTTGCCGATTAAGGCATAAATCGGCGTAGGAGGCAGTACGGGGTGGTGGGACATTGCGAATATATAATCTCCCGCTGCTTTAGCTTCGTCTATCTGCTCCGAAATCCACTTAAAGGTGCTGTCGGAATAGCCGTTTCTGCCCTTGCCATTTCTGTCGTCGTTTAGACATAAAAGCCTGTATCCGTCAGCGAGCTTCACGCAGTATGAATTGGATTCCTCGTCAATTGACAGGGCTTCATTCATACCGTAGGGATAATACATATCTTTAAGAATTTCACGGGGAGTCATCGTAGAAACCTTATCGGAATCTTTATACTTTATTTTTAAATCCTTGCCGAAATCGTGGGTTGCGGTAATTAGGAAGATTCTCTTTCCGGCATCCTTTAACTTTTTGAGTTTTTCTATAAGCTCCATATGCCCTTCAAGTTCACCGTTATATGTAACGTCGCCGGCAATCAGCACAATGTCGATTTCCTTGCTTTCGGCCATCATCTTGAAGGCGGAATCGATTATTGCGCCTGATTCCGCAGTGCATTGCTGCTCCGGCTTTAAATAGGGCTGGTCGGTTTCAAAGCAGCTTGCATACAGGTGCAAATCCGTCACCAGAAAGAACTTTAAAGGTTGTGCCATTTTGTCCTCCTCTATGAGCGCATTACTACATTGGACTCGCCGAGAATGTATTTCAGCTCGCTGAGCATTGTGGGATTCATAAGAACACGCTTACCGGCACTGAAGTATGACTTTTCATCGTTAAAGTAATAATAGACGGGCAAATCGCCGCCGAAAATGTCTACAAGAGATGAAACCTTAGAGAACTCAGGCGAGGATTTGCTGTTTAACCTGAGGTACAGACCCTTCCTGCAGCCGTTCTTGCCGTTACCGTTGCCGTTGCCGTTTGTCACTATGCAGGCTTCTTCGGCAGTGTTGTTGTGCGCATTTCCGTTACTGCTGTTGGCGGCAGTAACTCCATTATGGCCAAGAGAGCGGAAAATCGGCGCATATTCAGGCGGTGGCGGCTCGTTTGTCCTTCTGCAGGCATTTGCGACACCCTCGCCGTTCATCACGGTATCGCAGATAATCTTAGTCTTTTCATCCTCACGGACTGAAAGCCTGCCTCTGACAAGCACAACATTGTCCTCTACAAGCAGCGAAGCGCACTGCTCATAAATTTTAGCAAAGACAACGACCTCGATTGTGCCGTCCATGTCCTCAAGCTTAAAGAAAGCCATGGTCTTGTCGTCTTTGGTAATCTTTCTTGTCACGCCCGAAATAATGCCGAGAATTGTTACCTCCGTGCCGTCGTGAGGCGGGTCTGCGCCGATAGCGTCGGGGTCGGTCAGGGCAATAGTACGGGCAGAGTTTATTTTCTTAGCCACATCCTTGTATTCTGCCATCGGGTGACCTGACAGATAAAGGCCGGTTGTTGCCTTTTCCAGGGCCAGAAGCTCCCTTTCGGGCATTTCCTCAAGGTCCTTTGCAACGGGCTCGGAGGCCTCGGAAAGCTGTTCGCTTAAATCAAAGAATGAAATCTGACCCTCAACATTGTTCTTCTTTGCGCTGTCAAGAGAGGCGATAACATCCTCAAGCATGTCAATCATCTGTCTGCGGTTAAGGCCGAGGCCGTCAAGGGCGCCGCATTTTATAAGGCTTTCAATCGCCCTGCGGTTAAACTCCTTGCCGTGCACCCTTTTGCAGAAGGAATAGAATGATTTATACGGGCCGTTTTTCTCACGCTCTTCGATTATGAGGTTAATAAAGCCTCTGCCGAGGTTCTTAATGGCTAAAAGTCCGAAGCGAATGTCGTCGCCCGAAACCGTAAAGCCCTCAAGGCTCTCGTTTACGCTGGGCGGCAGAACCTTAATGCCGAGGTTGTTGCACTCCGAAATATATGCTACGACCTTGTCAGTATTATCCAGAACGCTGGTGAGTATCGCCGCCATAAACTCTCTCGGATAATGGCACTTGAGCCATGCGGTCTGATATGAAACATAAGCGTAGGCGGCGGAATGGGACTTGTTAAAGGCGTACTGTGCAAAGGATGACATATCGTCGAAGATTTTGTTTGCGGCAGCTTCGGAAATGCCGTTATTCACGCAGCCGACGCAGGCGTAAGAGCCGTCCTCGTTCTTTAAGCCGTAGAGGAAGTGCTCCTTTTCCTTAGCCAGAACATCGGCCTTTTTCTTTGCAACCGCACGGCGAACGAGGTCAGAACGGCCGAGAGAATAGCCCGCAAGCTCCCGGAATATCTGCATGACCTGCTCCTGATAGACTATAACGCCGCAGGTAACTCCGAGAATACGCTTTAATTGCGGTGCATCATATTTGATTTTGTCAGGGTTCTTTCTGTTGCTTAAATATTGAGGAATAAAATCCATCGGGCCGGGACGATACAGAGCGATAACGGCTATGATATCTTCTATATTCCTCGGCTTCATGTTTATCATCAGGGCTCTGATGCCCGAAGATTCACACTGGAAAACGCCGAAGGTGCCGCCCTGCGAAAGCATTTCAAATGTCGCCTCATCCTCAAGGTCGATTTTGTCAATGCTGAAATCAGGCACCTTGCGTCTTATCATCTTCTCTGCGTCGCTGATGACCGTCAGAGTGCGAAGACCGAGGAAGTCCATTTTTAAAAGTCCCAGCTGCTCTATTGTTGTCATGGGGAACTGTGTTACAACAGAGTCGTCGTTTTTAGCCAGCGGAACATATTCGTCAACCGGCAGATTACTGATAACAACACCGGCGGCGTGCTTTGAGGTGTGCCTCGGCATGCCCTCGATTTTTATTGCATAGTCAACAAGCTCCTTGACCTGCGGGTCGGAATTGTACAGATTTAGTAAATCCTGCGACTTTTTAAGCGCCGCATCGAGCGTTATATTAAGCTCATTGGGAATCAGCTTTGCAACCTGGTCAACAGCCGCATATGGCATGCCCAATACTCTGCCAACGTCACGGATGGCCGCCTTAGCTTTCAGTGTACCGAAGGTGACTATCTGAGAAACATGGTCTGCGCCGTATTTCCGGACAACATAGTCGATGACCTCTCCCCTGCGCTCGTAGCAGAAGTCGATGTCAAAGTCGGGCATGCTGACACGCTCGGGGTTAAGAAAGCGCTCAAACAGCAGGTCGTGACGCATCGGGTCAATGCCCGTAATACCGACGCAGTAGGCCGCAATACTGCCTGCGCCCGAGCCACGACCGGGGCCGACGGGTATGCCCTGAGTTTTAGCATAGTGAATAAAGTCACGGACTATAAGGTAGTAGTCGATATAGCCCATTTTGTTGATAACGTCAATCTCGTAGTCAAGCCGTTCTTTGTATTCCGGCGGCGGATTTTCACCGTAATTCTTATAAAAGCCCTCATAGCAGAGCTTTCTGAAGTACTCACAGTGGTCCATATTGTCCGGAACCTCAAAGTGCGGCAGCTTTGTATTGCCGAACTCGAATTCCACATTGCAGCGCTCGGCTATTTTATTTGTGTTCTCCAGCGCATCGGGAACCTGAGGAAAGAGTTCGGCCATTTCATCGCCGGATTTGAGATAGAATTCTTCTGTGGAAAACTCAAGGCCTGTATCCTCGTTGATTTTCTTATCGGTCTGAAGGCAGATAAGGAGCTTTTGTACCTTTGCGTCTTCCTTTAATATGTAATGGCTGTCGTTAGTGCAAACAAGGGGGATATTCGTCTCCCTTGCAAGTTTAATAATATCGGGATTTATCTGAATCTGCTCGGCAAGGCCATGGTCCTGAAGCTCAAGATAGAAATTATCCTCGCCGAAGAGGTTTTTGTACCAGAGAGCTTTTTCCTTAGCCTTTTCGTAATTGCCTTCCATCAAAGCCTGCGGAATCTCGCCCGCAAGGCAGGCAGAGAGGGCAATTATGCCCTCATGGTATTTTTCAAGAAGCTCCTTATCCACACGGGGCTTTGTATAAAAGCCGTTTATCCATGCGTCGGAGACCATTTTTATCAGATTCTGATAGCCCTTATTGTTTTTGCAAAGCAGAACAAGGTGGTATCTGACACTGTCTATGCCATGAACCTTGTCAAACCTGCTTCTCTCCGCAACATAGACCTCGCAGCCTATAATGGGCTTTACGCCAATTTCCTTTGCCGCAAGATAAAAATCAATAACACCATACATAACACCGTGGTCGGTAATGGCAAGCGCCTCCTGACCAAGCTCTTTAGCCCGCTTTAAGAGCGGCTTTATGCGTGCGGCTCCGTCAAGCAGGCTGTATTCGGTATGAACATGCAGGTGGGTAAAGGGTGTCACTTAAACTTCCTCCGAAACTCCAATTAAAGAGATATAGCTTCCTTCCTTATAGCTTTGAGGCGCTTCATAACATCGTTAGCTCCCCTGCCGAAGTAATCGTGCAGGAGCTTGTACTCCTCAAAGAGCTTATCATATACCTTAACGTTTTCTGTGTTAGGCTTATATTCAATGTCGAGTACCTTGCCCATCTTTGCGGCGGCGGTGAGAACATCGTCATAGCCGCCCTTGTCCTTGCCGGCGGCGACTGCGCCGAAGATTGCGGAGCCTAAGGCGCCGCCCTGGTCGCTGCCGACGATTTTTACGGGCATATTGATGATATCAGCATAAATCTGCATTGCCATGGGGTCCTTTTTTGCAATGCCGCCTGCGGCATAGTATTCATTAATGACAACGCCCGCATTCTTAAAGGT
>JAAYOZ010000217.1 GCA_012520115.1 Clostridiales bacterium | reverse complement strand
TCGGTGCTGTCCTGGGGCATCTGCTCTGCGTCGGGGGTAGTCCACTCGGTGCTGCTCGGGGCTTCGCTGCCCTCTGTTGTCAGACTGTCGGTGACTGAGGTCAGTTCGTCGGTGGTGGTCAAATCTTTATCGCCCCGCTTGCCGCAGGCGCAGCCGAAAAGCAGCATACTTGCAAGCAGAATAGAAATTAGCTTCTTAGACTTAAACATGAGCCGATTCCTTTCCGTCAGGCAATGTAACCCGCCTGACTAAATGTATTATATCATGAATTTGTCGTATTTTGTAGCCTACTGTTCATTGGACAGTATATCGTGGCTTTTGTCGGGTGTTCTCTTTTAATATTTCCGGAAAAGCCCGAAATTATAAGCGAAAAGGAAAATTTTTCTTTTTCACATAAAAAAACCTGCCCATTAAGGACAGGTGCGTTAAATAAATGTTAGCCAATCATTCCCTGAACGCTGTCGATGATGTTTTCGACGGTCTTGACGGCCTTTGTGGCGGTCTTTTTAGCCTTGCGGGTGTTCTTGCTGCCGCTCATCATGGAGCCGACGATTGCTGCGGTTCCGCCGATAGCCATGGCTGCGCCGACGCCCTTCATCAAGCTTGTTGTTTTCTTAGTCATTTTTAAACCTCCTGTAAGAGTTTTCATACTTATTTTTGACTTTAAAGGCAAATTTATTTGAGGAAAATAATGCTTTGAATAATTAATTTGTCCGTTTTGAAATTATTGAGATTGACTGTTTTCCAAAGTCGCAGTATACTTGATTTACACAAATTGTTATACACCTAAAAAACTAATAGGAGTGGCAATATGGCAGTTGTTAAACGGTTTTTCCAAATGTTGTTGAATTATCTGCTGGCATTCATTTTTGCATTCGGCTCCGGCGGTTTTAAAGCCGACCCCGCAAGACCCGACCCGTCACTTAATGCTCCCGAATGGCCCACATGGGTACATGAGCACTGGGTATGGGAGAACGTGGGCGACGAGAATTCCGCAAGGGAGTTTGCCTATGGCTTTACTGAGAGGGACATCCCCGTCGGCGCAGTCATAATCGACCGCCCGTGGGCAACAGCCTCCAACACCTTTGTACCCGACCCGAATCTTTATCCGAATCTCGCTGAGCTTATAGACGAGTTCCACAGCAATGACATTAGGGTCATTATGTGGGCGACAAGCGTCGTAAACGAGGAGGCGCCGAACTTCCAGGAAGGCAAGGAAAAGGGCTACTTCCTCAGCGGCGGCAGAACCGTCAAATGGTGGGGCGGCAAGGGCGCATTCCTTGACTACTCCAACCCGGAGGCAGTCGAGTGGTGGCACAATCAGATGGACAACGTCCTCGACATGGGAATCGACGGCTGGAAGGTCGACGGCACCGACCCCTATGTAATGCTCTTAGCACCCGCTATCGGCAAGAGCGGCATCATCACATGGGATACATATAAGGACCAGACATACAGGGACTTCTATGAATACACCCGTGAGAAGCTGGGCAAGGACAGGGTCATCTCCGCCCGTCCCGTTGACGACCAGCTTACCAAATTAGGCCTGCCCCTTGTTTCAACAAGCAGGGACATCAACTTTGCAGGCTGGGTCGGCGATCAGGACAACGACTGGTCCGGACTCAGGCACGCTTTGAACAATATGTTCTCCTCCGCAAAGTTTAACCATGTCAGCTACGGCTCTGACATCGGCGGCTTCAGGAATGACGGCAACCAGTATAAGGATGTATTCATCCGCTGGGCACAGCTTGGCGCATTCAGCCCCATTATGGAGAACGGCGGCAGCGGTGAGCACAGACCCTGGATGTACGACGATGAGACCACAACCATTTACCGTAAGTATGTAAAGCTCCACCATGAGCTTATCCCCTATATTTACAGCCAGGCCGCATACTCCTACGAGCTTGTAAAGCCCACCATCAGACCGCAGCTGGGCGAATACACCTATATGCTCGGCGATGAGATCCTTGTAGCTCCCATGTTCAAGGAAGGCAACGACCGCACCGTAACCTTCCCCGAAGGCGAATGGATTTATATGTTCGACGAGTCAAAGACCTATACAAAGAGCGTTCAGACCCTGACCTTCGGGATGGATGAATTCCCGGCATATATCCGTAACGGCGCTATCATTCCGCTTGATGTAACAGACGTAGAGAGCAGCTTCGGCTCAGAGCTGAATGCAGGCTTTACCACCGTGCTTATGTACCCCACCGAAGGCACGAACAAGTTCGGCCTCTATGAGGAGAACAAGACCGGCACATTGCTCTCTTACACAAAGAGCGGCAAGAATCTGACCGTCACGATGACCGAATCCGACCGCTCCTTCCTGTTCAGGATATTCAACCAGGATGCTCCTAAGAGCGTAAAGCTCGGCGAAGTCAGCCTTGCAGCTGCCGCCTCAATGGAGGAGCTTGTCGCAATGGAAAGCGGCTACTTCTATGACGGACAAATTCTGTGGCTGAATGTCAGCGATGCTTCCGCAGGCGCTCAAGTCAATATAAGATTCTAAAAATCCGCATATAGCAGACAGGGCTGATATTTCAGCCCTGTTTTGTTTACTCTTTTTTGCCGCTGTGCTATAATTCTTGTTATTAGTGTTCCACGTTGAACAAAGGAGAGATTTTATGGGGGAAGGCAAGGCAAAATACTTTAACGCCCTGCCGGAGAAGGCAAGCCATACATATAAAAAGGGCAGCGGCGACCTTTCGGTCAAAATAGATGAAAGGGGCAACCGCCTTTTATATATAATGCTGAACGATTTGAACACAAAAGCGGAAACTGCCCTTACCGAAGGCAGGGAGTATATCGCAGGCTGTAATGAAGTTATCTTTAAAGCAGACTATCTGGACAGCCTCCCTGCGGGCAGATACACTGTTCTGTCGGCTGTTTACTCAAAGGGTGCGGCTGTGGCTATCCCGATTTATGTTTATGAGGGCAGTCTGCCTAAAAGTGCGGTTTTGTTTGACCCGTCGGACTATAATAACGATAACCTGCATAAAAAAATGGTCTTCCCGAGGGTTGAAAGCGCCGGAATCGAGAATGTAAGAGAAAGCGGCCTCCCTTTCAGTCAGTGTCTTAGCCTGACCTACGATTTAAGGCACATTGTGGGCATGGCAAGGCCTGCTGCAAGGGTCAAGCGGCGTTTTCTCTCGAATCTGCCGATTTTCAATAAGGTTTCCATCTGGATTTGGGGCGACAACTCAAAAAACCGCCTGAATTTCTTTATAGAATCCCGTGACAACACCGCCGCCCACGCAAGAAACGAGTACATCATCGACTGGCACGGCTGGAAAAGACTCAGCTTTGTGTTAAAAGAGGGCTATTCGGCGCCTCTGAGCTTCCAGCAGCTTTTTGAGTTCACATACACCCCCGATGGCGCACAAAGGGGCACAGTCAAGGTGGGCAAAATGGAGGCTATTTACGACGACAGCCTTTTGCCCGACGATATGGGCAAGCCCGTGACCGAAAACGAGCCGCCCTATGAGGCTCTTATTCTCGACTACCGCTCAGGTAAGACAAAGGACGAAACGGAGTTTTTCGTTACCGGCGCTGAAAGCGAACCTGTATATCTTGTGGCGGAAAAATGCTGCGACAGGCAGGGAAAGGCGCACCCCCTGCCCTTTGAGCGCCTGCCCTTTGACGAAAACGGCAGGCTTAACACAAGCATTTTCAGCACACTGCCGAAGGATTTGATTTACTTCCTCAGGGCAGAGAGCGAGTCGGGCAAATCCTCAAGCCTTTTCCCCTTTAATGTGTCGGTGGACGAGCCTTTTTACTCTGAATCCGCTCCCTCCCCTGTCCGCACCGTCACAAAGGACAACGCCCGTACCGCCGCCTTTACCTGGCTCGGCGATGACAAAAACGAGGAGGGTTTTGTAGAAATTACAGACCCCGCCGGAAACACTGCAAGGTTTAATGCGGAGAAAAGCTATACAAGGGAATGGCGTGAGAGCCTGAATATAAACGGGCTGAATGCAACACTGTGCAAAAATCTTTGTTCATACAAGGTGCTTCTGACGGGACTGACGCCCGACAGCGAGTACACCGCCCGCTTTTTCACGGGAAACAAAAAAAGCGGCGAGTATAAATTCAGAACCTTCCCCGAAAACACCGACAGCTTCGACCTTGCTGTACTTGTGGACGCTCAGATTAAGGACTGCGACGAGGCTTATCCCCTGCTTCGCAAGACCCTTGACTGCGCTTTGAATAAGACCACCGAGCCGAGGCTCATACTGACGCTCGGCGATATGGTGGACTGCGCCGGAAAGCAAAGCGAGTATGAGAGCTTGTCCGCCCATTTGCAGCCCCATTATGCAAAGGAAATCTGGATGCCCACACCCGGCAACCACGACCAGGACCCGAAAAGGGGCTTTGATTACTTCCTTGCACATTACAACCTGCCGCCTCACTGTGAGGGACGGGCAAACGGTTTATGCTTCAGTGTG
Organism: Clostridiales bacterium; assembly: GCA_012520115.1. Taxonomy (GTDB): domain Bacteria; phylum Bacillota; class Clostridia; order Oscillospirales; family Acutalibacteraceae; genus DTU053. Next base: position 4,543 of record JAAYOZ010000217.1, on the reverse strand, counting down.
CAAATCGGGGAATATGCCCTTATAGCCGCCCTCGGCAGCGGCAACGCTCTGAGCACCGAATATAAAAGCATCTTAGAGGCAGAGCTTGAGAAGGTGCGTGACAGCAAGTGGAAAATCGTCCTGACACACGCCTCCCCCTACGGCAAGTCCGGCGAGAGGTTCACGCTTATAAACTATGCAGAGCTTTTCGATAAGTACAAGGTGGATGCTGTCCTGTCGGGGCATGACCATATCTATATCCGCTCCAGCGTGAAAAACGGCAGGCGGTGTGAAATCGGCGACGGAACGCTTTACTGCACCATAGGTCCCTGCGGCGTTTCCAACGACAGGTCGGCGTACTACAAATGGCATGACTATGTTTACGGCGACCATAAAAGCGAAATCACAGACGGCGAGGGCAACACAGACCAGATTTACGCCGTCGCAAGGTGCGAAAAGGACAGATTCACCCTCAGAGCCTTCACCCGCACGGGGCAAGAGGTTGACGAGATAGTTCTGATTAAATGATTCGCCCTCTGTGGAATAAATTGAGCCATTACCTTTCGGTAATGGCTTTTGTTTTAGTTTGTGGCTTCTGCCTTTTCTTTTTCTCTGTGCTCCTTGGCCTTTTCGTAGCGCTCCAAGATGTCCTTATAGTGGCTGTAATTCTCCTTCTGGATAAGCAGCTTGCGGGCGTTTAAGTAAGGCTTTGCGGCTATGGTGTAAATGGAGTTCTGCTTTGTGGCGTCCTTGATTTTCGAGTTCACGATAAGCCTCTGCTGCTTGACAGCCTCGATTTCACGCTTTAGCTCCTTTTGCTTCTGCTTGTCGCCGTTCTGTTCATCGAGAAGCTGCTTTAAGCGAAGCTCCAGCGCCTCCTTTTCGGCAAATAGCTCGTCAAATATGCTCTTGTCAAACTCGACAAGGCCGTTGGGGTAGTGCTTCTTTATGGCCTTTTTGGCGTACTTTATGTTCTCGGCCTGAATTATGGCCGCTCTGCGCTTTTCCTTCTCTAAGGCGGTGGTCTTAGGCATAGCCCTTGCCTGCTTAATGCTCGGGAGATTGAGGCTCATAAAGCCGTCAAGGCCCGCCTCGGCAATTATCCTTGCGTTTTCGATTTCGACCTTGCCCTCGGGGGTTTCAAAGCGGTTAATTTCATCTATAACAAACTTGGCGATTTCGATTTTTTCGTTTTATTCCTTTAATTTTCCGTATGCCTTCTTCGCATTCCTGACGGCCTGCTTATCCTTTAGCTTCTTTGCGGCCTTAATGCCGTCCTTGTTAAGCTTATTCGGCTCTCTGTCGGCGTAGAGTTTTGCCTCCTCAATAATATCGATGGCCTCTATCAGCGCTTCGTCGGACAGTGCGTCGTTGCCGTAGTCCTCAAACAGGGCCCTGATTTTAAGCACCGTAACCATGGCACGCTGCTTAGTCTCGGTCAGGTCGAAGAAAAAGAACGGGATAGCATTAAGAATTGCGCCCACAACAGAGGCCAGAACCAGAACCCCCGAAATATTAGCGAAATACTCGGCGTTATAGAGTACATCATAGACATTGCTGCCGCTGTAGCCGAGAGAGACGGCTACGGTCTCGTTTAGGCCGACCTTTTCATAAATGGCGGGCAGGACAAAGCCTGTGACCATGGTCACGACGCTGCCTATAAGGCCGACTGCCGCAAACATGCCGTCAATTCGCTCGCCTGTTATGTACTGCTGATAGTCCCTGATGTCCGCATTTATGCTCGGGTGCAAGAGGTGTCCGAGGGCGGTCACAAGCTTATTTATAAAGTAGCATACGGTCATCATCCAGATTAATGCTGCCGGCGCAAAGCTCTTTACCACCGGGTACATAATCAGGATAAGGAAGATGTTCATTATATTTGTGACTATGAGGATATTGCGCTTGCCGTATTTTCTTATCATGGGCGGGGCTATGACATTCGGCCAGAAGGAGGCGTTGCCCGTTATGGCGGTGATAAGCGAGTACTGCGCCGGTGAACAGGCCTTCTGGTAGTTGTAAAGCCAGCCTAAAAGGTTCTCGAACGAGCCTTCCAGAAAGCCCAGCCAGCCGGCAAGGGACAATATCCAGAAGTACTTATTCTTGGAAATCGCACGGAAGGCGTCAATGAGTCTTACCTGAATCACATGGGTCTTGGCCTGTACAATCTTTTCCTCTGTGTTCACATAGACAAGAATCGAGAGCAAAAGACCGACAAGCAGCAGGGGCGGGTAGATATAGCGGTAGACCCTTATATCATATATCGTTCTGTCGCCCGTAATCCAGAAGGCCACTATGGGCAGGAAGATATGACCTATGGACGGGGCGATGTTGTCGACTATGTTCTTAATTGAGCAGACGTCCGAGCGCTCTATGGTATTGGGCGACAGCAGGAACAGAAGGGAGTCATAGGAGTCAGTCATAAAGTTATAGAAGAACTGGAAGCAGATGTTAAAAAGCAGCACCACGATGCACTTTGCAAGCAGCGACATATTATCATAGGGCATCCAGATGAAGGCGACGCCGAGTATGGCGGTGGGTATGCCCATACGAAGGAGATAGGGTCGGTACTTGCCCTTTTTGCTCCTTGCGTTGTCTATCATCCTCGCCCTCAGAGCCGTCAGCGGAAAGCCCGAAAGTACGCTGAGCAGATAGATTGCATACAGGGGCTTGGGGGCTATGCCTATGGTGTTGCCGATAAGACCGTTGCCCACAGCGAGAATCATATTGTTGATGCAGAAGATAATGAACTTAACTCCGATGCCGCCTGCGGAATAAGACAAAATCTCTTTATAGGTCATGTACCTGCCCTCGGGGGGCTTTTTCCAGTAGAGCTTCTGCTTTTTGATGAAGGCCGAAAGCTTTGCCTTTAGCTTCAAGAATATCTCTCCCATTCCAAAAAATTAACCCTTTTTTAAAACAAGTGTATTGACCGAGCGGGGCGAAATCCGAATATCAGTCAGACTGCTTACAGGAACCTCTGCCAGATCCTTTTCATCATCGGTGACATAAAGACTTGCCGCAAAGCCCTCATCCTTAAGGGATATTTTCTTTTCGTCACCGGTGGGATTGATTATGATAACCGTGATTTCGTCCGCATTTTTAAAGGCAAGGAGCCTTAACGCCGTATCGTCGGAGCATATATCGATTCTGACCGAGCCCGGCTTAATAAATAAAGAGAAATTGCCCGTGGCATAGTATCTTTTGGTCATTTCAAAGCTCTTGTCGTTGAGGTTTATGTATATAAGCCCGTCGCAGTAGTCCACCTCGGACACGGCTATCCAATGCTGCCAGGAAACCACATTAAGTATGGAGATGTCCTCGTGCATGACCCTCGCCATTTCGAGAGCCGAGTCCATGCCCTTGTCACGGCCGCCCTGCATGTGTGTCCACTCGCTCATCTTGACGGGCACAGTGGGGTAATGTCTGTCCATGAAACGCCTGAAGCGCTTTAGGTAGCCCACACGGTTGTTCAGAAAGGGCAGGGGCGCAGGCAGGCAGTAGGAGTGAACGTCAACGCCGTCAAGGAATTTGCGCACCTTGGAAGATTTCAAAAGCTGGCGTGTGTAGGACTTATTAAACCAGCGGATGTCGCCGTTTTCTGCTCCCGAGAGCTTCAATGCTTTTAGACTTTCTCTCTTTGACAATTCCTCGGCAAAGACCTCGAAAACCTTGCGCACGCTCCTCGGGCGATAGTGGCAGCCCTCCTGCCCTCCCGTCCAGACCCATAGCGGCTCGTTTACGGGCGAGAGGTATTTAATAGGCAGTCCCTCGTTAATAAAATGCTCGGTCACATCAAGGCAGTATTTTGCGAAGGCCCTGTAATTCTTTTTGTGCAGGTTCTCACGCCCCGGCTTGCTGCAGTGCGCCATGCCGTTTTTAGTAAGTCGCTCCGGCGGGGAGTTTACAAAGAAAATGACCTCGTCGGCGCCGTCCTTAACAGCCTGGCGCAGCATGTAGACCGCATTTTTGTCCTTGTTCCAGTCGTAGTTGCCGTTTTCGTCATAGAAGCACTCGGCTCTGCGAAGGGGGTTCGGGAAGCTGCCCTTGCCGGACTCCACCGAGCCGCCGCCTAAGTTGTAGCGATAGGTGCGAAGGCCTATACCCTTGTCCTTGCTGTATAAAAGCTCGGAAATGCGGTCACGGACAGCCTTGCCGCTTGCGGGGTCAATGTGATTCCAGCCGCCGACGAGCTGCGCCCACCAGGCGGCACTTGCGCCAAGGCCCTCAAAGCTCTGATACTGCTTAGCCGGGTTTATACGAATCTCTGACATGTCGCACCTCCGAGACTTAAACACTTATGCTTCTATAATATAGGGAGAATGGCATAAAAAGCAATAATTAAAAGGATAAAGTCATACTTTTCCACAAAAAGTTTCGCAGGACGGCACAAGGCGGCGGGGTGCAAGCAGGCAAACCTTCCCCATAACGGGCGGGTCGGCGGGAAGAACGCCCCCTCGGCGGCGGGCGGGGTGCGGCGGAGCGCAGGCGTAGAAGGGCAAACCTTGCACCGCAACCGGCGGGGTGGAAAACCACCCCCCCTCGGCGGCGGGATGAGGTCGGCGGC
>JAAYOZ010000031.1 GCA_012520115.1 Clostridiales bacterium | reverse complement strand
CAAGAAGCTATGAGAATGTCACCCTCCCCGCCGGCAGATACAAGGCAGTCAAGGTCATAATAGGCGAGGGCGCGGGCAAAAACTGGTGGTGCGTGATGTTCCCGCCGCTGTGCCTGCCCGCCGCAGAGGAAAATGATGAGCGTGACGTCAAAATCGACGCCATTCTGACCGACAGCGGAGTACGGCTCATAGAGAGCAACCCCAAATTCGAGGTGCGCTTTAAAATCGTGGAAATCTATGAAAAGATAAAAAGCTACTTTACCGATTAGCCATCATATATTGACAAAATAATAATTATTGATATAATGTTAATAATTGAACAAACCCAAAGGCGATGACGAAAAGAAGTAACAGATTCAGCGAAGCGAAGAGAGCTTTCGGTTGGTGTAAGAAAGCGTGAGCCGGCTGCGAAATACATTTCCGAGCCGCTGTTTTGAAAAGGTCACATCCTTAGTAGGAGCAGCCGCCTTAGCCCCGTTAAAGGCTGCGACGGTAAGCGGATTCTCCGCCGCCGTCAGTGAGGATGCTTTCGCATCAAATTGAGGTGGTACCGCGGTTTTTCGCCCTCTGCATTTGCAGAGGGCTTTTTTAGTTAATAAGACTTAATATATACGGGAGGAAAACATGAACGTTTTAGAAGAGCTGAAGGCCAGAGGCCTTGTAGCGCAGATGACAAACGAAGAGAAAATAGAAGAGCTTCTGACAAAGGATAAAATCAGGTTCTACATCGGCTTTGACCCCACCGCAGACAGCCTTCATGTGGGCAGCTTTGTGCAGATTATGGTCATATCCCACCTGCAAAAGGCCGGCCATACGCCCATTGTCCTGTTCGGCGGCGGCACAGGCCTTATAGGCGACCCGTCGGGCAAGACCGACATGCGCAAGATGCTCACTAAAGAGACCGTCGACCACAATATCGAGTGCTTCAGGCAGCAGATGTCAAGGCTCATTGACTTCTCAGACGGCAAGGCAATCATGGTCAACAACGCCGACTGGCTTTTAAATCTCAACTATGTTGATATGCTCAGGGATGTGGGCGTGCATTTCTCGGTCAACAGAATGCTCGCCGCAGAGTGCTATAAGCAAAGGCTTGAGAGGGGACTGTCCTTCTTCGAGATGAATTACATGATAATGCAGAGCTATGACTTCCTGTACCTTCGCAGAAATTACAACTGCATTATGCAGCTGGGCGGCGACGACCAGTGGAGCAATATCATAGGCGGCGTGGAGCTTAACAGGCGCGCCGACGGCGAGGAGGTCTACGGCATGACCTTCAAGCTGCTTCTGACCTCCGACGGCAGAAAGATGGGCAAGACCGAAAAGGGCGCTCTCTGGCTTGACCCGAACAAGACCTCCCCCTATGAGTTCTTCCAGTACTGACGCAACGTTGACGACAGCGACGTCATCAACTGCCTTAAAATGCTGACCTTCGTCCCCGTGGAGCAGATTGCCGAATACGAAAAGTACGAGGGCAGCGAAATCAATAAGGTTAAGGAAATTCTCGCCTACGAGGTAACGGCCCTCGTCCACGGCAAGGAGGAGGCTCAAAAGGCCCTCGACGCCTCAAAAGCGGTTTTCTCCATGGGCGTTTCGGACGAGAATATGCCTACGACCGAAATCGGCACTGACCTGTTCACAGACGGCAAAATAGCCGTTGCCGACCTGCTTGTGGCTACAAAGCTTGCACCCTCAAAGGGCGAAGCCCGCAGACTTATCCAGCAGGGCGGCGTCACCGTGGACGATGAGAAGATAAGCGACACCTTCGCTTCACTCGATGAAGCCGACTTTGACAAAGGCCATGTGATTATAAGAAAGGGCAAAAAGGTATTCCACAAGGCGGTTCTGAAAAAATAAATAAGCTCAAACCCGGACTGCGGCACTTTCAGTGCCGCAGTTTTTTGCGTTTAAAGTTAAACACTGATAATACACAAAATAAACCGGAAAGCCTCGCCTTGCTCGAATTAACATCGTCAAAATAATGTCAAATCAAAAAAGCCGCCCGAACAGTCGGCGGCTGCTAAGCGGGACAAAACTTATAAAAATCGAAGTCCACTCAAAAATTATAAGCTGAAAACAGCAAAAAGCACTAAATATTATACAAACTAAAGGTAATAATATACACTTCTCTGCTTTCGTATGCGATAAGTAGCGGGAAATAAATGTAAAGTGATTTACTTGCACATGTTCAAAACCCTGTTGAAAATGTTCATAATTTCGTGCCTATTTTTCTATTTAAGAAATATAATTCCGAAAAACGTAAAGAAAATAACTTTACATAAAATTTTACACCTTCAAATTGCTAAAAATTGGAAAGATATTCAGCTTGTATATACCCGTATTAAGCCTTGCATTTAAATGCAACAAAAAGTAAATCTTACCCTTGAGTCTTGCATAGCAATTTTCGATATTTTTCGCAATGCATGCATAATCTCCATTCAAGCCGCATATATATGATATTTCGGGGCTATTGTATCCGGCTTTGTTTTTCATATTTATTACCTGTCGGTATTATTTAAAATCCAAACGCAAAATGCTTGTCCGTTTCTGTCTGCTTAATAAATCCAAAATCAGAATAGAAATCTCAATTCCTTATAATCGGACTATTAATGCAAATACTACGATAAAACGTTTAAAGTAACGTACCAAAGGAGGAAAATCCATGTTTAAGCGCAATAAAAAGCTTCAGAACCCCGATTTAGATAAAATGACTGCGGTCTCATCCTTCGATGCCACCGGGCTGTATCAGACCCCGCCCAAGTCAAAGCATGAGGAGGAAAACTACGCCAGCATCTATGACGCAGTTTCCGATATCGATACTGAGGACTATGACGACGAGGAGGATATAACACCTCCATATTAACCGCTGCGGGAGCACTGCGGCGCAATAAATTATTGCCAAAGACTTCCTTGCGTGATACAATAATCTGAAAGCTTAATATCAAGCGAATATCAAATAAGTTCAAGCAGGAGAGAAGCATGTTTATAGATTCCGCAAAAATCAAAGTGAAGGCAGGAAACGGCGGAAACGGCGCCGTTGCTTTCCACAGGGAAAAGTTTGTTGCTGCCGGCGGGCCTGACGGAGGCGACGGCGGCAGGGGCGGCAATGTGGTTTTTGAGGTCGACGACAATCTCTCCACCCTTTATGATTTCAGGCACAAGAAGAAGTTCGTCGCCCAGAGCGGCGAGGACGGCTCCGGCAACAAGCGCAACGGCAAAAGCGCCCCCGACCTTATTATAAAGGTTCCGAGAGGAACGATAATAAGAGAGGCGGAGAGCAAGGCACTGATTGCCGATATGTCAAAGACCGAGTGCTTCATTGCCGCAAAGGGCGGCAGAGGCGGCTGGGGCAACGCCCGCTTCTCCACCTCAACCCGTCAGGCCCCCCGCTTTGCCCGTGACGGCACGCCCGGCGAGGAATGGGAGCTCATTTTAGAGCTCAAGCTCCTTGCGGACGTCGGTTTAATCGGCTTCCCCAATGTGGGCAAGTCCACCCTTTTGTCTGTGGTCAGCGCCGCAAAGCCCATTATCGCAGACTATCATTTCACCACCCTGACCCCGGTTCTCGGTGTCGTTGCTGTAGGCGGCGAAAAGAGCTTCGTCATGGCGGACATCCCCGGACTTATCGAGGGCGCAGGCGAGGGAGCGGGTCTCGGTCATACCTTCCTTCGGCACATCGAGAGCTGCAGGCTGCTCTTGCACCTTGTGGATGTTTCAGGCAGCGAGGGACGTGACCCTGTCGAGGACTTTAATACTATAAACAGTGAGCTCTCTCACTTTAACCCTGAGCTATTAAATAAGCCCCAGATAGTCGTGGCCAACAAGGTGGACCTTGCCGAGGACGAGCAGATTGAAAGGCTCAAAGCAGCGGCAGAGGAGCGTGGCTTCCCCTTCTTTACGATTTCCGCTCCCATAGCCTACGGCACAAAGGAGCTTATGAACTTTGTGGCAGCAAAGCTTGACAGCCTGCCTCCTATAACCGTCTTTGAGGCCGAAGAGGTACCCCTCGAATCCCTTCAGAAGAAGCAGACCGAGGGCTTTAATATAAAGGTTCAGGACAATATGTATATAGTCGAGGCGGATTGGCTCTTAAAAATCCTTAACAAAACCGACCTTGACGACTATGAATCCCTTCAGTACTTCCAGCGTGTGCTGCAGTCCAGCGGCATAATAAAGGAGCTTGAAAAGAGGGGCATTCAGGAAGGGGACACGGTCTGCATCTACGACCTGGAGTTTGACTATGTTCCGTAAGAGAAAGCCGGCGAAAACTGTACCCGAACAAGAGCCAAAGCCCGTAAACCTTCCCCCCATAAGCCTTGACGGGAGTTTTTTTGAAAACAAAAAGGACCCAAAGCAGATGTCCACCCTATCCCTTGCCTTCATGGGCGACGCAGTTTTTGAGGTGCTGACCCGCTCCTATATTGTTTCAAATAACCAGTCCGCTATCGGCAATCTGCACTCTGAAAACTCCGAAATAGTCAACGCCTCCGCCCAGTTCAGAGCAGCAAAGCTGATTTTCGATAACCTGACCGAGGCGGAAAGGGAAGTCTTTATGAGAGGGCGCAACGCCCACACAGCACACACGCCAAAGAATAAAACGGCGGAGGAATACCGATACGCCACCGCCTTAGAGACCCTCTTCGGATATTTGTACCTGAGCGGCCAGACCGACAGGTTGTACATATTATTTGAAATGATATTGAGGGATTTAAATGAGCGTAAAGAAAGTCAGGGTAAAGGTTAAGAAGCCGGAAATGGGAGTAAGCACCGCAAAGCAGCTTGCAGCCGACGCATTTTTCTTTATAATAGGCAGTGCCCTTTATGCAGTGTCGGTCAACTGCTTCACAGCCCCGAACAAAATCGCACCCGGCGGCATCACAGGCCTTGCCACAGTCGCAAACTACCTGTTCGGCTCACCCATCGGTACGACGATTCTTATTCTTAACATCCCTCTCTTTGTCTTATCCTTTATTTTCCTCGGCAGAGCATTTCTTTTAAGAACGGTCATCGCCACGGTGCTCTCGTCAGTCGTAATAGACCTGACCGCAGGCGTTCTGCCCGTGTATTCAGGGGACAAGCTGCTCGCCTCTCTGTTTGCGGGAGTTCTCTCGGGCGCAGGCCTCGGCCTTGTCTTTATCCGAGGCGGCACAACAGGAGGCGTGGATATAATCGGAAGGCTGTTAAAGCTTAAATTCAGTCACATATCAATGGGCAGCTTTATGCTTGTCCTTGACCTCATAATAGTCCTCGTCGCAGGCTTTGCATACAGAAGCATCGAGAGTGTGCTGTATGCGATAATCGTGTTCTATATAAGCAGCAGGGCTGTAAACTACATCCTGTACGGCACCACAAACAATAAGATGATTCAGATTGTCACCGAAAAGGGCGCCGAAATCGCAAAGGCCATAACCAGCGAAACGACCAGAGGCGTCACGATACTCCCCGTCAAGGGAGCCTATACGGGCAAGGATAAGGAAATGCTCATCTGCGTCACAAGGGCGAACGAGGTGGCTATCATCAACCGAATAGTCAGAAGCATTGACGAAAACCCCTTTGTAATTGTATCGCAGGCGGGCGATGTTTTCGGTCTCGGCTTCAAGCCCCACAAGGGCGACGCACTATAATTAATTGAAAATCAAAGCTGAAAGGTTTCGATATATGAGCAAAAAGGAATTCATAAGAAATTTTTCAATCATCGCACATATTGACCATGGCAAGTCAACCCTTGCGGACAGGCTGCTTGAGCTTACAAACTCCGTTGCCTTAAGGGATATGACAAAGCAGCTTTTGGACTCCATGGATTTAGAGCGGGAAAGAGGCATTACTATTAAGGCGCATGCGGTCAGGCTCGACTACAAGGCGCAGGACGGCAACGAGTACATCCTGAACCTTATCGACACCCCCGGCCATGTGGACTTTAACTATGAGGTATCACGCTCCCTTGCAGCCTGCGAGGGTGCGGTGCTTATTATTGACGCAACTCAGGGCATAGAGGCGCAGACCATAGCAAATACATACCTTGCTCTTGACCACAATCTTGAGCTTGTGCCGGTCATTAATAAAATAGACCTGCCCGCTGCCGACCCGGAGAGAGTCGCAAAGGAGGTCGAGGATGTCATAGGCCTTGACTGCTCTGAGGCGCCGAGGATTTCCGCAAAGACCGGCGAGAATGTGCAGAGTGTCCTTGAGAGTATAGTAAGGCTTATCCCGCCGCCGGAGGGCGACGACGACAAACCCTTAAAGGCGCTGATTTTTGACTCTTATTACGACAGCTACAAGGGCGTTGTGGTCTATGTCAGGGTTATGGAAGGCAGTATTAAGCCCGGCGACACAATGAAGATGATGTCCACGGGAGCCACCTTCACGGTGGTTGAAACGGGCTATATGCGCCCCACCTACCTTCAGCCCTGCTCAGGGCTGTCAGCAGGCGAGGTCGGCTATATCACCGCTTCGATTAAGACTGTAAGCCAGGCCAGCGTGGGCGACACGATAACACTTACCGCAAACCCCGCCGCCGAACCCCTTGCCGGTTACAGAAAGGCCAACCCCATGGTGTTCTGCGGAATTTACCCGGCAGATGGCGCAGACTATGAGAGTTTAAAGGAAGCCCTCGAAAAGCTCAGACTCAACGATGCATCCCTGCACTTTGAGCCGGAGACTTCGGGAGCCTTAGGCTTCGGCTTCCGCTGCGGCTTCTTAGGTCTTTTACACCTCGAAATCATTCAGGAGAGGCTCGAAAGGGAGTATGACCTGGACCTTGTTTCCACCGTCCCTGCCGTCATTTACAAGATTCATATGTCAAACGGCGAGGTTATAGAGGTCGACAACCCCACCCACTTCCCCGACCCGGCCGAGATAGACTTTATCGAGGAGCCTGTTGCAAGCGCCCATATATACACCCCGCCGGAGTATGTCGGCTCGATAATGGAGCTTTGCCAGAACCGCAGGGGAGTCTATATCGACATGGTCTATATCACCCCCGAGCGTGTGGACATACGCTATACACTGCCGCTTAATGAGATAATCTACGACTTCTTCGATGCCCTCAAGTCCCGCACAAAGGGCTATGCTTCACTGGACTACGAGCTTTCAGGCTATCAGCGCTCAAAGGTCGTGAAGCTGGACGTTCTTTTAAACGGCGACGTAATTGACGCCCTTTCCTTCATAGTCCATGAGGAAAAGGCATACCAGAGGGCGAGGAAAATCGCAGAAAAGCTCAAGGATAATATACCGAGGCAGATGTTTGAAATCCCGATTCAGATTGCCATAGGCAGCAAGGTCATCGCCAGAGAGACCGTCAAGGCCATGCGCAAGGACGTGCTTGCAAAGTGCTACGGCGGCGACATAACGAGAAAGAAAAAGCTGTTGGAAAAGCAAAAAGAGGGCAAGAAGCGCATGCGCCAGTTCGGCTCGGTGGAGGTTCCTCAGGAGGCCTTTATGGCGGTGCTCAAGCTCGATGAGCAGTAAAGCGATTATGAGAAACACAAAGAAAAAGGGGATATATATTCATATCCCCTTTTGCAAATCAAAGTGCATATACTGCGATTTCTGCTCTGTGGTGCCCGTCGGCGACATAACAGACAGATATGTGACCGCCCTTAAAAATGAAGCCCTGCGCTACAAGAGAACAGAGAAAATAAAGGCCGACACCGTCTATTTCGGCGGCGGCACTCCGTCATTTATAGGCGCAGAGCGCCTTGCCGACATCCTCAGCACCGTGAAAGATGTTTTCAGCATTGACAGCGATGCGGAAATAACAGCCGAGTGCAACCCGTCCTCCTGCAATGAGGAGTTTTTCATAAAGCTTAAAGAAAGCGGCTTTAACCGAATTTCATTAGGGTTGCAAAGCACCTCTGAGACTGAGCGCAAGGCTATAGGCAGGCTTACAAGCGCAAGTCAGGCAAAGAAAGCGGTGGCACAGGCTTTGACGGCGAGCTTTAATAACATCTCCCTCGATTTAATGCTCGGCCTGCCAAACCAGACTAAGGACAGCCTTAAAGAAAGCATAGATTTCTGCGCCGAAGCAGGTGTAACGCACATCAGCGCATATATTCTGAAGGCGGAGGAGGGCACACCCTTTTTCGACAGACTAAGAAAAGAAGGAGCCGATTCACTGAACCTGCCCGACGAGGACAGCGTCTGCGATTTGTACCTCTTCGCCGCAGACTATCTCGAAACAAAAGGCTTTAAGCAGTACGAAATCTCAAACTTCGCTAAAGACGGCTTCGCTTCAAGGCACAACTTAAAGTACTGGAATGCCGACGAGTATATAGGTCTCGGCGCCTCCGCCCATTCCTTTTTCGAGGGCAAAAGGTTCTATAACACAAGGAACATCGACGACTACCTGACAGGCAGCGAGCCTCTATATGACGGCAACGGCGGCGATTTTGAGGAGTACGCCATGCTGCGCCTTCGCCTGACTGACGGCATAAAAAAAGACGAGACTGAGCAGAGATTCGGCAAGGGTAACTTCGAGCGGATACTAAAAAACGCCGAACGCCTGAACAGCCCCGACTTAATTATAATAAGCGACACCTGCATAAGCCTTACAAAGCAGGGCTTTCTGCTCTCAAACACCCTCATAGCCGAATTGCTCAGTTAAGACTCAGTAAACAGAAATAAGAATAGTAACGAAAGCCCGGTTTACTTGACTTTTGCCTATCCTTAATATATGATAAAAATCCAATGGCAAAACTTACTTGGCAGATATGCTTTTTTAATCTAATTGCAGACATCGGAGGTAAATAAATGCTCAACAGCGAGAAAAACATGGAGAAAATCGTCGCACTCTGCAAGGGCAGAGGCTTTGTATATGCAGGCAGCGAAATATACGGCGGCCTTTCAAACACATGGGACTACGGTTCCTTAGGAGTAGAGTTCAAGAACAATGTCAAGAACGCATGGTGGCAGAAATTCGTCCGTGAGAACCCCTACAATGTTGGTCTTGACTGCGCCATTCTTATGAACCCCACAGTCTGGGTAGCCTCCGGCCATGTGGGCGGCTTTTCCGACCCGCTCATGGACTGCAAGGAGTGCAAGACCCGCCACAGAGCAGACAAGCTCATAGAGGACACGGGCGTGAACCCTGCCGGCTGGAGCTTTGATGAAATGTCAAAGTATATCACGGAGAATAATATCGTCTGCCCGAATTGCGGTAAACTTAACTTCACCGACATTAGGAAGTTCAACCTTATGTTCAAGACCTTCCAGGGCGTAACAGAGGACGCAAAGAACGAGATTTATCTGCGCCCCGAAACCGCTCAGGGCATCTTCGTAAACTTCCTGAACGTTCAGAGAACCACAAGGAAAAAGGTCCCCTTCGGTGTTTGCCAGATAGGCAAGTCCTTCAGAAACGAGATTACCCCCGGCAACTTTATTTTCAGAACAAGAGAGTTCGAGCAGATGGAGCTTGAGTTCTTCTGCCGTCCCGGCACCGAGCTTGAATGGTTCAGCTACTGGAAGGATTATTGCGTAAACTGGCTCAGAACACTGGGCATCAAGGATGAAAACTTAAAGCTTCGTGACCACGAGCCCGAAGAGCTTTCGCACTACTCCAACGCAACGACCGACATCGAGTTTATGTTCCCCTTCGGCTGGGGCGAGCTTTGGGGCATTGCAAGCCGCACGGATTTTGACTTAACCCAGCATCAGAATACCTCAAACAAGAGCCTTGAGTATTTCGACCAGGAGACCAACGAAAAGTACCTTCCCTACGTCGTAGAGCCTTCACTGGGCGCAGACAGAGTTGCCCTTGCCTTCCTCTGCGAGGCTTACGATGAAGAAGTCGTCGATGCGGAAAAGGGCGATGTCAGGGTCGTATTAAGGCTGCACCCGGCACTTGCACCCGTAAAGGCAGCGGTTCTGCCCCTTTCAAAGAAGCTCGGTGAAAACGCACTCAAGATTTACGATGAGCTTTCAAAGAGCTTCAATGTGGAGTACGACGACGCAGGCTCAATCGGCAAGAGGTACAGAAGGCAGGACGAAATCGGCACCCCCTTCTGCATCACTTACGACTTCGACAGCGAAACCGACGGCTGTGTGACCGTCCGTGACAGGGACAGCATGGAACAGGAGCGAATCCCGATAGCCTCCCTTAAAAGCTATATTGCCGAAAAACTTGTATTTTAACTTAAAAAGGGAATATTACGGGAAAACGACTTGTAAAAAAACTGACGCTATTGTATAATAATCTATAATATAATTCGGGAAAATGCGTTTGCATATGATATGGAGGTGGCAGTATGACTGACAAAACTATCAAGTTCTCAATCCGTGACGAATACGACTTTGAGATGAAAAAAACACTTGCGCAGGTGTACACAGCTTTAGAGGAGAAGGGCTATAACCCTATAAGCCAGCTTGTCGGTTATCTGCTCTCTGAAGACCCGACCTATATTACAACCCACAACAACGCTCGCAGCCTCATCAGGCGGCTCGACCGAGACGAGCTCTTGCAGGCAATGATCAGGGAATATCTCGGCGTGGATAAAAGCAAACCCTGACCTTGCCGCAATAAAAACGGAAAGGTGATGCTAATGGCTGAAAGGAAGAAGGAGAAAGGCTTGACATATAAAGGCAGACCGCTTGTTAGAAGCGGAAGAACATTGTACTACGGCAGCATGGAGGACCCCTTCATAATAATGATGCAGATACTGGAAACAAGAAAAATGGGCGATCTGGAGCTGGCTGACAGGGTCAGCGTACAGCTTCTTAACACCGACCCGGACGTCCGTCCCCGTGACAAAATCGTCAAAAAGAGCGAGAAGAAGGGTCTCTATGAGGCTATGGACATCGCTTCAATCTGGCTTGAAAGGGCCTTAAATCCGTAAATTTTAAACCGCAGACCCCTGCGGTTTTTTTCTTTGCAAAATTTTACAAAAAAGTGTTGACATTTTAAATTTGCGACTATATACTAATAACATAGAAAACATATATGTTTAGGTGATAACGATGAAAACAAAACGATGTTGCAGGGGTCAGCTGATAATCTATAACGAATAAATACTAATATATTTGAAGGGCGTGACATTATGTCAGATATTAAAAAAGGATTTTTAGATTTAGTCGGCAATACCCCGATAGCAGAGCTTTCTCGGTTCGCCGAGAAGCACGGCGCAAAGGCTCACATTCTTGCAAAGCTTGAGTACTTCAACCCGGCGGGAAGTGTTAAGGATAGAATCGCAAAGGCTATGATAGAGGACGCAGAGGAAAGAGGCGCATTAAAGCCCGGCGCCGTCATCATCGAGCCTACCAGCGGCAATACAGGCATAGGCCTTGCGGCTGTTGCGGCATCCAAGGGTTACAGGATTATCCTCACAATGCCGGAGACTATGAGCGTTGAGCGCAGGAACCTCTTAAAGGCTTTCGGCGCAGAGCTTGTCTTAACTGACGGTACACTCGGCATGAAGGGCGCAATCGCAAAGGCAGAGGAGCTTGCAAAGGAAACCCCCGGCTCCTTCATCCCCGGACAGTTCGATAACCCCGCCAACCCGGCAATCCATAAGAAGACAACCGCAGTTGAAATCTGGAACCAGACCGACGGCAAGGTTGACATCTTCGTAGCCGGCGTAGGCACCGGCGGCACCCTTTCGGGCGTAGGCGAGTACCTGAAGGAAAAGAACCCGAATATCAAGGTAGTGGCCGTCGAGCCTTCAGCCTCACCTGTATTGACAGAAGGCAAGTCAGGCCCCCACAAGATACAGGGCATCGGCGCAGGCTTTGTGCCCAAGACACTGAATACCTCAATCTATGACGAGGTCATACCGGTTGATAATGAGGACGCCTTTGCAACAGGCAAGTCAATAGCCGTAACGGAAGGCATCCTTGTGGGCATCTCCTCCGGCGCCGCAGCATGGGCCGCCGTCCAGCTTTCAAAGAGGCCTGAGAACGAGGGCAAGAACATCGTAGTAATCCTCCCCGACACAGGCGACAGATACCTCTCCACCCCGCTTTTCGGATAATAATAACCCAAAAATACAGTAGACCATATATCCTCCCAAAAAAACCGCCTCCTCGAGGCGGTTTTATTTCCGCAAAACAACAAAGCACAGCCGTTGGCTGTGCTTGTGTTTTGTCTTGAGGCTCGCTATTGATAATGATAATCAGCAGTTTACCACTAAGAAAAGTTAAATCAGCTTATTCGATTGCTTCGAGTCTCTGTCTGAAGTCTTCGATTCTTGCGTCGTCATTAACGATTTCAGCAATGTAGGGAAGTGCCATGCTGACTTTGAAGGGTCTGCCTACCTCAAGCATGGGATGCTCAAGAAGCTCGGGGCAAAGCTCGTCTATAAGTGCTCTGGTTTCGGGAGTGTCGAGAAGCTCAGCGATTGTGTTTTCAAATGAATACTTTGGCATATCTATTTTCTCCTCTATAATTTATTTTGAACCTCAAGAATATGTTTAGTTTATTAAACTACAATTATTCGTCGTATTTACTGCCAATCTCTGCGCCGATTTTAAAGGCCTTTGCGTTCATTTCTCTGATTTCCTCGGATTTGCTCATAAACTTTTCCTCGAGGCTGTGAAGGAAATGCTCAGGGTCAATAATAGCCTTTCTTGCTGCCAAGAGTGCGCCTATCAAAATGATATTCGCAGCCTTGGGATTGCCTATCTGGTCTGCAAGCTGGTCCGAGGGCACGGGAATAGCGGTAATATCCGTCCTGGTTATGGGAGATACAACTCTGTTGGAGTTATAAACAAGCACTCCGCCCTCTTTAAGCTGTGAGCCGAACTTCTTAAAGGACTGCTCATTCATGCAAAGCCAGTACATGCACTTTTTCGGCAGGGGAGAGATTATCTCTGTGTCGCTTGTAAGAACGGTTGCTTTCGCACTGCCGCCTCTCTGCTCAGGGCCGTATTCGGGGAGGAAGCTGGCATATTTGCCTGAGTCCGCAGCGCTCTGAGCAATCAGTATACCGGCGCTGATAACGCCCTGTCCGCCTGAACCTGAAATTAAAATGGACTGTTTCATGCTTCTACCTCCACATCCTTATATACGCCCGGAACAAAATACTTCATAGTATTTTCAGTCATATACTGAAGGCTCTTGAGAGGTGACATACCCCAGTTTGTCGGGCAGTTGGTAAGCAGCTCGATGAATGTAAAGCCCTTGCCCTCAAGCTGCATGCGGAAGGCCTTCTTAATGCCCTTTCTGGCCTCATTAACTCCCTTGGGAGTATTAAGAGCAAATCTTGCAACATAGGCGGGAGCCTCAAGCTGAGCTATGATCTCCGCCATCTTTATCGGGTAACCGGCCTCATCAACGCTTCTACCGTAGACGCTGGTTGTTGATTTCTGACCGATGAGCGTTGTGGGAGCCATCTGACCTCCGGTCATACCGTAGGTCGAGTTGTTTGCAAAGATAACCGTAAACTTTTCGCCTCTGTTGGCGGCTGAAATGATTTCAGCAAGGCCGATAGCGGCCAAGTCGCCGTCGCCCTGATATGCGAAAACAAGCCTGTCCGGACAGCAGCGCTTAATACCCGTTGCAACAGCCGGAGCTCTGCCGTGTGCGGCGCCGACCATGTCGCCTCTCCAATAGAGAAGTCCCAGAGCTGCGCAGCCGACGGGGAGAACATGCATGGCGTTCTCCTGCTGGCCCAGTTCCTCAACAGCCTCGGCAATTATCTTTGTGGCAAGGGAGTGAAGGCAGCCGGGGCAATAGCCGCTCATAACAGGCATAATTGCATAAGGTCTCTGATAAATCTTCTTATATTCCGTAGCCATTAGCCCACCTCCTTAATGACCTTCATAATCGCATCGTACACGCCGTCATCGTCAAGCAGGTTACCGCCTGAACGGCCGTACTCGAATATGGGAGCCCTGTTCATAACCTCAAGGGCAATGTCGTCACGCATCTGGGCGGGAATGGTCAGCTCAATATCAATAATAGCCTTAACCTTGTCATAGTCAAGCTTGTGGAAGGACTGCTTCGGGAAGGGATAAAGGGTAATGGGCCTTATCATGCCGATTTTGCAGCCCTGCTCACGAAGGGTCAGAACCGCCTCTTTAGCAACACGGGCGGCAATGCCGTAAGCAACGACAATGTACTCGGCGTCCTCGGTCATGAACTCCTCGACCTTGACATCCTCTTTCTCCCACTTCTTATAGAGCTCGCCTCGCAGCTTGTTTTCCATTTCCAGAATGACCTCGGGATAAATGGGAGTCAAAGCTCTCGGCGGTCTCTTTTCGCCTTCCTTTTTGGAAAGGTTCCACTTCTTAGTATTCTCGTCGGTCGGCTCCTTCATCTCAGGCAGCTCAACCAGCTCCATGATAGCACCTAAGCAGCCGTCCATAAGCAGGAATACGGGATTCCTGTCACGCTCTGCGTACTCAAATGCCTCGTATGTAAGGTCAACGGCCTCCTGCAGAGAATAGGGAGCAAAGACCATTACTCTGAAGCCGCCATGGCCGAGAGCCTTGGTAGCCTGCAGATAGTATGACTGTGCCGGCTGAATCGAGCCCAGACCCGGGCCGCCACGGCTGACATTGACTATAAGAGCGGGCAGCTTGCAGCTTGCAAGATATGATATACCCTCCGCCTTAAGGCTTATACCGGGGCCGGAGGAGCTTGTCATAGCCCTGATGCCCATTGTGGAAGCGCCGTAAACCATATTTACTGAAGCAACTTCACTTTCGCCCTGAACGAAGTGTCCGCCGACCTCAGGGAGCCTGCGTGAAAGATACTCCGGAATTTCATTCTGCGGTGTTATAGGATAACCGGCAAAAAAGCGACAGCCGCCTCTGACTGCTGCTTCGGCAACAGCTTCGCAGCCCTTCATAAGAATCTTAGCCATCAGTTTCTACCTCCTTAAAGACCTCAATAGCTCCGTCGGGGCAAATTGTTGCACATATTCCGCAGGAGATACATCCGTCGTTGTCGGTCAGATAAGGGATAAAATAACCTTTTGGCCCTCTCTCACTTTGCAGTTTAAGTACCTTTTTCGGACAAAATGCAATGCAGAACTCGCAACCCTTGCATAGCTTGTCGTTGATCTGGATTTTCATTCGATTTCCTCCATGTTTCCCAAAACATTTTTGAGGGTTTTGGCAATTTAATT
>JAAYOZ010000216.1 GCA_012520115.1 Clostridiales bacterium | reverse complement strand
TGTACTTTCTTGCTATATCCCAAATGCTCTCGCCCGGGTCGGAGAAGTAAATCACAAGGCTTGCGGGTTTGTGCTTTGCATCGCTGTCGCCGGTTTCGATTATGTCGCTGAGCACGTCGACCATTTCGATTTCGAGTACCGTAAGGCTTATTGAAAGCTCTACCTTCAATTCGAGCTTATCGGCTGATGCGTGGTTGTGGCTTACTCCGCTGACCTCTGCGTTTGCATCGCACTCGAAGCTGCCCGCTCTCAGACCCGTGTCCTTTTCATATTCAAAGCTGACGCTCTTTTCGGCATAGTTTATTCTGCCGTCACTGTAAGCATAGAGCATACCGATTTCGACACTGCCGTAGACAAATGCTTTTGAACCGTCGGTTCTGACACTCTTTTTAAGTCCGACGACGCTGATATCGATTATCCTGCCGATTTCCAAATCCGCAACCGCAGCCTCAGACTTGAACACATAGGGCTCTGTTCCTCTGCTCTTTATTACCTTGAGGTTGCCTGAGAGCTGTTTTGTCTCGGTGGCTTTGGCCGTGGAGTAAGCGTCGCTGACTGCCTCTATGCACTTGACCTCGCCTATTGTTATAAGGGCTGTGGCCTTGATGTTATAGGCTATGGCCGTGTTTTCGCTGCCCTGAAGCTCGGCATCTACGGAGTTTACCTTTACCGAAACATCACATATGGAGTTTTCGTTTACACAGCCGAGCTCAAAAATCTGGCTGAAGGGGATTATGCAGGTTACGGCGACGATATCGCAGTCATCGTTTGTTACGGCAAGTGATTTTACCTGCATTTCGCCGCTTATCATCATCTTGCCGTTGATGGTCTTGACATCGGTGATGAAGGCGTTGGCGTCGCTTTTTACTATCCTCTTAATACCGCCGCCCGTCTTCTGAATCTCGCAGGTATCGTTTACCGTAAAGCCCTTCTGCTCAACCTTCATAAATGAATAGGGGCAGATTTCCTTCTTTTTCATCTGTATACCCTTAATTGAGCAATCGGTTACAATCTCCATCGACCTGACTCTGTAAACCTTGAGGCTTACCGAAATCGTGGCGTTTCCGGTAATCTGCCTCTTGCCTGAAGCCCGACAGCTTACATAATCGGTTCTGGCGTCGACTACTACCGAATACTGCTCGTCGAGGTCCCTTATCTCGGTGTTCTTGGAGAAGGGATAGGAGCTTTCATAGGAATAAACCTGATTGTCTTCGCCGAGGAACATAAAGCAGAACTTTGCACTGCCTTCGATTATGATTCTGTCGCCTGAAACCTGAGTCGAGACTATAACCGGGTTTACCGTGCATTTGAGGACCTTTACCACGTCGCAGTAATATTCCGGAAGGTTCACTTCTGTCTCTATCATCTGCTCGAGGGAGCCCTCATAAAAAAGTTCTTTTGTATTAACGGCATCCTTCTTTACCTCATAGTTCATAACTGCCTGTCTCCTTTATTAAAAAGTCTCTATGCAATCTATATTCACATCATGTCCTGAGTATGCCAAGCTTGTGCGTTTCCCTTTTTGATTTTTTTCGCTCTTTTCAGGGGTTTTGTCTGTTTTTTAAATTATATGAATTTGTCCCGTATCATATATCAACTTTGTTCGGCATATCTATTTAACGATATGTTAAGCGGGAGGGTTTTTATTGAAGAATTTAGTTGAGGAAAGAGCAGTAGAGCTTGGTGAATATATAGTTGAAAATAAAGCTACTGTGAGAGCAGCCGCTAAGGAATTCGGAATAAGCAAATCCACAGTACATATGGATGTTGCGGAGCGGCTAAAAAAAGTCAATCCCGTTCTGTATGCCGAAGTAAGGAGCATTCTGGAGCTCAACAAGGCTCAGCGCCATATCAGAGGCGGCCTTGCGACTAAGGAGAAGTACAGGAAGATAAGGGATTATTGATTACTGCCCGCATAATAGAAGTTTCTTTTCTCCCAAAGTAACATAAGTTTTCCACACTCAAGGCGACAGCTCCCTTAATACAGGGAGCTGCCGCTTTTTATTATTAATTTACATATTAAAGGAAAAACTGTATAATATCAGTATTGTTGTCATCTGCTCGGGGAGGCTGATACTTTGAGGCGGGTTTTAAAATACCTTAAGCCTTACAGAAAGGAATGTATAATAGGCCCCATCTTCAAATTTCTGGAGGTGGTCTTTGAGCTATTGCTTCCCACCATCATGGCGATGATAATAAACTACGGTATTGCGAACAGGGACAAGCCCTATGTGCTTAAAATGGGTACGCTTATGGCTGTTATGGCTATCCTCGGCTATCTCTCCGCAATTGTGTGCCAGGTGCTGGCGTCAGTTGCCTCTCAGGGCTACGGCACTGAGCTGAGAAACAGGGTGTTTAGCCATATTATGTCCCTTTCGGTCTCGGATGCGGACGATTTCGGCGCCTCTACCCTTACAACGAGGCTTACAAACGACATAAACCAGCTTCAGGTCTTTGTGGCCATGACCATACGCCTTGCGACCCGCGCCCCCTTCATCTGTATAGGTGCGGTTATTATGGCCTTTATACTTAACAGGCGGCTGGCCTTGATTCTTGCCGCCTCGATACCCGTTTTTGCCCTTGTAATCTATGTTATTACAAAGCTCTCCGCTCCCCTTTACAAGGCTTATCAGGGCAAGCTGGACGAGCTGAGCGGCACTATAAGGGAGAATATTGCGGGCGTGAGGGTCATAAGGGCCTTTTCCAGAAACGATGCGGAGAGAGAGCATTTCGGCAGGGTCAACACTGACATCATGGAAACGGGCTTTAAGATAGGCAGGATTACCGCCGTGTTCAATCCCCTGACCTCCTTTATTCTGAATGCGGTTGTTATCATCATTCTGTGGAACGGCTCGGTGCAGATTAATCTGGGAAGCCTTTCAAACGGTGAGATTATAGCCTTTATTAACTACACAAGTCAGATTCTGTCTTCGCTATTGGTGCTTTCGAACCTGATAATTCTTACCACAAAGGCCTTTGCCTCTGCGGGAAGGCTTCAGGAGGTACTCGAAACCGAAAGCGAGGACAAGGGGCCCCAAACGATGCCGCAGCTTGACATGAATGCTCCGGCTGTCGCCTTTTATGATGTGTCCTTCAGTCATAACAAATCAGGCGAGCTGTCGCTCAATAATATCAGTATGGAGGCAAAGCGGGGGGAGACGATAGGAATTATCGGCGCTACCGGCTCTGGCAAGTCGACATTTATAAATATGATAGGCAGGTTCTACCCCGCCTCACAGGGTGAGATAAGGATTCTCGGCGTACCGATTGACTCTCTGCCCGTGTCCGCCCTGCGTGATATGATTGGCTATGCTCCCCAGAAGGCTCTGCTTTTCTCCGGCACTGTCGCTGAGAATATTCGTTTAAGTAAGCCCCATGCGACAGACGAGGAGGTCATTCAGGCGGCCATTGATGCACAGGCCGACGGCTTTATTAAGGAGATGCCCCAGGGCTATAATTCGAGGATAAGTCGGGGCGGCAAGAACCTTTCGGGCGGTCAGCGTCAGAGGATTTCCGTCGCAAGGGCAATTATAAACAACCCGGACATTCTGATTCTTGACGACGCCACAAGCGCACTTGATTTCCTCACGGATTCAAGGCTCAGACAGGCTATTAAGAGAAGGCGTCCCGACCAGACCGTCTTTATAGTCTCCCAGCGTGTGGGCGTTATTAAAAACTCCGACCGCATACTCGTCTTTGACGACGGTCATATTGTGGGCAACGGCACGCACGACGAGTTGATGAATACCTGCGAGCTTTACAGGGACATATACAGGTCGCAGCTGTCAAAGGAGGAGAGCGCATGAAGGATACCTTCTTCAGGCTGTACGGCTATATGAAAAAGAGCGCTCCCCTGCTTGTCTTATCAGTGCTTTGTGCTTTGATTGTGTCAGTCTGCACCTTGCTTTCGCCCGTGGTTCTTGGCAAGGCCATGGACAGCATGACGGGGGCGGGGCTTGTGGACTTTGACGCTGCTATAAAGTATATTGCGGTTCTTGCGGCGCTGTATCTTATGACAAGCCTTTTCGGCTGGCTTTTGAACAGGGCCACAAATAAAATCGCCTATACCACCGTGGGGCATATAAGGGAGAGTATGTTCAACAGGCTTATACTGCTGCCCTCCGCCTTTTATGACAGGGCTTCATACGGCGATACGGCAAGCCGCTTTGTAAACGATGCGGATTCGGTGTCCGACGGACTACTGAATGGGCTTATGGCGCTGATTCAGGGCGTGATTACCATAATCGGCTCCGCCGTTATAATGCTGATTCTGAATATCCCGATGGCGGCAACGGTCATACTTTCCGCTCCCGCCGCCTTCTTTGTGGCAAGGTTCATTACCTTAAGGTCGCAGAAGCGCTTCGGCGAGCAGGCAGCAAGGCTCGGCGAGCTTAACGGCTATGCCGAGGAGATTATCGACGGCCACAGAATAATTAAGGCCTTCGGCAGGCAGGAGAAGGCGCTGAAAGAGTTCAGCGAAATAAACAGTCGGCTTTACAAGGCGGGATTGAAAGCGCAGATTATTTCCGCTCTGTCAAATCCGTCTACAAGAATAGTGAACAACCTCTCCTATGCGGTGACGGGCGTTGTCAGCGGCTATCTTGCAATAAGCGGGCGCATCACGGTGGGCACGGTTTCGAGCTTTCTTATCTTTGCCGTGATTTTCGCAAAGCCCTTTAACGAGATAACCGGCGTGCTGACGCAGATTCAGTCCGCCTTTGCGTCTGCACAGAGGATATTCAGGCTGCTTGACGAAAAGCCCGAAGTGTCGGACGAGGACGCCCCGGAGCATATAGAGGAGTGCAGGGGCGAGGTGATATTTGAAAATGTATCCTTCTCTTATAACCCCGATAAGCCCCTTATAGAGAATCTAAATCTGCATATAAAACCCGGCAGCAAGGTTGCCATAGTAGGCCCGACGGGAGCGGGCAAGACGACTTTAGTTAACCTGCTTATGCGGTTTTATGACGTAAATTCCGGCTCGATTTCGATTGACGGCATCGACATAAGAAATCTAAAAAGACAGAACCTTCGTGAGCAGTTCGGCATGGTGCTTCAGGACACCTGGCTTTTCGGCGGCACAGTCAGGCAGAACATAGCCTACGGCAAGCATGACGCTACCGACGAGGAAATAATAGAGGCTGCAAAGAATGCGGGGGCGGACAGCTTTATAAGAAGGCTGCCTAAGGGCTATGATACCCGTATCAGGGCAGGCGGCGAGAATCTGTCGGCGGGACAGAAGCAGCTGTTGACCATTGCGAGAATAATGCTTGTTAATCCGCCCATGCTGATTCTTGATGAGGCCACAAGCAATATCGACACCCACACGGAGCAGAAGATTCAAAGGGCCTTTGATAAGCTCACCGAAGGCAGAACGGGCTTTATTATAGCCCACAGGCTTTCCACTATAATAAATGCGGACATAATACTCGTAATGGACAACGGGCGCATTGTGGAGCAGGGCGACCATGAGTCCTTAATGTCTCAAAACGGGCTTTACGCCGCTCTCTATAACAGTCAGTTCAGTTGAGCTGTTTGAGTAAAAGCTATATGCTTTTATGCTTTTTTCAATATAACTTGTACTAAACGCCGAATACTTATATAATGCTCATTTTCTATTGACTTTTGCCTTGGTTTGAGTTTAATATTTATAGTTGAAATTGATTAATCGCTTAATTTTCCGCAAAGAAAACATAATCTTTGCTTGGCTTTGGCTTTAACATAATTCTGGAGGAAAAACGATGAAAACCATTGCAGTGTTGACAAGCGGCGGCGATGCGCCGGGTATGAATGCGGCTATCCGTTCGGTAGTACGTACAGCGTGTGAAAACAATATGCGTGTTCTCGGCATTCGCAGAGGATTTAACGGTCTTATGGCAGGCGATATGTACGAGATGAACATAAGAAGCGTTTCGGATATAATCCACCGTGGCGGTACGATTTTATATTCCGCAAGAAGCGCAAGATTCAACTCAGAGGAGGGTCTTAAGGACGCTATCGACGTCTGCAAGGCCAACTCCATAGAGGGCATAGTTGTTATCGGCGGCGACGGCTCCTTCAGAGGCGCCCGTGACCTTTCATTAAGAGGCATTCCCTGCGTGGGCGTTCCCGGCACAATTGACAACGATATTGCCTGCTCCGACTATACAATCGGCTATGACACTGCTCTTAATACAATCATGGACATGGTTGACAGAATCAGGGACACCACAGAGTCCCATGACCGCTGCTCCGTTATAGAGGTAATGGGACGCCGTGCAGGCTATCTTGCTCTTAACAGCGGTATCGCAGTCGGTGCTACGACCATTCTTATCCCTGAGGTTGAGTTCAACGTAGAGCGTGACGTTATCGAGCGTATGCGCCGCACCCAGAAGACCGGCAAAAAGCACTTCATTATAATGGTTGCCGAGGGCGTTGCGGAGGCTATGAACTCTCAGGGCATCTGCGGCGTAAACGAGCTTGCAAAGCTTATAGAAGCAAGGACAGGGGTAGAGACAAGGGCTACCGTTTTAGGCCATGTTCAGAGGGGCGGCTCACCCTCAGTTAAGGACAGGGTCGCAGCAAGCCAGATGGGCTATGCGGCAACTCTCCTGCTTAAAGAGGGCAAGGGCAACAGGGTCATCGCAATGCGTAAAGAGGAAATAGTTGACTATGATATCTACGAGGCCCTCAATATGCAAAAGAGCGTTGACTTAGGACTCTTAAAGACAGCTCTTGAGATTTCTATCTAAACGTCTTGCCTTGACTTATTTCGGCAATACTGTATAATATAAGTGTAAAACAGAATATGTCTTATCAAGAGTGGTGGAGGGAAAGGCCCTGTGAAACCCGGCAACCTGTAATATTACAAGGTGCCAAATCCTGCGGACAAATTCCGTGCAGATGAGATTAAGTCTTCCCGGCATTTGTTATGCCGGGTATTTGTTTATAATATATATTGAAAACCAAAAACCGAAAGGAAACCTGAAATGAGAAAGCATACTTTTACATCAGAATCCGTAACGGAGGGACATCCCGATAAGGTCTGCGACCAGATTTCGGACGCAGTGCTTGATGCAATTCTTGCACAGGACCCGACGGGCAGAGTCGCCTGTGAGACGGTTACCAATACAGGACTTGTGCTCGTCACCGGCGAAATTACGACCAAAAGCTATGTGGATATTCCCGCAATAGCCCGTTCCGTGCTGTCCGATATCGGCTACAACAGGTCTGAATACGGCATTGACGGCGCTCATGCGGCTGTTATCACCGCTATTGAGGAGCAGTCACCGGACATAGCCCTCGGAGTTGACAAGGCCTATGAGGCAAAGGGCGGAATAATGACGGACACGGAAATTGAGCTGCTGGGCGCAGGAGACCAGGGCATGATGTTCGGCTTTGCCTGCGATGAGACCCCGGAGCTTATGCCCCTGCCCATCTCCCTTTCACATAAGCTCGCAAAGAGGCTCGCCGAGGTAAGAAAGACCGGGCTTGTCCCCTATCTCAGACCCGACGGCAAGACTCAGGTCACAATCGAATATGA
The DNA here is from genome assembly GCA_012520115.1 of Clostridiales bacterium. Taxonomy (GTDB): domain Bacteria; phylum Bacillota; class Clostridia; order Oscillospirales; family Acutalibacteraceae; genus DTU053. The sequence goes on along the minus strand of JAAYOZ010000216.1, from coordinate 5,676 downwards.
AAACGACCGCCCCGTAAGGGTCGACACCATAGTCATATCCACACAGCACGACCCGGATGTGGAGAATGAGCAAATCAGGGAGGACATGCTCAAGTATGTGGTTGAGGCGGCAGTTCCGCCGTATCTCCTTGACTCAGATACCAAGTATTATATAAACCCGACAGGCCGCTTTGTTCTGGGCGGTCCGGCAGTTGACTCGGGACTTACGGGCAGAAAGATAATAGTCGACACCTACGGCGGCTATGCACGTCACGGCGGCGGCGCATTCTCCGGCAAGGACCCGACAAAGGTTGACCGCTCCGCAGCCTATGCCGCAAGGTATATCGCTAAGAATATTGTTGCGGCGGGTCTTGCAAAAAAGTGCGAGGTTGAAATAGCCTATGCAATCGGTGTCGCTTACCCTATTTCCGTTTATGTTGACACCTTCGGCACGGGCGCTGAGGACGAGCAGAGAATCGAACGCGCGGTTATCGAGAGCATCGACCTTCGCCCCGGCGCAATTATCAGGGATTTTGATTTGAGAAGGCCGATTTACAGAAATCTCGCCGCCTACGGTCATATGGGCCGTGAGGAATTAGGCCTTAAATTTGAGGAAAGAGATTTAGCCGCAAAAATATTAAGCCGCTTATAATAAGTCCCTTGCAAAGAGAAGCCCCGACGAGTTAAGTCGGGGTTATTTGTTTACCTTTTTGTATAATCGAGTTAATAATTGTCTGATATGATTGCTATAAGGGGCAATGGATACGAAATAAGTAATTACACTGCGACAAATAATAAAAAAGGAGAGGAATTAATGATGAAAAAGGTCGTAATTACTTTTTTTGCCGTACACACGCTCGCAGTAGCGGTACCCTTTACTCTGTTTATCCACAAAGCGAAAAAGAGTACTAAGGAAGCATACACGCCCGATTATTAAACCGTTCCCATAAACCTTCGAGCCCCTTTGTTTAATGCACGATGTTTGATACTTAGTCACATACGGTTTTGCCTTTGCTTGAAAAGAATGGAAATTCTGTGTATACTAAGGCTTGAAAACATAAAAAGGAGATGTGCATATGATAAATAAAAAAGTTGCCGAGCTTATGAATCTTCAGATTAATAAGGAGTTCTATTCAGCATATCTTTATCTCGACATGGCTAACTTCTACGCCGACAGGAATCTGAACGGCTTTGCCAACTGGTTCAATGTTCAGGCTCAGGAGGAAAGAGACCATGCAATGCTCTTTGTAAAGTTCCTGCAGAACAACAACATAAGGCCCGAGCTTGAGGCTATTGCAAAGCCCGACAAGGCTTTCAATGAGCTTATTGACCCCCTTGAGGCCTCATTACAGCATGAAATCTATGTAACCGAGAGCATTCACAATATTTATGATGAAGCCTTAAAGGCTAAGGATTTCCGCTCGACCCAGTTCCTTGACTGGTTCGTAAAGGAGCAGGGCGAAGAGGAGAACAGTGCGGACGAGCTTATCCAGAAGTATAAGATTTTCGGCAGTGACGGCAAGGGTCTTTACCTGCTCGATTCGGAGCTTGGCACAAGAGTTTATGCTCCTCCCACGCTGGTTCTTGATTAATATTTTGCTTTGCATAAAAGCGAAGTCAGGGTCCGTTGACCCTGACTTCTTGTTTTATTTCCGTTGGCTTCATGAGGTGAGCTTACAGGGTGATTAAATCGACCGCTTATCTCGGCTTGCATCCGCAGTGGGGCTTTTTGTCCTCGTCGCTTTCACCGGCAACATCTCCGTCACAGGGCGGGAAGAACTCGTCTATCGGGAATTTTATGCGGCGGAACGCATCGCAGGCGTCTTCGCTGACAAGGGTGCAGTCTTTGGTAGGTATGCAGAAGTCATATGCGGGAATAAGAATCTGGACATCTCTCTCAAGCTGTACGATTGAGAACAGACCGATTGTGACTCTGACTGCTCTTTCGGTGCTGGGGCTTACAAACTGGCCGGCGAAGCACTTCTTTATGCAGCCGGGGATTCCGTTTGTAACGTCGCTGATGTTGTTGCAGCAGTCGCAGGGACGGCAAAGTCTTGAGTCGAGGGCAACGGGCTCGGCAACCTGAACGACAACTCTCGGATTGGTCTCCGTCTTCGGGAGCTGATCGTCGAACTCTTTCTTCTCGTACTCGGAAGAGAATACCTTTACGCTGCCTTCGCTGCCGAACAGGATGATCTTCTTGCTGTAAACAGCAAGGCCGTGGATGGTGGTGGGCGGTGCGACAGGCGTGGTGAAGACATCAAGAGTTACCTTGAAGAAGAAGGTCAGGTCAATCGAATAATAGCCGCTGTTGAAGGGAACCTTCTCAATATCCGTAAAGACATTGAGAACATCCACATCACGAACTCTTACGCTGGTGGCATAGTCAACTACATCCTGAGCACAATCAGTTAAGTAAACCCTAAGATCTGCCAGACAATCCTTATCTGCACATGAATCATATACCTTGCTGGTGTTGATACATACAGCATCTTTAATACACCTTGAGCTTACATCAGGGTTTGCGCTGCATTTTAAATCAGACATACAGTTTCCTCCTATAAAAATGATTGAAATTTCGTAAACTTCAATATTAGTTTATGAGGAGGGTGAATTTTGGTTACTGAAAATTAGCGCTTTGCTTTGGAACTCAAAATATTAGTATAAAAATTATTCACTTAGTCTTTTTTTCTCTTTTTATCCCGTATCAAAAGAAGCGCAGGCAAAATTGACTTCTGATTTTTACGGTGCTACAATAAATAAGAAAAACAGAAGAACCGCAGCACAAACTGCAGTCTTCTGTCTTTCGGATGGTAATGTAAATATTTAAAAGGAGTAGTCGGAAAAAGCTTAGTCTTTCTTTTTGTCTTCGGCAAATTTAATGCCTGTGGCTAAGACGAAAATCTCTATGAAAAAGGCTGAAGAAAAGACCACGCTGAAGCAGTCCTGCCCCGTTTTCAGTAAATCCCTGATAAGCTGCATGGCAAAATAATAATCCACAAATCTTCCCGCAAGTATGTAGAGAACTGCGGCAAGAACGTAAATGGCCATAACCGGAATTAAGCCGTATTTTATTATCTGCTTGGACAGCTTGTTAAAAGACAAAGAGACCTTCTTTATCTCGCCTAAGAGCTGTTTCATATGTAATCACCTTATATGATTATACCGATAATATAATAGTAATACAACGTTAAATATATGGAAAACGGTAACAGCTGAAAGGACTTATTTATGTATAGGATAGGCGCATCATCCTCCTGCTTTTACCCTCAGCTTACAGAGGATTCCTTTTTGAAGCTGTGCAAAATGAATATCAGGACTGCGGAGGTTTTTTACAACTCCCCTTCCGAATTAAGTCCCGTATTTACCGCTATGTTAAAATCATATGCAGATGAATACTCGGTAGACGTCGTTGCCGTGCATCCTTTCATGTCCTTTGCGGAGTCCTTTTACCTGTTCAGCAATTACGAGCGGAGGTTTCACGACCTTATCCCCTTGTACCTTAAAATGTTCGAGGCTGCCGCCGCTCTGGGGGCTAAGTACTTCGTTTTCCACGGGGCAAAGCCCGTACCCTCGGCTGTGGAGGAAGTCTATTTTGAACGTTTTGCGATTTTGTCCGAAAAGGCTTTGGAGTTCGGCGTATACTGCGCTCAGGAAAACGTTGTGCATTACCGCTCTGAAAGCCCCGACTTTATGGCGAGAATGAAGCGGGCTGTGGGCGAAAACTTTAAAATGGTGCTGGACATCAAGCAGGCAAGGCGCACGGGGATTGACCCCTTCGCCTTCTTTGACTCCGTGGGCGAGAGCATTGAGCATATTCATATTAGCGACTATAACGAAACACGGGACTGTATCACTCCCTTAAAGGGCTGCTTTGATTTTAAGGCGTTTTTTGAAGAAACAAAAAGACGGGGCTATAAAGGTGATTACATTATCGAGCTTTACAGGGACAGCTATGATAATGAAGCGGAGATAGAGCTGGCTCACAGAAGGCTATGCGAAATTATTGCAGAAACCGTCCTAAAATAAATGTATACTGCCTTGTATAAATACCTCTTGCTTTATGGATAATATTGTGGTATTATAATATAAATCAGTGGACTTGACTTTGAGTGGGGCGACCCGCTCTTTATTTAGGCTTATTTTAGAAATGTAAATTTTCGCCTTTTTTTATTCGCACTTTCCTGTTTCTGGCTGTGTAATTCTTATTTAAAACAGGCTTAGAAAGCAAACACTATTAAAACGATATTAGAATTTTCGGAGGATTACCGTGGCTGAAAAATTAAAAGGTCAGGCAAGGATAGAGGCAATTAAAAATCTTGCCGCTCCCATAGCTGAATCTTTAGGACTTATGCTTTGGGATGTGCGAATAGTAAACGAAGGCGGAAGACGAATCTTAAGAATCACCGTTGACAAGGACGGCGGAGTGGACATGGACGACTGCGTGAACATGCACCATGCCATCGACGCTCCCCTTGACGAGCTGGACCCGATTGAAGAGAGCTATAATCTTCAGATTTCTTCACCGGGGCTTGAGAGAGAGCTTATTCGCCCTGAGCATTTTATGAAGTTTTTAGGCTCGGATGTTAAAGTAAAGCTCAGAGCCGCCATTGACGGGGTGAAGGAGTTTTCGGGCGTATTAAAGGACTACAATGACGGTGTGGCGACTATTGAAACCGGCGAAAAAGAGCTGCACCTTGAGAGCAAGGACTACGCATGGATTAAGCTTGACGATTTTCCCGATTTTTAAACAATATACTGAAAGGATTGACCATTAAAAAATGAACAAGGATTTTTTCGATGCCGTTAAGCTGCTGGTGAAGGAAAAGGGTCTTCCCGCCGAGCATTTATATGAAAAAATACGCAATGCCATAATTGTTGCCGCAAGTCATGACTACGGCAAGGATAATGTTTTCTGCGATATTAACCCCGAGGCTAACGAAATCAGGGTATATGTTAGAAAAACCGTTGTTTCCGAAATTGAGGACCCCCAGTCCCAAATCCTGCCTGACGATGCTCAGAAGTACAAGAAGGGCGCAATCGCCGGCGACATCGTGGAGATTCCCCTTGAAACAAAGGAGTTCGGCAGAATCGCCGCCCAGAAGGTAAAGCATGTTTTAAGGCAGGGCATTAAAGAGGTCGAGCAGGATAAGGTTTACGAGGAGTTCCAGAGCAAGAATCAGGAAATAGTAACCGCCAGAGTGCAGGGCGTTGACCCCCGCACCGGCAACGTGACCCTTGAAATCGGCAACGCCGAGGCCATACTGCCCAGAGGCGAGCAGGTTCCCGGCGAGGAGTTCACTCCCGGCGAGCTTATCAAGGTTTACATCGTCGACGTTCACAACAGCGAGCGTGGACCCAAGGCTATGATTTCGAGGACTCATCCCGGCCTTGTAAAGCGTCTGTTCGAGGCTGAGGTACCCGAAATCTACGACGGCATTGTCGAGATTAAGGGCATAGCCCGTGAAGCCGGCTCCAGAACAAAAATTGCCGTTTACAGCAAGGACGAGAACATCGACCCCTCCGGCGCCTGCATCGGCGCAAGGGGCGCCCGTGTGGGCAAAATCGTGGAGCTTTTAGGCGGCGAGAAAATCGACATAGTTAAATACAGCGACGAGCCAAGAGTTTTCATAGCTAACGCACTTGCTCCCGCAGAGATAATAAATGTGGACATTGAGGACATGGACCAGAAGATAT
>JAAYOZ010000215.1 GCA_012520115.1 Clostridiales bacterium | reverse complement strand
AGTCGCCCTTAACTTTTATTCCCGCCGCAATCAGCTCATCCATTGTCCTGTAAAGGGGTCTGAGTATGCCGATTCCGAAGCTTGTAACAAGATGTCCGCTGTTATGGGTTATGGGCACAAGACGCTTTGCGCCGAAGATTTCGCCGAACATAACGACGGTCTTCATGACCTTCGCCATGGTTTCGCCCTGCTTGCCCTCAAGAATATCCTTTTGCTCATCAGTCAGCTGCATTTTATATTCTTCCATATCGAGTCCGCCGCAGACAGCGGCGATGCAAACCACCTTTCATAATAAAATGTAGGTCTTGCTCAGAATCAGATATTGCGTGCCTTTCGGTATGCGCTCCTTGTGGCCTCGAATATCTTGGCCGCCTTAAAGCTGTCGCCGATATTATAGATTTCGGGAGCGGCAAAGGTACTCTGGCACTCGTAGAACAGCTCGTCGGCGCTCTTAACGCCCGTTGCGAGTACCACTGCGTCAGCTTCAAGGACTCTCTCCTCAAATTCGTCCTTTATCTTGTGGAGCATATCCATCGGGTTTTCTACGTTCTCGGGCAGAATGGGCGCCCATGTGACATAGGGGTTCGGTATGTTCTTATGCCTGTTCCTGCGAACCTTTACGCCGTTGTCCAGCACCTCTAAAAGCGTGGTGCAGTTGAGAAGCTCAACGCCCGCCTCTTCAAGGTAGTGGATGATATGACCACGGTTTGCGGTGCAGGTGTGGTTCATGATGTACTTATCCATCTCCACGACCTTAACATCTTCCTTGTCGTGCTCATACTTTAAGAAGTAAGCTGTCTCCGCACCGACAACGCCGCCGCCTATGACGACAACCTTCTTAGCGTCCTTGATTAAGTCGGGGTTCTTCAGAATGTCAACGGCATTGTAAACATTCTTCTTGTCAATGCCCTTGACGGGAGGACGGGTCTGTCTTGAGCCGCTTGCTATGACGATTACGTCGAAGCCCGCCTCTTTAAGCTCTGCCGCCGTAGGAGCGGAATTAAGCTTTAACTCGAAATTCGGATTCTCTTTATACTTATCAACACAGTGATTCAGATATGCAAGATAGTTCTTTATCTCATATTTGATTTTCGGGAAGCTGCCGGGGACGATATTGCCGCCTATGACACCCTCCTTTTCAAACATTGTGACCCTGTGACCCCTCTCAAGCAGCACGCCTGAGGCGGTAACACCTGCAGGGCCTGCGCCGATAACGGCTACATTCTTCTGTACCTCTGCCTTCGGGATTTCCTTCGAGTACTCATCCTCAAAGGCGGTGCGGGGGTTCACGGCGCACTGCGGGTGGCCGCCCTCAACGAACTCGTTAATGCAGCCCTCCTGACAGCCTATGCAGGGAATAATGTCCTTTGTCTTGCCCGCATAAGCCTTGTTGCACCATTCGGGGTCAGCCAGAAGCGGACGTGCGAGCATAACCATGTCGCACTTCTCATCCCTCAGAGCCTTCTCCGCAAGGTCCGGATAACCCAGCTTGCCGACGGCAACCACAGGCACCTCAAGGCCCTTGTTAGACAGAATATTGTTCT
>JAAYOZ010000214.1 GCA_012520115.1 Clostridiales bacterium | reverse complement strand
TCCAGCACGAAACCGATACCTGCTTCGTTTTTCAACAGCAACATTATATGTGAATTCGGGACAAAAATCAATCAAATATGGGCAATCTTGAGCTTTTCTGCGTTTTGAACAAAAACAATTTAAAATGATAAAGCGATGAAGTTTTTTCAAAATGAAAAAATAAAATCGGTCAGAAAAATAAACCTTTGAAAAGCATTGAAACTCAAAGCTTTGTCGAAGTTTGGCTAATCCGTAACACTATATATTGAGCCTCCTGACCTTTTTTGTTTAAATTTGTTTTAATGAAATATTTGTGCAAGTTATACAAATTTCAATTTTTCGCACATTTCCAAAATACGGAATCCCGCTCGGTGCTTGTGCAATGTGCACAATTATCGGGCGGGATTTGTTATGACATATAATCTCAGCAATACTCAATATTTGCGATTTTCGCTTAATTATGTAAATGTAATCCTGATTATCAATGAGGACACTATGAAATTCACAAGATCGGCAATTAAGGCGCTGGGGATTGTGTGGCGTGTGCGGGTAACGCCGACTGAGCCGAAATAAACAGTGGCGGTATAGAATGTGGTTTCGGACGAACCGGCGATGACGGAGGCTACCCTGCCCGCAATCGAGTCAGGTCCGTAGTTTCTCAAAATATCCTCAAAAACCGCTAATGAGCCGCTGCCGGAAATAGGACTTAGAATACATAGCGGCAGCACCTGAACCGGTATACCGAGCAGCTTTGATACAGGCGTCAGCAGCTTTGTTATCAGGTCAAGACCGCCGGAGCCTCTGAGCATTCCGACAGCAACAATTAGTGCCGTAAGGACCGGCAGAAGCGAAGCGAAGGTCACAAGCCCCTTCTTTGCCCCATCGACAAAGCACTCGAAAACATTAAGCTTCTTTAACGCTCCGTATGCGACTATAAAGATAACAATGACAGGCAGAATTATGCTACTTATTCTTTCCATAGTTTCGCTCCAGCAGCTTAGTCATAAGAAGTCCGCAGCAAAGCGTTGCTGCCGATGCAATCCATGCAGGGACGATTATATCAAAGGGATTAGCCGACCCGTAGGCTTGCCTGAGTACCGCAACCGTCGTGGGGAATATATGTAAAGCGGCGGTGTTGAGCACGACAAAGCGTATCATTTCGTTGCTCGCCGTTTTATCTAAGGGGCTGACCTCCTTCATCCGCTTCATTGCCTCAATGCCGAGGGGTGTTGCAGCGTTTCCGAGTCCCAAAAGGTTTGCCGTAATATTCATCGACACTGCGCTCATAATATGCTTATTCTTTTTTAGCTTTGGGAAAAGAAGGGCAAACAACGGCGAAAACAGCTTTGATATCAGCTGCGTCAGCCCGGACTTCTCGGCAATGTTCATCAGTCCGCTCCAAAGACAGAGCACTCCGAGCAGCTTTATGCAAAGCTCCACCGCCTCCAATCCGCTGCTAAGAATTGATGCCGATAATTCGCTGAAAGTACCGTTAATTAAGGCTGCTATAAATGAAAATACAATTAAACCGATCCAAATGTAATTAATCATATTTAATTGTATTCAGATAAAAGACAAGTATGACAACCCTTTATAACGCAAAAAAAGTCGAAAAATGCAACTAATCTGAAAAGCTGTTGGTGAATATATATTAAAACTCAAAAAAATAATTAGCATTTTTTGTCATTATTTTAATTTTTTTGCATTGACGCTCGTATGATATAGTGGTATAATTAAGGCATAACTGGAAAAAAAGAGGAATTTAATAAAAACGTCAGCGAAAACACATTTATTGTCGAAGTTTGTCGAATTGCTCCAATCTTAATAATAATTATCAACGGAATAATTTCTATTACATTTTTCGACAGAATATTTGTATTGCATGTTTTTTCCTTCATCTTGCATAAACCATTATAAATAAAGGTTTGGAGCCTTTTCTTGTTCAAAATATAATTTGCCGACATTATTCGACAACAGATTCGGTTTTGATAATTTGTGTGAAAATTCTGAAAACATTTTAACAATTTTCCGCAAAAATATTGACATATAATAATATATTTGGTATGTTTATTTTGTAGTAACCATTAAATGCAAGGAGGAGGAAAATATGAAATCTACTGGTATTGTCAGACGTATAGATGATGCAGGCAGAATCGTTGTTCCGATGGAGCTCAGGCGCAATATGAACATTAAAGATTCTGAGGATTTTCTTGAGATTTTTGTCGATGACGATAAAATCATCCTCAAGAAGTACATGCCGTCATGCATTTTCTGCAAAAGCCTTGACGATGTAGTTGAACATCAGGGTATCAAAGTATGCAAGGATTGCATAGCAAACCTTAACTCTAAAATCGCTGATAAGTAATTACATAGATTAAGCATTAAAGCCCACCTGAAAAGGTGGACTTTTTTGAAAGTCCTTTTTAGCGATTTAAAGCGTTTATTAGTAAAATCTGACATATTTCCTGCTATTCGGTATTATATAGTACATAGCCTTATCAAAAGGCTATGTAAGATTTTGCTCGCAAATTGATAGCCTTCCTCCTGCTGCTCGCAGACATTATTAGACAGCAATTAATGACTCTCTATGACGAATTATCGTATTCGTCAAGAGAGTCTTTTGTTTGTCTTTTTTCAGATAAAAAACATGTATTCCCCGTTCGGGTTGTTTTCACTGGCATACTTAGCAAGGTCTGAAAGGCTGATGCTTTTAAGAGCTTCCGAAAGAACCTTATCAATCTTATTAAATACCAGATCCGTCATGGCCTTCTCGATTCCCGGGGCGCTTTCATCTACCGAGTTTTCGGTTTTTTCAAACATTAAAAGCTCGGCAACGGATAAAACATCATAGACGCTTATATCAGAGGCAGGGCGGCTAAGCCGATAGCCACCCTGTGCTCCTTTTATTGAATTTACAAGTCCGTCCCTTTTTAAAAAGGAGAAAACCTGTTCGAGATATATTTTAGAGATACCCAGGGCCTCAGAGATTCTGTGAACCGTGAATTTTTCCTCTTCATCGGCCCTTTGAGCCATTAAGGTCAATGCTGCAAGTGCATATCGGCCCTTTGTAGATATTCTCAAAATATGCACCTCTTTTCTACTGATTGATTATAGCTCCCTTGTAGTAAACCTTCAGATTTTTAGTATCGCCGTGGAGCTGATACTTATACAGGCTGCCGTTTCTCCACTCGATGTCCGCCCTAATATTGCCTTTCGCAATAAGCCCTTTTACAGAGCCGTTTTGCCACTTGTCAGGCAGGGCGGGCAGAAGGAATATTACGCCTTCTTCTGACTGCATGAGCATTTCGGTAATACTGCAGATAACACCGAAGTTGGCGTCAATCTGGAAGGGCGGATGACAGTCAAACAGATTGGGATAAACGCCGCCACAGAACTTGCCTTTGAAATCGAGGCGTTCAACCGGCCTTAAAAGCATGTTGAGGAGCTTTAAGCCACGATTGCCGTCCCAAAGACGGACCCATAAATTAATCTTCCATACAAGGCTCCAGCCGGGGCCCTCGTCGCCTCTTCTTTCAAGCGTTTTCTTAGCAGCTTCGGCAAGCTCGGGGGTATAAAGCGGGTGTATAAACCCTGCGGGGTGCAGAGCATACATGTGCGACAAATGCCTGTGATCTATTTCATTTTCCTCACGGGGCTCATTCCATTCAAGTATAACACCGTTGTCGCCTATTTTCAAGCCTTGCAGCTTTGGGACAACGCTCTGAAGCTCGGAGATGAACTCAGCATCGGTGTTAAGGATATTACCGCTTTTGATTACGTTTAAGAAAAGCTCTTTGATTATCGTCATTGTCATAGAGGATGTTTTTGAAATCGGGCAGAGCTTACCGTTATACCAGAAGCTGTGTTCGGGAGAGGTTGAGGGAGCGAAAACGAGTTCGCCGTTTTCATCCTCAATGAGCATATTGAGATAGAACACAGCGGCTTTTTTCATTATGGGATAAGCGGTATCTTTTAAAAATTCGATATCATTTGTATAGAAATAATGGTCATAGAGGTGCCTGCAAAGCCAGCCGGAACCCATGGGCCAGAATGCCCACTGTGCATGACCCGGCACAGGCTTTGTATGACGCCATAAATCCACATTATGGTGCACAACAAAGCCGGGAGCGTTGTAGTATTCCTTCGCCGTCTTTTCGCCGGCTACTGAAAGCTCCTTTATCATCTCAATAAGCGGGAGATGCAGCTCAGGCAGAGCGCACATAAGCACCGCATAATAATTCATTTCGGTGTTTATGTTTACTGTGTAATTTGCATTCCACGGCGGATCAATAAGGTCATTCCAGATACCCTGAAGGTTCAGGGGCTGTGAGCCTACCCGCGAACCAGAAATGAGCATATATTTACCGAAGTTGTACAGTAGAGTATATAGTCCCAAATCGCTGACGCCGTCGGCGAAATCGATAATGCGTTTGTCAGTCGGAACGCTTTCCTTATTATCTGTGCCGAGGTCTAATTCGGACCTGTTGAATAAAGAGCTGAAATCACTGGTATGTTCATCCAGAGCCTTGTCAAAATCCAGCGATGCTAATTCTTTAATTCGCTTATACAAAGGCTCCTTGTATTCCTTGCTCTCAAGGCGCGGGTGCTTGTCATAGCCGTTAAAGCTGCTGTCGGCTATAAATACAAGAACTACGCTGTCAGCATCTCTGACGCAGATAGTGTCGCCCTCAGATTTAACACTGCCGCCGCAGTTTATGACTTTAAGTACGCCACGGAACGCAATGCCCTGTTCTGAGGGATTATCCGAGTATTCGGGGTATGATTTATCGTCATAATTCGGTGAACTGTCTTTGGGGCATTCGCCGTCAAGAATGACAAGGTCATTTTCTATGTAAGAAATGCTTTTCAGGGGTGAGGACATACTTGCATTAAGGCTTACACAACCTGACTTGTCGGCGCTTATTTTTATTATCAATGCGTTTTTGGGGTATGAAGCGAAGTGTGTGCGGGTAAATCTAACGCCGTCAGCCACATATTTTGTATCCAAAACCGCCCTCTCCAGATCGAGGGTTCTTGAATAATCCGTTACATTTTCATCCTTATGTAAGAACTCTAAATTCAAATCGCCGAGGGGCATATATGCCTGAGAAAACCTGTAATTGAAATCAGCCTGCAACACTTCCTGAGCCTCATGAAGTTTTCCGGCCAAGGTTAATTCACGGGCCTTTAAGAAGGCGGGATATGCCCTTTCATTATACGAATCGTTGGGATAGCCCGACCAGAGCTCGTCGAGGTTCAGTGCTAATTTCTCTTTTTCGACGCCGCCGTAAACCATTGCTCCGAGTTTGCCGTTGCCAAGTGGAAGTGCTTCAGTCCATTTATTTGCCGGTTTGTCGTAGTACATTACCTTGCTGTCAATGCCCATAAAAACACCTCTCAATATTATTAATTTTTAATTTGAGCCAATAATGCATATGGGACTCTTAGATTGCCAAGACCGAACCCGATAGAAATATGGGGCTTTGTTCCCGCATGGAAATCCGTTCCGCCGCTGATTTTAAGATGCAGCTCCCTTGCAAGCATCATATATTTTTCGTGCATTTCGGGAGAGTAGTCTGTATAATAGCCCTCTATTCCGTCAAGTCCGTAGCCTTTAAGCTCCTTAATGTACGCTCTTAGATTTTCGTCATCCCTGCGCATTAAATGAAGGTGAGCGGCAAAGGAATAGCCGCCGGAATCCCTGATTATTTCGATAGCTTCTTTTGCAGTAATGCCCTGCCTGCCGCAGAATGCCGGCTTGCCCGTAGCAAGATAATTGTCAAATGCCTCCTTAACGGTCTCGCTGTAACCCTTTTGAACCATCAGCTTTGCAAAATGTATCCTGCCTACAATGCCGCCCTCTGCAAGTTCTTCGGCTTCCTTTACGGAAATGTCAATGCCAAGTTCTTTTAGCAGTCTGCTCGTTTCTATGTTTCTTACATTCCTGCTTTCGATTATCTTCTCCATTGCCCTGTCGAGAGCCTTGGCTTTTGGGTCGATATAAAGGCCTATAATATGAGTTTCGGTCTCGGATATAACCGACAGCTCAATGCCGGGAATAACCTCAAGCCCCACTCTCCTGCCCTCACTGACGGCCTCCTCAATGCCGGCGACTGTGTCGTGGTCCGTCAGAGCAATAGCCGCAAGGCCGCTTTCTTTGGCGTGACGGACAAGCTCTGACGGAGTCATTGTTCCGTCTGATTTGTTGGTATGGGTGTGTAAATCGATGTACCTTTGCATATAAGCTTTTTCATCTCTGTTTCGTAAGCATTTTTCTCAATTCATAAATCTCAAGTATTTCCTCGCTGATACCGTCAATAAATTCTCTGTGCTCTGGGCTTGTGATTAAACAACGTGCAGCCCGCCTTACGGCTCTTTCAAATGTCCGTGAGATATAATAATCAGAGCATATAAGCGGGCAGCTCAGACTGCCTCTTATATCTGGAATAAGTCTGATTTCCACTCTATCATCCGCTTCGGAAATCTGCGGGAAAACGGGATAAAGCATACAGGAAAGGGGTCTTGTATCCCTGTCACAATAGCCTTTGCAGGTTAAGAGCTTGATATTGCCGTCAGCCGTGCTTATAATACTAAAATCACTGTTGTTAATGTATAAGTATTCCTCATCGGGGAAAAGAAGCATCCCGTCGCTTGCAGAGCCCTTGCAGCAAAGGCCCCCGCACAGCTGCCCGCAGTCGAAGGGCATGGGTGTCGCATCTTTCAGTATCTGCTTTGCTCTTAAAATCAGTCTTATGTTATTATTCATCCCGATTTCCAATCTTTAAGTATAATAAACAATATGAATATACTTCATATGACTGAATATATCAAGTCAAAGCTAAAAAGAAATCGATATAAACGCCTGCTTTGTTTGATTTTCGTGAAATACTGTGCTATAATTTTTGTATTAATTTTACAAATCATACATTTCTTTGTATAATTTTGAATT
>JAAYOZ010000213.1 GCA_012520115.1 Clostridiales bacterium | reverse complement strand
GCGATGGATTTTACCTTGTGACCCTGCTCAATGAGCATTCTTGCGGCATCGCAGCCTAACAGACCTGTGCCTCCTATCATGAATACGTTCATTTTAATCTCCTCTAATTCTGATTTTTCTAAATCATATCAGATTTTACCGTTACAGTAAATACTATACATAAAAAAGCTTGACGGAATATTTTTTTCTAAATTTCAGTCTGCCTTATTGCTTATTGGAATTTTGTTTTATATACTATATCTTGTGGTCAGAAAAAAATAAATCATAAGTTTTGTATTTTAGTCACAGTTATTACAGTTTTTTACGGATATTATCTTAGGGAAGTGTGCTTATGGCAGAATTTTCGGACTTTGAAAAGCTTGATATCAGGGTCGGCAGGATTATCTGGGCCGAACCGTTTATTGAAGCAAAAAAGCCCGCATATAAGCTTAAAATTGACTTTGGAAAGGAGATAGGCATCAAGCAGTCATCCGCTCAGATTGTGAGCTTATATGAGCCTTCGGATTTGATTGACAGGCAGATTCTCGCTGTCGTCAATTTCCCGCCAAAGCGCATAGCAGGCTTTATGTCAGAGGTGCTGGTTCTTGGCACATATTCAAAGGACGGCGTCGTGCTTGTCCGCCCCGACAGAGAGGTTGAAATCGGGGATAAGCTCGGCTGATTTTTTTACTACACCTTTGATTTATTATTCGCTCAGTTACTAAGATTATTGATAAAAATGACTATTAATTTTGTCAAATAATTTTTTTTATTGTCGAAATGCACAAACATTTGCCCCGAAATTCTAAGGGTTTTTTGCTTTTATCCATTGACTATTTACAATATATGCGGTAGAATACAGGCACTTAATAAAAGAAAACACAATATGTAGTGGGAGTTAGCTATGATCAGCACAATTATCAAGCGTGACGGTAGGGAAGTTGAGTTCTCTATCGATAAAATAGCAAATGCGGTCTTCAAGGCCGCACAGTCTGCCGGCGGCAGCAATTACGAGCGTTCTCTTGAAATCGCAAATCATGTTGTAAAGAAGCTCGAGGAAAAGGGCATTACTAAGCCCACCGTCGAGGAGGTTCAGGACACCGTCGAGCAGGTCCTTATCGAACAGGGTCATGCCAGAACCGCCAAGAAGTTCATTCTTTACAGGGCAGAGCGTTCAAGGGTAAGGGAAATGAACACCCGCCTTATGAAAATCTATGAGGGTCTTACCTTTGAAGAGGCAAAGAAGAACGATTTAAAGCGTGAGAATGCCAACATCGACGGCGACACCGCCATGGGCACCATGCTTAAATACGGCTCCGAGGGCGCAAAGCAGTTCAATGATTTGTTTATCTTAAATCCCGAACACTCCAGAGCCCACAAGAACGGCGATATCCATATCCATGACCTTGACTTCCTCACACTTACCACCACCTGCTGCCAGATAGATATTATCAAGCTCTTTGAAGGCGGTTTTTCAACAGGCCATGGATATTTAAGGGAGCCTAACGATATAGCAAGCTATTCCGCACTTGCCTGTATTGCCATTCAGTCTAACCAGAACGACCAGCACGGCGGTCAGAGTATTCCCAACTTTGACTACGGCATGGCAAAGGGTGTTGCAAAGACTTACCGCAGGACCTACCAGCGCAATCTCGGCAAGGCTATCGACATTCTGCTTGACAGGGAGGACGGCGCCGAAATTGCCAAGGCCGCATACAGTAAGCTCGAAGCCGAAGGCCTCTATCCCGTGCTTGCAAATGACAATGACTACGAAAAAAAGCTCAAGGCTATTTTAAACAGCGACTACGGCATTGATAAAAAGCTGATTGACAAAATTCTGAAGTTTGTCTTAAAGTACACATCTCAGGAAACAGACAGGGCTACCTATCAGGCAATGGAGGCTCTTGTGCATAACCTTAACACCATGCACTCCAGAGCCGGCGCACAGATACCCTTCTCCTCTATAAACTACGGACTTGACACCTCTCCCGAGGGCAGAATGGTTATAAAGAATGTCCTTCTTGCCACAGAGGCAGGACTCGGAAACGGCGAAACACCCGTTTTCCCGATTCATATTTTCAGGGTCAAAGAGGGCATTAACTATAACGAGGGCGAGCCTAACTACGATTTGTTCAAGCTCGCATGCAGGGTTTCCGCAAAGAGGCTTTTCCCGAACTTCTCATTCTTAGACGCACCCTTCAACAAGCAGTACTATGTTGAGGGCGACTACGATTCAGAAATCGCATACATGGGCTGCCGCACAAGAGTTATGGGCAACTATTACGATAAAACCCGTGAAAAGACCGCAGGCAGAGGAAACCTTAGCTTTACTTCAATCAACCTGCCGAGAATCGCAATTAACGCCCACGGCAATATAGAGTGGTTCTTTGAGGAGCTTGACAGAAAGATTGACCTTGTCTTTGACCAGCTCTTTGAGCGTCTTGAGATACAGTCGAGGAAAAAGGTCAAAAACTTCCCCTTCCTC
>JAAYOZ010000212.1 GCA_012520115.1 Clostridiales bacterium | reverse complement strand
GGCGGGAGCCTCCACTCCCGCCTGCAATATAAAGGAGGTACTTAAATCCATGTCCGACTTACTAAATGACCACGATAATCTTGATGCTCTGGCAGCTGAGGAGACTGCTGAAACTGCTTCTTTCGATGACCTGCCCTTTGCCGAAGCACTTGAAGAATCACTGAAAAATATGAATACTGACCAGAAGGTTATCGGTACAGTTCTTAGAATAACTCCTACCGAAATCCAGGTTGATATAGAAGGCCGCAAGCAGACTGGTTATGTTCCGATTGATGAGTACAGCTCCGACCCGAGTGTTGACCCGGCAGCAGAGCTCAAGGTTGGCGACCGGCTTGAGCTTATTATCATGAAAACTAATGATATGGAAGGCACAATAATGCTTTCCAAGCGCCGTCTTGACGCCTCCAAGCATTGGGATGCTATCGTTCAGTCCTATAAGAACCACACTGTCGTATCCGGACAGGTTGTTGAGGTTATCAGCAAGGGCGTAGTTGTTTTCTCAAAGGGCGTTCGAGTATTTATCCCCGCATCTCTTGCTACCGCTTCAAGAAATGACCGCATTGAGGATTTGCTTGACACAACCGTTGACTTTGTAGTTATCGATATTGACAGACGCCGCCGTCGTGCCGTCGGCTCGATTAAGGAAGTTCTTCAGAAGAAAAAGGCCGAAGCTGCCGAGAAGTTCTGGGAGACTGCTAAGGTCGGCGATGTTATGACAGGTACCGTTAAGTCCCTTACCTCCTTCGCTGCTTTCGTTGATTTAGGCGGCGTTGACGGTATGATTCATAAGTCAGAGCTTTCATGGAACCGTGTAAATCATCCCTCCGAAGTATTGAAGGAAGGCGATGTTGTCGAGGTTTACATCAAGTCCCTTGACAACGAAAAGAAGAAGATTTCTCTCGGTTACAGAAAGGCCGAGGACAATCCTTGGGAGGTTCTCAAGAGAGATTATCCTGTCGGTACGGTTCTTGATGTTACTATCAGCGGTCTTACAACCTTCGGCGCATTCGCAAAGGTAATGCCCGGTATCGAGGGTCTTATCCATATCTCTCAGATTTCCAACGAGCGCATTGCGAAGCCTCAGGATGTTCTTTCAATCGGCGATGTTGTTAAGGTAATGGTAACCGGCATCGATTCCGATAAGAGAAGACTGAGCCTTTCAATGAGCGCACTGCTCAAGCCCGAAGAGCCGGCAGAGCCTGAAGAGGCACAGCCCGCCGAGCCTGTCGCTGTTTCTATCGATGAGCTTCTTGCTGCGGCTGAGAGCACGGATGCCGAATAATATTTATTAAAAATCTTGCCGTCGTGATTAGCCTTTAGCTTTTGCTGAAAGGATATTGCGGCGGCTTTGTTTTAATGATAGACTGTTAGCATATTATAAATTCGGAGGTATGTATGAAACCTTTTTGTGTGCCTGAAGAAAATCCTAATACCCTCTCTGAAGTCCGCCGTCAAAAAGCACAGGTTCTGAAAGATAGCTTGCCCTTCTGGGATAAGCTGACCACTGAGGATTTGGAGCTAATTTATAAGAACTCTACCTTTGTACGCTATGAAAAGGGTTTAAGGATTCAGACCGGAGATGAAAACTGCCTCGGCGTAATCATCATCACAAAAGGGTCTTTATCCACCTCAATGCTCTCTGAGGAGGGCAGGGAAATAGTGCTTTATAAGCTGTATAAGGGCGATGTCTGCGTTCTCTCCTCGTCCTGTATAATGGAGCCGATTACCTTTGATGTTAATATCGAGGTCGAAGAGGAAATGGAAGGTCTTGTAATTAAGTCCTCGTCATATCAAAAGCTCTGCGAAAACAATGTCTATGTTGACAGCTTTACATATAAGCTCGTAGCCGAAAACTTTTCAAGCGTGATGTGGGCGATGCATCAGATACTTTTCATGCGCTTTGACAAAAGGCTTGCGGTCTTCCTTGTGGACGAATCCGCAAGAACAGGCTCAAACATCATTAACCTGACCCATGAGCAGATTGCAAAGTACACCGGCAGCGCAAGAGAGGTCGTTTCCCGAATGCTCAAACGCTTTGCCGAGGACAAAATAGTGAGCCTTGCAAGAGGGGAAATACAGATAATAAACAAACGAGCATTAATGGAAATAATAAATGCTTAAAAACAAACGGGGCAGCTTTAAGCTGTCCCGTTAATTTTGCTTAGCCTATAAACATCTGCGTCCAGTAGCTTCCGTCTGCCACATAGCCGACGCCGATTTGCTTAAAGGAAGCATTTAAGATGTTTGCCTTATGGCCGGGGGAGTTCCACCACGCCTCAACAACGGCAGCAGGTGTTTTCTGACCCTTAGCGATGTTTTCGCCGGCAGATGAATATTTGATGTTGAATTTCTTCATTATTTCAAAGGGGCTGCCGTAGGTGGGGCTGGTATGAGAGAAGTATTTCCTGTCGTGCATGTCCTGAGATTTATATCTTGCCACTCTTGACAATTCCCAATTTGTTTTGAGGGCGCTCAGGCCGCTCTGAGTTCTCTTGAGGTTTGTAAGCCTTATAACCTCAGCCTCATAGTCCAGAATACCCTTTTCGAGTAAGGGAACCTCGATTATCTGCTTCGGGTAAATCAGGTCGGGGTTTTTAATCTGCGGGTTAGCGGCAATTATTTCGCTTAAACCGACCTGGTATTTTTTAGCTATTAACCAAAGTGATTCGCCTTTAATAACAGTATGAGGAACAGCGTGAGCTGTGAAGCTGAAAAGCGGCAGAGCAGTCAGGATAAGAGCGAGAATGGCTATTCTAAGCTTCATTTTATTTTTTTTCATAGACATCCTTCCAATTAAAAAGAATAAACAGACTTTCGTCCAAGATTATTTTTATCAAATCTTATTAACATAAGCCTTGTAATTTTTACGGGTAAAATTAATCAAATAAAAAAATCCATTTCAGATGAAATGGATTAATTTATATTTCAAATTCGCTTTTATCAAATTCGGGCAGGCGAGGGATTCTTTTCGGTATTCTTTTAAATCGGTCATATTTAAATTTTCTACAGAACGAGTCCATTGTCATAATACCCTTAACAGGGCGCAGAATAAGCTCGGAATCATTCAGTTTTCTGCCCTGTGCACAGTAAGAGCAACGGGCTTCATATTCGGATTTGAAAAAATCAAGCTTCATAAACGCCCCCGGATTAATTTCTGATTAAAGGTTTGTTTAATTTTAGCATAGTATTATGTCTGTGGCAAGAGAAGCTTATTTTTTTCCTTGTGCCGTTCATGCTTGTATCAAGAATCAGTATGGCGCACATGAAAAGTAGTGCGACGCTTGCGGGAATCGAAGATGAGTACAGTCTGAAATCCGGGTACTCGCTTGCACCTGCGACCGCTGTTGTAACTGGAAACAGAGTGAATAATACCTTTGCTATAATGCCCGCAAGAGTGCCGTGAACAAGTCTTGAAATCAGAAAAGAGGAAAACTTTACACCGCATGACAATATTTCGGAAAGCACCTGAAAATGCACGCAAAGCCCGCCGAAGCCTACGACAAACGCAATCAATGCTGCATTTCCCGTAGCCGAGGCGGCATTTGTGCCCGCAGTGACTTCGGCAATATATGTGAACAGGTTTAAGGCATCAGTATCCTTTATTAATACCTTAATGACCTCCGTCATGGCCGAAAAGAATATGAGCCAGGCGCATATTGAAAGCATGCCCGACGAAGCGTTTACGACAGCCTTTGTCAGTGATGTAAAGTTTTCTTGCTTTGCGGTAGAATTTGAGCTCGAATCTGTCGTTTTATTGTCAAGCTTTTCGACTTTACGTTGATTATTCTCGACAAGCTTTTTGCCTTTACGCCCTGCAAGCTGGTAATAATTCATATAAATGCCCATTAAGAGCATGGAAAGCGAGGTGGAGGCGTATATCATTATCCCCGCATTTCTTGAGCCTAAAATCGCTGTGCCTACTGCGCCTATTGCAAATGCCGGTCCGGAATTCAGAGCAAAGAGAATTATGTTTTTTGCTTCATTCTTACTTATTTTGCCGCTTTTATAAAGCTGTCCGCTCATCCGGGCGCCGATAGGGTAGCCGCCAACCAGTGCCATTAATACGACGCTTGAGCCTTCGGGCGAGAGACCGAAAAGGTATTTTGCTGGCAGTTTAAATATCCTGCCGATAAGCTCAGTAATGCCGCTTTCTATCATAAAAGATGACAGCACCATAAACGGAAAAAGGGATGGAATCAGAATTGCGCCGCAAATATTAAGACCGCTGCTCACTCCTTTTCTTGCAGCTTCAGGCATAGCAATAATAAGCACCGCCGCTGTCAATACAACGACAAAGGTTATAATGCCTTTCACTTTTTGCTTTAAGCTTGTTTTGATTATGTTTTTCATACTACCATGTATATGGCTTGTTTGTACTTTTTATAAAGCGAGATTCATATATTTTTTAACATGAAAGCAATATTACCCGACATCGAAAGGAACATATATGGCAAAAAGCAAAAATGACAGCAAGGGAAAACCCGAACAAAAGGAATCCATTATGACTAAGCTTGCTTCAGAGCTTGAGGTTCCCTCTGAGGTTTTGCCCGGCGTTTTTCATATGGAGCTTCTGGAGAACAGAGAGGCAGTAATCGACGGCTGCAAAGGCGTTCAGGAATATAATGATGAGCGCATTATTTTAAAGCTCAATAAAAAAACCGTGACCTTTTTAGGGCTTAATCTTGAGCTTAAAGCCTTTACAAACGAGAGGGTAATTATTAGCGGATATATTGCAAACATAGGTTTTTCGGATTAAAAAGTCTTGGAGGAATAATCTTGCTAGTAATAAGGATTTTGAGATTTGTTTTCGGCTATATGTATTTCAGCGCTCACGGGGGCTTTGCCGAGCGTTTTATTAATCTTTGCGCCGGCAAGAAAATCCCTATCTGGGATGTTAAATACGTCGAAAACGGCATTACCGCATATACGACCGCCTCGGCGGAAAAGCTCATATACGAGCAGGCTGAAAAGGCGGGAATGATTATAGAGCCTGTCGGAAGACACGGCATTCCTTATTTTATCAGGCGTTACAGATTTAGATTCGGGGTAGCGATAGGCTTAATACTCACGCTTGTTTTTACTATTATTCTTTCATCAATGGTCTGGTATGTGCGTGTAGAGGGCTATTCGGAGCTGACCGAAGAACAGATTCTCAACGAGCTTGAAGCGGCGGGTTTAAAGCCGGGCGTTTTCAAAAGCAAAATAGATGTAAAAGACCTTCAGATGACAATGCTTTATAAAATCGACCAGCTCTCATGGATTTCGGTCAACATAAACGGCAGCACGGCGGTCGTAGAGGTCAGAGAGCGCAAAAAACCCCCGGAGATAATTGATACAGGAAAGCCTTCAAACATTGTTGCGGGACACGACGGTGAGATAATCAAGCTTGAGGTTTATCAGGGCGAGGGAGAAGTAGAGGAGGGCTCCGCCGTTGTAAAAGGCGACCTGCTTATCTCGGGAGTCGAAACCTTAGAAACGGGCAAGGTACTGTTCCACAGGGCGAGAGGCAGCGCTATTGCAAGAACCGAAAGGGATATAGTCTCAGTATATAACTTCAGCTTTTCGGCAAAAAAACGGACTTCTGAAAAGCTGCGATATTCGATATATTTCTTCGGTCTTGTCATTCCGCTTGCGCCAATTCAAGAAGCCGACGAAAGCTATAAAACAAGCCACATGCTCATGTCCGACGAAACGGTGCTTCCCGTAGGCATAATCAGGGAGCGCTTTTCGTCATATTCGCAGGGTACATTAAAGCTGACAAAGGAGCAGCTTCGCCTTCTGACCCTTTCCGATTTCTATTCTCAGCAAAAGGAAAAGCTGAGTAAGGTACAGGAAAAGAAGAGCTCTAAATTTGAAATCAATATGTCAGACAGCTTGTGCAAGGTCAAAGGCAGCTATGTATGCGTTGAGGAAATCGGCGTGGAAAAATTTTTTGAGGTTGTAAGATAGAGTCAGTGATAAAATCACTCTGAAAACCGGATATTTCAGTTGTGTATTGATAAAACATAAGTTTTGTGCTACTATAACTTTATATTTAAGGTGTAATTTTTGGCTTTTTGCTCATAATATAATTGCTATTTAACTTATTTTTAAAGGCAGGAATTGGATGTTTGAACAAACGATAAGCGTTGACAGACTTGAACAGGCCGTAAGTCTTTTCGGCAGCTTTGACCAGCATATAAAGACCCTTGAAAAGGAGTTTTCGGTATCTGTTATAAACAGAGGCTCGGAGCTTAAGGTTTCGGGCGAGGTTGAAGACGTAGGGCTTGCGGTCAGGGTTATAGGCGGCCTGCTTACTCTTTTAAACAAGGGCGAGCATCTTACGGATCAGAGCGTAAGATATGTTATTTCTCTTGTCAGAGAAGGCACAGAGGACAAGCTTTGCTCAATGACGCAGGACTGTATCTGCATAACATCCAGAGGAAAGCCTGTCAAGCCGAAAACACTCGGACAAAAGAAGTATATTGAAGCCATAAAGAATAATACGATAGTCTTCGGCGTCGGTCCTGCCGGTACGGGTAAGACCTATCTTGCCGTTGCTAAGGCGGTTACGGCCTTCAGGGCAAAGGAGGTAAACCGTATTGTTCTGACTCGCCCCGCTGTAGAGGCCGGTGAGAGTCTCGGCTTTTTGCCGGGCGACCTTCAGCACAAGGTTGACCCCTATCTGCGTCCCCTTTATGACGCACTCTTTGACATGCTCGGCGCAGAGAATTTTCAGAAATATCAGGAACGGGGTAATATCGAGGTTGCCCCTTTGGCTTATATGCGAGGCAGAACCCTCGACGACAGCTTTATTATCCTTGACGAGGCACAGAACACGACAAAAGAGCAGATGAAGATGTTCCTTACCCGTCTTGGCTTTAACTCAAAAATCGTCGTTACAGGCGATATTACGCAGATTGACCTGCCTTTAGGCAAAAAATCGGGTCTTGTCGATGTCCTTAAGATTTTAAAGGGCATTGACGATATTCAGTCCATTTATTTTACCGAAAAAGACGTAGTCAGACACAGATTAGTTCAGGATATTATCAGAGCCTATGAGAAAAGCGAGGAGGGCAAAAAACAACATGACCGAAAAAATTAAAGTTTTGATTTCGGACGATCAGAAGGGTATCAGAATTCCTACGGGCATCAGAATGCTCATCAGGCGTTGTTGCAATGCTGTTCTCAAGCTTGAGAATTTTGACGGCGGTGCTGAAATCAGCGTCCGCTTTGTTAACGATGCGGAAATACATAAACTTAATAAGGAATTCCGCAATGTGGACGCTCCGACCGATGTTCTCTCATTCCCGCTTAAAAGCGGAGATGATTATGATGTCAATCCGGATTCGGGGCTTAAAATGCTCGGTGATATTGTTATTTCAATCGAGAGAGCAGTGGCTCAGGCTGAGGAATACAACCATTCTCTGCAGCGGGAGATAGCCTATCTTACCGTTCACTCAATGCTTCATTTGCTCGGCTATGACCATGAGGGCGGCGGTCTTCCCGCCGTCAGGATGAGGGAGAAAGAGGAGACCGTACTCACTCAGATTGGTCTGCCGAGAAATTCAAGCTACTATATGGACGAATAAAGGAGTAATAATGCAAAAAACCGCATTTATTTCAAT
>JAAYOZ010000211.1 GCA_012520115.1 Clostridiales bacterium | reverse complement strand
TCGGAATATGCGCCGAGGAAGGAGAAAGTTTCCGGCGTGCCGGAAAGCTCGCCTAGCAGGTCGAGAACATCGTCGTTATACACCGAGGCTTCGATGTCGAAATAGAACTTGAACTCAAAGTCCTTGCCGGGAATCGGGCGGCTTTCGAGCTTTGTAAGGTTTATGCCCATTACGGCGAACTTTGAAATAAGCCTGTAAAGGGAGCCGGGGCGGTGAGCGGTTGTGACCATAATGCTTATTTTATCCGCTCCCGGGAAGACCTCAAACTCCTTTGAGATACAGATAAAGCGTGTGAAGTTGCTGTCGCTGTTCTGGATGTCGGAGCTTAAAACCTCAAGGCCGTAGATGTCGGCGCAGTTCTGAGATGAAATCGCCGCAATGTCCGTTCTGCCGGACTCGGCTACGAACTTAGCCGCAATGGCGGTGTTCGGGGAATAGTTGACCTTTACATCCTTTAAGGAGGCCAAAAACTCGCTGCACTGGCCGATTGCCTGCTCGTGGGAATAAATCTCCTTTATATCAGAGAGCTTTACGCCCTTGTTGACAAGCAGGGTGTGGCTGATTTTCTGCTTGACGCTCTTTACGATGTGGAAATTGTACTTGTGCATAAGGTCATAAACTTCCGTGACCGAGCCGTGGAGGCTGTTTTCAATGGGAAGGATTCCGTAGCGGCAGAGATTCTGCTCGACGGCTCTGAAAACGCTCTCGAAGCTGGCAAAGTACATTATGGAGGGCAGGGGGAAGAGCCTGTCACAGACGGCCTGAGAATAAGAGCCTTCAACGCCCTGACAGGCGACTATGGCCTTCTTGGGCAGCTCCTTGGGGCTTGTCTCAATGGCCTTTCTTATCCTGTCCTCTAAGGCGGATTCGGTGCCAATGAGCCTGCTCTGGTATGAGGAGCTGACATCAAAAAGGGTGGTGAAAAAGCTCTTTGCGTAGATTGCAAGGTTGTCGGGCAGCTGGCTTGTTACCTTGGCTAAAATCTCCCTTTCCCTCTTGGGGCTGAAAACGGGCAGATTGTTCGCCTTTTTGACCTCGGCTACTTCTGCGGCAAGCTTCATTCTCTCTTCGAAAAGCGCAATCAGCTTATCGTCTATCCGGTCGATTTTCTCTCTGACTTCGTTTAATATCATTTGAATCCTCTCCTTATTCTTGTACCTTTTTACACATATTTCTGTAACCTGTCTCGATTGTAAGCAGGTCTGCCATTACTATTGCTGCGACTGACTCGACTACGGGCACGGCTCTGGGCACTATGCAGGGGTCGTGCCTGCCTTTGATTGTAAGCTTTGTTTCTGTAAGCTCGCTTAATGAAACGGTGTTCTGCTCCTGTGCGATTGAAGCGGTGGGCTTTATGGCGGCTCTGAAAACAAGGGGCATGCCCGTTGTGATACCGCCTATTATGCCGCCGTGGTTGTTGGTTTCTGTCACGATTCTGCCGTTCTTTATGCGGTAAGGGTCGTTGTGCTCGCTGCCCGTCATTTTAGCTGCGGCAAAGCCCGCGCCGAACTCAATGCCACGGACTGCGGGGATGCCGAAAACTGCGGAGGCTAATTTATTTTCCACGCCCGAAAACATCGGGTCGCCGAGCCCTGCCGGGAGATTTATAACGGCGCACTCTATGATGCCGCCTAAGGAGTCGAGGTTAAGCCTTGCTTTTTCTATCTCCGTTCGCATGAGCCTGCCCGCATCGTCCGATACGGTCGGGAACTCCTTTTCTTTTATATCCGCTAAATCTTTAGCTGATATGTTCACCATATCAAAGGGGGTGTCCGTATTATCGCCTACCGAATAAATGTGTGCGCCGACCTCAATGCCGAATTTGCCGAGTATCTGCATACATACTGCTCCGGCAAAGCAAAGGGGCGCCGTCAGCCTGCCGGACGAATGCCCGCCGCCGCTGATGTCGTTATAGCCGCCGGTCTTAACATAGAGCGGATAATCGGAATGAGAGGGGCGTGGGGTGTCCCGCAGGTTATCATAATCGGAGCTTATGGTGTTGGTATTTTCGATTACGGCGCAAAGGGGGTCGCCTGTTGTTACGCAGTTTGCGAGGCCGCTTAGTATATTCGGGATATCCGCCTCTTTACGCTGGGTTGAGTGAAGATTCCTGCCCGGTGCCCGTCTTTGCATATGGGCTGAAATTAAGTCCATATCGAGCTTGAGCCCTGCGGGCAGACCCGTTATCACAGCCCCTATGCCCTTCGAGTGGGACTGGCCGAAAATAC
Organism: Clostridiales bacterium; assembly: GCA_012520115.1. Taxonomy (GTDB): domain Bacteria; phylum Bacillota; class Clostridia; order Oscillospirales; family Acutalibacteraceae; genus DTU053. The sequence goes on along the minus strand of JAAYOZ010000211.1, from coordinate 5,901 downwards.
TGACCTTTATTCTGTCGCCGAATTCGGAATTCATATTAACCTCCGAAAAACTTTATTTTATAAGCTCTCCGCCGAGCATACGGAAGTCATCAAAGAATGATGTGTATGACTTTGCGGTGCAGTCTGCGCCACGTATTGTTACTGGACCTGTGCAGGCTGCCGAGGCGACTGCCGCAGACATGGCTATTCTGTGGTCGTTAAAGCTGTCTGCTACGCCGCCGGAAAGAGCCTTTTTGCCGATTATTCCAATGCTGTCCTCGTCGGCATACACTTCCGCTCCGAGGCTTTTAAGCATAGCGCAGGTGCTGTCTATTCTGTCGCTCTCTTTAAGCCTTAGTCTGCCTGCGTTTACAATGCGGCTTTCGCCCTCTGCAACGGCGCAGACCACGGACAGCACGGGGATGATGTCGGGAATCTCTGAAGCGTCTATGGTTATTCCCTTTAGTGTTTTTGACGTGACCGTGAATTCTTCGCCGTTTTGGGTGCAGTCTGCGCCCATTTCTTTTAGTATATCAAAGACATATTTATCCTTTTGTGTTGAGGCTGCATTGAGTCCTGTGACGGTCACTGAGCCGTTTATAGCTCCGGCGCAGAGCCAGAATGCCGCCGATGACCAGTCGCCCTCCGCATTTATCTTTCCGGGGGTTCTGTAGCCCTGCCCGCCCTTTACGAAAATGCGGTTTTCGGTCTGTTTTATATCAACACCGAAAAGGGACAGGGTATCTACGGTCATATCCACATAGCCTGCTGACTGGAGGGGAGGGTCGATTTCTATACTGCCGCCCTCTTTTAATAGGGGCAGCAGGAAAAGCAGACCCGAAATAAACTGTGAGCTGATATTCCCGGCGATTCTGAAAGTGCCGCCGTCGGGTGTGTTTTTGCACTCAAAGGGTATGGACTTTGAGCCAAACTCGCAGCCCTTATTTATAAGCTCGTCTATTAACGGGGTCATGGGGCGTTCAGGCAATCTGCCCTTCCCCGTCATCATAAAGCCATTAGGGGCAAGGTATGTGGCAAGAGGCAGGAGCATCCTTGCGGTCGAGCCGCTCTCGCCGCAGTCGAGCAAGGGTTTTTCTGCCTTGCCTGACATAGGGCTTGCGGGGGTTACGGTGTACGCCGTTTCGTCCCTGCTCTGCTTTTCTTCGGTGATATTCACGCCTAACGCCTTAAGGCAGCTTATTGTGGCTAATATATCCTCGCCCGGCTTGCCCTGAAGGCAGATTTCGGTCTGTCCGTCCGCCGCAGCTGCCGCAAAGAACAAGCGGTGGGCGGCGGATTTAGATGATATTGCCGGGAGTCGCCCCTGCAAGGCGCGGGGATTTATCCTTATATCCATTGCGGTCACCTTTCGGGTTTCTTAGCTGAATGCTTTCTCGAAAATATTTTTTAGCTCTTTAAGCGGTACATCGTAAATGATGCTGTCGCCGATTTTTCTTATTAATATAAGGCTGATGCTCTTATCCTCCACCTTTTTGTCCGAGAGAGCCGCATCAAAAAGCGATTCTACTGAGTAGGGGCATGAGGTGGGGAGCTTAAGGGAGGTTAAGAGAGCTGTTATTCTGTCTGAGCATTTTTCCTCTGCAAGACCTAATTTTTCGGAAGCCCTTGCGGCGGCTACCATGCCGATTGCGACGGCGGCACCGTGGCTTATTGTGAAATCCGAGCATTTTTCGATTGCGTGGCCGAAGGTGTGTCCGAGATTCAGGAGCTTGCGCTTGCCCTTGTCGAACTCGTCCGCCTCCACTATATCACGCTTTATGGACACGCAAAGCTCTATTTTCTTCTCTATATCACTCTCGAAGCCGTTCTTCTCGATATCATCAAAGAAATCTCTGTCGCAGATGACGCCGTACTTGACGCTCTCACTTATGCCGTTTGCAAGCTCCTCGAAGCTTAATGTTTCAAAGGTTTCAGGGTCACAGAGAACAAGGGAGGGCTGCCAGAATGCGCCCGCAAGGTTTTTGCCGGCCTTCAGGTTCACCGCCGTCTTGCCGCCCACTGAGGAGTCCACTGCCGCAAGGAGGGTCGTGGGTATCTGAATGAACTCTATTCCCCTTAAATAGCTTGCGGCGGCAAAGCCCGTCAGGTCGCCCACAACTCCCCCGCCGAGGGCTATCAGAACACTGCCTTTGTTGACCTTGTTTGTGGCGAGGAACTCGAGCAATTCGGCAAAGACTGCGATGTCCTTGCTCTTTTCACCATGCGGCACTACGAACTCCAATGAGCTGATACAGTTGTCGTTAAGCGTTCTTTTAAGCCTTTCGCCGTAGAGGGGGAATACATTGTCGTCTGAGACAATTACAGCAGAACTAAGCCCTTTTTTTACGGCTTTGATATGCTCCCCGGCTCTGTCGAGGATACCTTTAGAGATTATCACATCATAGCTTTTTGAAGCGTTGACCCTTACTGTTCTTTCAAGCATTTTGCGCCTCCCGGTTTTACAGTCTGCCCGATTTTCTTAGCTCTTCCTTTTCGTTGAGCTCTATTTTAAGCCTTGTGCCCTCTCTGATAAGCCTTTTTATCTCCTCTGCGTCGTGCCGTTCGAGGGCGTCGGAGTATTTATTAAGCTCCTTTACAAGGCTGTCTATTTCCGCCTTTAACATATCGGCATTATTCAAAAACAGCTCTGTCCAGACATTTTCATTCATATATGCTACCCTTGTCATGTCCTTGAAGCTGCCAGCAGAAAAGCCGTAAAAATCAGGGGCCTGCGGGGTTTTCACATAGGCGCTGGACACCACATGGGCAAGCCGCGAGGTGCAGGCTATCACCTCGTCATGGTAGGAAGCCGTGGAAATCTGAATATGTGAAAAGCCCACTGACAGGAAAAACTCTTTTATTTCGTCGGGAACGGTCATCTCAGCCGCTCCCTTACTAAACCCCGAAGGGACAAGTATCATTGAAGCCCCGTCAAAGAGGGTTTCGATTGCGGCGTCGTAGCCGAAAACCTCTCTGCCCGCCATGGGGTGACCGCCTATAAACTTAAAGCCGTGCTTTTGTGCAAGACTCTCCCCCACTGCGCATATCTGCCTTTTAACGCCGCACAGGTCGATGACATAGCCGTTCTTATTAAAAAGCTCTGCCTTTTCCTTAAGGTAATCTGTGATTGCGGCAGGATAAAGGGCTATTAAGAGTATATCACACTTAGCAAGATTGCCGTCATTAAGCTCAAAATCCACAGCCTTTTCGGCTTTGGCCCTCGACAGCACTTCTGTGTTTATATCGGCTCCGCATACTATATGGTCGGTCCTCTTTTTTATCGCCTTCGCAAAGGAGCCTCCTATAAGACCTAAGCCTACAATTCCTACCTTCACAGTATCACCTCAAATAGCTTAGTTAGACTTTTCCTTTAATGCGTCGAAGCAGAAGCTCCAGATATGCTTGACGGCATCCATTGTGGACTTGAACTCGTCGGGAGTGAGTGACTGCTGACCGTCTGACCATGCGTGCGCCGGGTCGTTGTGAACCTCTATCATTAGGCCGTCTGCTCCCGATGCCGCTGCCGCAAGGCACATGGATTTTACAAGCGACGCCTTGCCCGTGGCGTGGCTCGGGTCGACGATTACGGGCAGGTGGGACAGCTTCTTTAAAAGGGGTACGGCGGAGATGTCAAGGGTGTTTCTGGTTGCCGGCTCGAAGGTTCTGATGCCTCGCTCGCACAGGATTATCTCTGTGTTGCCGCCTGCGGAGATGTACTCTGCGCTCATAAGCAGCTCCTCAAGGGTTGCGGACATGCCTCTTTTGAGCAGGATGGGCTTTCTGCACTTGCCAAGCTCCTTTAAAAGCTCGAAGTTCTGCATATTCCTTGTGCCGACCTGAATCACGTCGATGTCGTCAAAGTACTGAAGCTGCGAGATGTCCATGATTTCGGTGACGATGGGAAGTCCCGTTGCCTTCTTTGCTTCAAGCAGCATTTCTATGCCCTTGTCCCTTAAGCCCTGAAAGGAGTAGGGTGAAGACCTGGGCTTGTAGGCTCCGCCTCGAAGGAAGTTTGCGCCCGCTGCCTTTACCTTTTCGGCTATGCCGATAATCTGCTCGGCGGACTCTACTGAGCAGGGGCCTGCCATTACGCCGAAGTTGCCGCCGCCGATTTTGGAGCCGCCTACCTCTATGACCGTGTCGTCCGGATGGAAACGGCGGTTTACGTTCTTGTAGGGCTCGAGTATGCGCTTGACATCCCCTACAATGTCCATTGCCTTTAACAGGTCTATGTCAAGGACTGAGGTGTCGCCTATAAGGCCGAGTATCGTCTGGCTTGTGCCAGAGCTTAAATGGCACTCGAAGTTCTTTGATTTCAGCCAGGAAATAAGGCTGTCAAGCTGTGCTTTATCGTGGGATTTTTTTAAGATGATTACCATATCACTTACTCCTTTTAAATAAAAATCGGCTCCGCAGCTTGTTTTACTGCGGAGCCGTTGAATAATTGACCACTGATTATGCGCTCAACGGAAAACTTCTCACAGCAAAACAAGCCTTGCTAAAATAATAAGCAAAGCCGTAAAAGAAAAAGAAAAATGATTTTGCTGCTGAGGATTTCCTGTTCAAAGCTATCTGACCTTTCGTAAAAGCTTGCAATTACTTTAGCACTTAAAATCGCTAAAGTCAATAATCTTTTGCATTTTTTGTAAATTAGTGAAATAAGCACATAAAGAAACAAAAATCTGCCCGCCGTAATGTGCAAAAAGCAAAAGGTAAAGCTTATCTTATGCATATAATATACATTTATTCTGGGTTTGTCTACATTTTTATAAGGCTTTGTCTTGTTTTTTTTCGGAAGCTTCAGACTGACGGGCAATTCGGATGAGGGGTAAATCAGAATTTGCACTAAGGTGTGCAAAAATTATCGACAAAATCCGACTAATTTTTTGGAATTTTATTGAACAGGCCCTTGCTCTATGATAAAATATATAAAAATTCCCATTAATAAATTTTTTCTCCGAAAGTTTGTATCAGCAAAAAAGCAAGCGCCCGTACTGAGCGCTTGCACTGAAAAACTTTGCTGATTTGTAATAAAGATTAAAGCACGACTTCCCTGCCGGTTTTTGCTGACTCGTAGATAGCGGTGAGAATCTTTATCATATCCACGCCCTGCTGGGGCTCGAACACGGGTTTTCCCTCGCCGAGAACCACATCGACGAAGTTCCTTATGTTCTGGCCGTGTCCGCCGCCGTCGCCCTTAATGAATGACCTGTTCAGAAGCTTGCCGTTCTTTTCGTAATACAGTCTGAGTTTTTTGGGTTCCAAAGTGAGGCCTGCCTTAGTGCCTCTCAGCTCTACAAAGCGGGTTTCCTTCTCGATATTTGAAGCCCAGCTGAACTCAAGCTGCAGAACGGCGCCGTTGTCAAACCTGATAAAGCCCATGGCCAGATCCTCTACGTCGAAGGTGCCGTCTTCCTTGCTTTCGCCGAACTTTGAGTTCTCGCTGTCGCTGAGGTCGGAGTTTGCAAACTTAGTATAGGCTGCTCCCGATACCGCAACGGGTGTGGGGTTGCCCATAAGCCAGATTGCAAGGTCAATCATGTGAACGCCCAGGTCAATCAGCGGTCCGCCGCCGGACATCTCCTTAGTGGTGAACCAGCCGCCCTTGCCGGGGATGCCTCTGCGCCTTATCCAGCCGCAGCGACCCGCATAAATCTCGCCCATATTGCCGTTGTCGATATACTCCTTGGCAATCTGAGAAACGGGCAAAAAGCGGTTGTTCCTCATTATCATAAGCACCTTGCCGCTCTTTTCGGCTGCGGCCTTCATCCTCTGGGCTTCCGAAACGCTTACGGCGTCGGGCTTTTCGCAGAAAACATGCTTGCCCTTCTCCAGAGCCTCAACTGCTATGATGGAGTGGAGATAGTTAGGAGTGCAGATATCGACTGCGGCGATGCTGTCGTCCTTTAAAAGCTCCTTATA
>JAAYOZ010000210.1 GCA_012520115.1 Clostridiales bacterium | reverse complement strand
GAGGTTTGCAACAACGGTCATGGTTATGGAATCGGCGGTAATGGTAAAGTTTATATTGCAGGCGGTTCTCCGGTTTTCAGAACACTTGATCTGTCCAAAGTAAATATGTCCGGCGTAGACAACATTGATAACCTGTTAGACCTGTCAGACTATCTTGGCGATATCTATGTCAGCTCTTACAGCGACGGTTGGAATCTGAAAAAGTATACCGGCACCGAGACAAAAAAGTATGTAACCTTCAGTACAGAGGGCTATACCCCCGTTAAGCTTAATCTTGTACTCAACGGCGGCACTTATAATCTCAGCGTGAAGCCCGAATACTATGCTTCCGAAAAGGGCTACAAGCTGCCCCCGGCAAGCAAAGTCTCAAAGACAGGCTATCGAAGCCTTTGATAGTCAGTCAGGTGTAAAGAGCATACATTATTATCTCTCCTCAGAGATACTTAACTTTATTCAGGCTACATCGATTACTGATTGGAAGGAATATACAAAACCCATCTCGGTAGAGCCGGACAGCAAGGTAGTAGTTTATGCCCGAGTAGTGGATAATGTGGGCAACTCTTCAATCTACTGCTCAAACGGTCTTGTGCTCGACGCTACGGCTCCCGTGTTTAACGGAATCGAAGACAATGCGACCTACTGCGTCAGCAGAGATTTCACAGTGGTTGAAGAAAACCTTGACACATTAACCGCAAACGGCACTGTTTTAATTCCCGTAAACGGCAAATACACACTCTCTCAGACAGGACAGAATGTTGTTGTCGCTGCCGACAAAGCAGGCAACAGTAAAACTGTAACTGTGACAATCAACGCTTCTCACGTATACGACCACGACTGCGACGCAGACTGCAATATCTGCGGCGAACACAGAGAGATTACCCACGACTGGAGCACAGAGTGGTATCATGACAGCATAAACCACTGGCATGAGTGCAATGTCTGCTCAGTAAAAACAGAAATCGGCGCACATAAGCCCGCTGCAGATGACGGCGACTGCACTACTCCTATTCTCTGCTCAGTCTGCGACAGAGTTTTAACCCCTGCAAAGCAGCATGATTTCTCAGGACAGTGGCATCATGACGAGCACGGTCACTTCCATATGTGCCGGAACAACGGCTGCACCGCTGCCGATGAGCATCACGACCATAGTTGGTTAGAAGGCACTCCAGACCCGGCACCCACATACTTTACAGAAGGTCAGAGAATAGATACCTGCGCTGACTGCTTCAGAACAAAGACGGTTGTACTCCCGATTCTGGTCGACGACATTGCTCCGACAGGAACAGTTTCAATCGGCACCAACAGATGGAACAGCTTCCTTAATACAATCACCTTCGGTTGCTTCTTTAAGGAAACTCAGTCCGTAACGGTTGAGGCTAATGATATTGAGAGCGGCATAGATAAGACCTTCTACTTCCTTGCCGACAGAGCTCTCACAATAGAAGAAGCTGAAGCCATTACAGATTGGACAGAGTTTGAAGGCTCCTTCAGCATCTCCCCGAACAACAGCTATGTTGTCTATGTAAAGATTACCGATAAGGTCGGCAACAGCGCAATCATCAATACCGACGGTCTCGTGCTTGAGAACATAACTCCCGTAATCAGCGGCGCAGCTGACGGCGATGTATTCTGCGAGCCTGTTACAATCAACGTATCAGACGATAACCTCCTGAGAGTTACCGTTAACGGCGTTGAGGTAGAACTCACAGACGGTCGATTCACGGTAGAGCCCGCCAACAAGGCAGTCACAATCACAGCCACAGACAAGGCAGGCAACACAAAGAGCCTGACAATCGCCGTATACGACGGTCACGAGTGGGACGAGGGCGTAGTAACAACAGCACCCACAGCAAGCACCACGGGCGAAATCCTGTTCACCTGCGTACACTGCGGCGAAGCAAGAACAGAGGTTCTCCCGAAAATCGCACCCGCAATCGTTGAGGGTAAGGAGAACGTCTGGAATCCCACCGACGGCGGCACAATTACATTCAAGTCCGACGCGGCATTCGCAGACTTCATCCGTGTAACAGTGGACGGCATTGAGCTTGACGCTGCAAATTACGAGCTTCTTGAGGGCAGCATCATCGTTACTCTCAAGGAAGAGTACCTCGAGACCCTCACAGTCGGCACACACATCCTCGGCATTGAGTCCGTAAGCGGCACAGCCTTTACGGAGTTTACCGTCGAAGCGGCAAGAACTAACCCCGTTATTAACGCTCTCACTACCTTCATCTCAGTGCTTTTAATGATTCTCATAACCTTCTTAAGGTCATATCAGGTCCTTCACGGTTAATCTGATGTAGAATAAAATCTGAAGCCTCCCGTCAGGGAGGCTTTGGTCTTGGTCAGTAATTTTCGCTTGAACACAGGCGCTTTTTATAATACTATTAACTTAGACTTTTAAAAGGACTGATAATATGACGATTATATGTGACAGCAAATACCTTGCCTTTCCCGTAAGCGAAAAAGCCAATAAACGCAAGATGCTTTTTAAGTCTGACGGTCAGCTCATCTTTGATCTGGATATTAAGATCGACTACGAAAATCCCGATTTTGTAAGCTATGTAAACATAGAAAGATTCAAGGGCAAAACCCTCGAAATAAGCTGTGAGCCGGAAATGGAGCTTAAAATCATTAAGTCCGACACTCAGGAAGATAATGAAGGCATTTATAAAGAAAAGTACAGACCGCAGTTTCATTTTTCGGCAAAAAGGGGTTGGCTTAATGACCCCAACGGTCTCTTTTACTATAAGGGTCAGTATCATCTCTTTTTTCAGCACAATCCTGCAAGTGCACAGTGGGGCAATATGCATTGGGGTCACTCTGTAAGTAATGATTTGCTTCATTGGCAGGAGACAGACTGTGCTCTGTATCCTGATGAAATGGGCACTATGTTTTCAGGCTCAGCTTTTGTGGACTACCGCAACGACAGCGGACTGAAAAGGGGAGAGGATGCGCCGATTTTGCTTTTCTACACCGCCGCAGGCAGTAAATCAAAGACCTCGGAGGGCAAGAAATTCACCCAGTGCATGGCGTACAGCACTGACGGCGGTAAGACTTTCACGAAATATGAGGGCAACCCGATAATCGACCACATCGCCGAGGAAAACCGTGACCCGAAAGTGCAATACGATAGTGCTTCGGGCAAATATGTCTTAGCCTTGTATCTTAAGGACAACAGCTTCGCTCTGTTTACCTCCGATAACCTGATTGACTGGCAGCAAAGTCAGGTAATCGAGCTGGACAACGACAGAGAATGCCCCGACTTTTATCTGATGCCCGTAAACGGCGACCCGGATAATATCAAGTGGGTGCTGTCCGCCGCCGCCGACAGATATATGGTCGGCAGCTTCAAGGATGGCATATTCTCGCCCGAAACGCAAGTTCAGCAGCTTCACTACGGTAAGAACAGCTATGCCACTCAGACCTGGTCTGACACCGTTGACGGACGCAGACTGCGAATCAGCTGGAACAGATTTGACATACCGGAAGCCGTGTTCAACCAGAGCATGACCTTCCCCTGTGAAATGACCCTTAAAGAGCAGGGCGGCAAGCTGCTTTTGTGCGCAAACCCCGTAAGCGAAATTAAAAAGCTGTATAAGGACACGAAGGAATTTACAGACCTTAAAATCTCAAATAGCAGCCCCTTCTCTTATGAGCTTGACGACGAGTGCTATGATATAAGCATCGAGCTTGACAGAGCAGAAAAGCCCCTCGATATCGAGCTTTTCGGCACAAAAATACACCTTGACACAGACAGCCTAAATATACTTGACTGCAAAGCACCCCTGACCGATGAAAGCGGCATAAAGCTTAGGCTTCTTATAGACAGAACGGGCATCGAGATATTTGCAGGCGACGGCAGTGCATTTATGTCCGTCGGCACTCTTATGGATTACAGCAAAAATAAGCTCGAGCTTATTTCGACACAAAGTGCGAGAATAAACAAACTCAGCATTTCACCCTTAAAGAGTATATGGGAGTGAAAAGAATGAAATCATTGGCCTTCGGCGAGGTGCTGTGGGACATATTCGAAAGCGGGCGGGAGATAGGCGGTGCGCCCTTTAATTTCAGCGCCCATATTGCAAAGCTCGGCTTAGATTCTTTTATCGTAACCGCCGTGGGCAAAGACCCTTTAGGCGATGAAACCCTGAAGATTATTAAGAATTTAGGCGTAAAAACCGACTTTGTAAGCGCCGTAGCGCAGCCCACGGGCACCTGCATTGTGACCGTGGATGAAAACAGCCAGCCGAGCTACAATTTAACAATGCCCGCCGCATGGGATTATATTGAGCCTTCTCCCGAACTGATTAACAGGGCAGCAAGCGGCGAATTTGACCTTTTCTATTTCGGCACCCTTGCTTTAAGAAACACTGTTTCTTTCACAACACTTAAAACCCTCCTAAACAGGGGCAGCTTCGGGCATGTTTTCTGCGACCTTAATCTCAGGCAGAACTATCACAGCAGGGAGATTATCGAATTTGCCCTGAAAGCCTGCTCGATACTCAAAATCAACAGGGAAGAGCTTGCATCTGTAATCAAAGAAAAGATAATATGCCCCGACAGCGATTTTGAAGCAGCATGTAAGCAGCTTGCCGAGGGCTTTGACATCAAAATAATCCTCCTTACCCTCGATAAGGACGGCGCATTTATTTACAAAGCGGAAAACGGCGAGACCGTCATCCCCCAAAAGCCCGTAAACAAGGCAGTGTCCTGCGTCGGGGCGGGGGACAGCTTTTCCGCATGCTTTCTTGCGAATTACCTGCACGGTCACTCTTTATCAGACTGCGCCGAAAGGGCAATTATGCTCAGTGACTTTGTGGTGACAAAGTACGGCGCAATACCCGATTATCCCTCGGAGCTTTATGCAAAAATCAAGCCTTGAACGCAAAGAAAATCCGTCCCTGCTTCTGCAAATTTTGTAATCTTATTTTTCAGTCCCGATGTAAAAAATCGGGGCTGTTTTTTGTAAGTTTTTCGGTAATTTTCTATTAGACAAAATGTAATACCGGTGCTATAATGTCGTGGTGTGAAAATCAGGGGTTACTCTGAAATAGATTAGAGAGGATGTATCAATTGGTTTTAGCGCTTGTATTATTTCTTATTACATATCTTCTGTTAATGGTGTTGCCTAAATACAGACCTTACATAGCATTGGCATCAGCAGCACTTTTTGTTATACTCGGCATTCTTCCCATAGGCAAGGTTTTCGGCTCGGTCGACTGGAACGTCATACTTATGATAGCCGGCACCATGGGCGTTGTTTCACTGTTTATCGATTCAAAAATGCCCTCCCTTCTTGCAGACCTGATGATAGCAAAGACCCCGAATGTCAAATGGGCGATTATTGCATTGTCTCTGTTTTCGGGATTCATCTCCGCCTTTGTCGACAATGTGGCAACGGTCTTGATGGTAGCACCCGTCGCCCTTACTATCGCTAAGAAGCTGAACATGTCACCCGTAAAGAGCATTATTGCAATAGCAATAGCCTCAAACCTTCAGGGCGCAGCCACGCTGGTCGGCGATACAACCTCCATATTGCTCGGCGGCCATGCAAACATGGACTTCCTCGACTTCTTCTGGTATGAAAAGAGACCCGGTCTGTTCTGGATAGTCCAGATTGGCGCAATCGCTTCAACCCTTGTCCTGCTCTTAGTTTTCCGCAAGGATAACCAGCACATAGATATGAAGGAAAGAACCGTCGTTACGGACTATTTTCCATCGGTCCTCCTTGTCGGCACAATAGTATTACTTATTCTTGCATCATTTATTCCGGCAGAAAAGAAGCCCGCAATCACAAACGGAATCATCTGTGTAGGCTTAATGATTATAGGCTTAGTCCGAGAAATTATCCGAACACGCAAGCTCGAAGTCTTTAAGAAAACCATGATGGAGATTGACTATTTCACCCTGCTTCTGCTCGCAGGGCTCTTTATCGTAATCAGCGGAATTACAGAGGCCGGCGTGGTAAACGAAATCAGCCAGCTCTTTGTCAAGGTATGCGGAAACAATGTATTCTTAATGTATACGCTTTTAGTCTGGGCTTCGGTCATCTTCTCGGCCTTCATAGACAACATTCCCTATATCGCAACAATGCTGCCCGTAACAGGCGGTATCGCAACCCTTATGGGCGTCCACCCGACAGTGCTGTATTTCGGTCTGCTTGCCGGAGCAACCCTTGGCGGCAACCTTACTCCCATCGGCGCCTCCGCAAATATTACGGCTCTCGGCATACTCAAGAAAAACGGATATGAGGTCAGCGCTAAGGAGTTTATGAAAATCAGCGTGCCCTTCACCCTTGCCGCCGTTATGTCCGGTTACATTCTCGTCTGGGCTCTTTATCGTTAAATTATGCTGAAATTATGTCCCCATTCGTACAAAACGAATGGGGGCTTTTGTATTCCCAAAAAATAAATCTTTGAACCCGATTGACTTTTATGATTATCCTTTGATATTCTATTTATAATGCAAGTTGAACAAATCGAGGACAGGCGTCGAAATTCCGTTTATGTAATATCACGTAAGTATTTGTCCTTCGTTTGACTTTAAGCACTTTCTTTTGCAGCATTCTGTTTCCCGTCAAATGCGCTATTCCTTCTACTCAAGCAGATGAAAGGTGTGATACTTTGTCAGAGGATAATAAGACCGCATTAAGTGTTCAGACTGATGAAGAATTCAGCGAAGAACAGCTCGCCTATGTGCATGAAAACCGACGCTATGTCCGCAGAAAAGAGGTTATCGGCTATGTGGTCTGGGACATGGCCCAGAGCTTTAATATCAACGGATACTCTCAGCGCTTTGTAAACTCCATACTTCAGGTAAGCTTCAGGTATCAGCAGATTCTCTCATTTATAAACGGTATCTGGGACGTTGTGAACGACGTTTTTACCGCTGCGATAGTGGACAAGACACGCACCCGCTGGGGCAAATTCAAGCCCTATTTGGTCCTGCTTGCAATTCCCGGCACTATGGGCACCTGCCTTTACTGGCTGTTGCCTCTGTTCTTCCCCGGCACGGGGCCTGAGGACTTCTCAAAATTCCTTGCTTTCTCCATCCTCGCCATTGTACGTGAGGGAATAGGCACCTTTGTAGGCATAGCGCAGGGCGGAATTATTACGACCATAACCCCGCATCCGGTTGAACGAACGCGTCTTCTGACCATCGCAAACTATGTTTCGGGCGCTTTGGGCGAAAAGCTGCCGGAGCAGATAATGACTATCCTGCTTGACCTTATCGGCAACAATGTCATCAAACCGAAGAATACGGATATCAGCCACCTGTTTATGAGGCTGTTCGTCGGCATGGGCGTTTTTACAAGCCTCGTCAGCGGAGGCGCTTCGTTCTGGTTTAACACCATAATGCAGGAGCGAGTCCCCCAGTCCATCAAAACACCGAGCATTATGCAGGGCGTTAAGTCAATTCTAAATAACAAGCCGGTTCTGCTTTTGACCCTCTCGCAGATTTTGGGCAAATTCTCCGTCGGCGGCAGCCGTGGCGACTATTATATTGACGTGCTAAACTTCGCATCAATGGGCTATGTGACAGGCTTCCCGGGAGCCTTGCTGGGACCGGTACCCTTCATGATTGTGCCGTGGTTCCGCCGCAAATTCCAGTCCCGCACGCTGTATATATTAAGTGAATATTTGGGACAGCTCTTAAATGTTCCCGTATTCCTTATAGGTACAATCGGCGGAAAGAAACACGGCCTGTATAAGAACAGACTGGTAATGACAATAGTGCTGACCTTCTATGAAACAATTACCGCATTCTTCTATGGCATGAGGAAGGTCATCCCCTCAGAGATGTACAACGAGACCATGGACTACTGCGAGTGGAAAAACGGCTACCGCACAGAGGCAATGACCTCGGTCGCAAAGGGACTTGCCACCAAGCTTGCGGGCATATTTACAAATATCCTGACCCTTCAGATTAAACGCTGGATAAATTACGACCAGACAGCCTACATAAGGGGTAAAGCGCAGACCGATGACACCAAGTACTGGCTCTTTGCCTCATACTCGATACTGCCCCTGCTGACAGGCTTCTTAGGCATAATCCCAATGCTGTTCTACGATCTGTCCGGTGCGAAGAGAGAAAGAATGTACGCAGAGCTGCTCGAGCACCGTGCAAAAATCTCAAAGAGCGTTACAAATGCCGAAGCAGAGACAATGGAAAAAATCGCTAAAGAGCAGTTTGAATTAGCCGAAAGAAATAAAAACAAGAAGCTGTAATAAGAATACGGAGACTTATAAATGCCTGAATCATTCGCATATAAGCTTAAATACAATACATCGCAAAAACTCCTTAACGGCGCCTTGTCCGTCGTAAATTTCTTCACCCCATCCCCGAAGTTCACAAAGAAAAGCAAATATGTGAGCAAGGACTTTTACGAGGGAACAGGCGAATTAAATGTCACCCCGAGGGATAACGCCAAATGGCATCTGGGCTTTGCCGTAGCCTCGCTGCTTACGGGCAATGAGCTTGACGGCAACCACTTTGTCGGCGGTGAAATCAGAGGCGGCAGAAAGACCGCCACCGAAATCTATGACGATATGCGAGTCAGAGCGATTGCAATAAATGACGGTGTCAACGGCACTGTCATTTTTGCCGCCCTCGACCTGTACGGCCTTGCAAACAACGAGGTGCGTGTAATCCGCAGCCGCCTGTCTGAGTTTGCCAAGGAAAACGATATTGTAAGCATAAATCTTTTCACTCTGCACCAGCACAGCGTGGTTGACACACTCGGCATGAACGGCGAATTAAAAGAGGCGTTTTTACGCAATCCGAGGCACAACCTATTAAGAAAAGGCGGCTTAAAAAACGGCAAGAACCCTGATTTTATGGAAAACCTCTATAATGTCACCGCCGAAACAATAAAAGAAGCCGTCAGGAACTTAGAGCCGGGCAGACTTGTTTTCGGCATGGTGGACGCTTCACCTTATGTGAAGGACCAGCGCCCGCCCTATGTCAATGACACGAATCTCAACAGACTGCGCTTCATACCCGACAACCCGGACAGCAGAAGCACATGGATTGTCAACTGGTGTACACACTGCGGCGGCAACGGCTCAAGCAGGCGTGAGATCACCTCGGACTATCCGTACTATATGGAGAAGGAAATACTCGAAAGAGCCAATGCAAACTTCATAATGATACTCGGCGCAATCCAGAGCAACGCCATGAACAAGAACGCCGAGCTGTTAAAGCTGCCAAAGGAGCATACGCCGATTGACATAATGAAGGCCTATGCCCACGCCTTTGTGGATTTGCTCTTAAGTATACCGAAAGAAGCTGAAACAGAAGTCCAGCCGCTTCTGAGCATACGCCACAGGGAGATTTTCCTGCCGCTAAAGAATAAGGTAATGATACTTGCCTTTAATGTAGGACTGTTCCAGAATGCTGTTGTCAAAAAGGGAACAAGGCTTAACTTGGTCTCCGAAATCGGCATGGCAAGCTTTGGCGAGAATATCAAAGTCGCCCTTGTCCCAGGCGAGCTGGAGCCGTCACTTGCGTATGGGGGCACCGTAACGGCGGCAGAGTCCTGGAGCGGCAGGGACTGGACAATGCCCTCAATTCAGGATATGGTCGGCAATGACAAAAAGCTGCTTGTCTTCGGCCTTGCCAATGACCAGGTGGGCTACTTAGTTGCGGATACGGATTTTGTCCCCATGCTCGCCCCCGAAAGCGTCCATGTGGAGATAGTCTCATTGAGCAATAAATGCGCCTCAACCCTCCTCACAGAGCTCCAGACGCTGACGAAGTAAAATCTCAAAAACAGGCAAACCGACAGTTATAAGCTGTCGGTTTTTTGATGCATACTTCGGAGAAATCCCGAAAATAGCAACCACCCTCTCTGAGGCATATATTGTAATAAATTGTGAAGAGAGGTAATCAATATGGCAGACACCCTGCTTCAAATGCAGAAAAGTTACAATGATCCTGTATTGAATAACAACAGTATTCTTTTTGATGAGGTTATAAATTTTGACGGTGACCTCGCATATAACCCTTTTAACGGCGAAGTGGGTATTCTGGCGACCGGTCTGTATCTGATTGACTGGTTCGTGGCGCCCCAGTCAGCCCCCGGAGTCACGAGTGTAATGTTTAAGCTGATATCCAGCACCGGTCAAGAGTTTGAATCAAATCTGCCTTCTAAGACAGGTAATATGTGCGGTATGGCAGTTATCGATGTCGAAACCGCACCTGTTACAATAAAGCTTGTGAACAGATCAAACACTACCGTCTACTTTTCCGATGCTGTTCATGCAAAGTCAAATCTGCGTGTGGTTCGCATTGATCGGATTGCTTCCGATAACAGCCGCTGCTTTGCTATGGACCAGTTTACCCATGTATTGGAGCAGCTTGTAGATTTATATGCAGGCAAAACCGTTATGATTTTCTCTACAAGGCTTGCAGCTGTGACCGGAACCCTTCTTTCACTGTACAAAGCGCCGGGTACCTCATCTGCTCCGCTAATGATAATCGGCGACCCTCCGACTGCAATGAATACCACTCTGATAACCGTGCTTTATTTCCCCGACAGCACGTTTGATGAATCCATAACCTTCTTGCCCCCGCCAAATCCATATCCTCAGAACTGTGAAATGGACCTTATCAAAAACTTCCACGACTATCTTTCGGAAGGGGATAACATCTTTGCAGTATCCGGAAGCGCTACAGAATTCTCCGGTACCATAACCAAAAACGAGTACGGTATTATCGTTCTTGCAGATGAAGCCACGTCAATGTATGTAATAACACCCTATATCAACACCTTAGAAATCGTCGAAACTGAGGATAACCTTATGGGCAAAGCCTCAAAAACACCCATAACTATAAAAACCGAATAGAAAACAAAAACCAAACGTCACCAGCGCACCGCAACAGTCGGAGTTATGCCGACCGTAGCAGAAAAGACAGACCTTATCGCCATCGCCAAGGCTTGCGGCTGCCCGAACGCCGTACGTGTCGAGAGTTACAAGTCTAATAAAACTTTTTACCCCGCCAAGCCGGCGGGGTTGTTACTATGATTACGCTATTAACTAATCTGCTGAACCGATAATATGGCTCCGGTACCGTCAGGGAAATTAATAGTCGTGTCAGTATTAGATTGCATAATCAATGTGAGAGTATCGTTTGCAACCAAATGCACGAAGTTTGTCAAGGCAAAGGTTACTGTTTCCGATGTTGACATACTTATTATCTGCGTCATGTTGTTAACGGGTATACCGTTATTATTTACCGAAAGTGTTACATCTGCGTCTTCAGTTGCCTGAGCTGCGACCAGCGCATCCACACGGTACAAACCGTCCTGATTTATGGTTATAGCATTCGGCGTATCAAAATCTGCAATGATTGAAGAATCGGATTGAATATCCAAAGGCACTGTTGTAATTGTCTCGTCCAGCTGCAAAGAGTCTGTATCAGACATCAGTGCGCCGTGCGAGAGTATATCCGCCGTAACCATTATCGCACCTTTTGTTTCGAAATCAGGGGAGTAATAAACCGTGCCGTTGCTGTCATTGCGGAGGTAAACCGTGGCAGGCGCATCAATGAATTCGACTATTCCAAAGCCGCTGGTCTGACCTGTTTTAATAATGTAGCGACCTTTATATGGATTGACGGTAGACACCGGAGTAAATGATACTCCGTTTGTGGAAGTGCCGGACTGTGTTGCAACCCACCACTGGAACGTATACCTTCCCGGCAGAGTGAGTGTGATTTCGCCTTTGCCGGCGTTATAGTTTATATAACCGTTTATTAAACAGTATAGCTTTTTATGCCTTTTGCGAGCCCTTTTCTATATGCTTTAAGGTCGTTGCCACTAAATCCTTGACCTTCACCTTGCTCATTCCGAAAACCGAGGTCTCAAGCTCACCGTTAAACGGGCTTGTCCATTCCTCATTTATGCTCTCTGCACCCTTCATTATTCCCACAATGGAACCGACAGTTGCGCCGTTGCAGTCGGTGTCAAAGCAGGCTTGAACTGCAAGACAAATCGACTTTGTGAAATCTCCTTTACCGTACAGCAAGGCTGCCGTGACAATGACGGCATTCGGTATGGTATGGCACCAGTCATAGGGGTCGTTTTCATCGTACTGCCGATGAATCTTTGTGAAGCACTCATGTTCGCTGACACCGTTTTTATAGTCCTCCAGTACCTTCGTGATTGCTTCATACAGTCTTGAAGTTGCCGGTATCTGGGCAAGTCCCCCCATAATCACATCTTCAATACTGTCATTGACAGCAGCATAGGCTATCATTGCCGCAACAAACATTTCGCCGTAGATTCCGTTTTTAGTGTGAGAGACCGAAGCGTCCCGCCATGCCATTTCTGCCGCAAGTTCGGGATTTCCCGGGTTAATATATCCGTAGTAATCGGCACGAATCTGAGCGCCGATAAACTCACGGTAGGGATTCTTATATATAGCGGAATAGGGGGGAACATATCCGTAAATAAAGTTGCGGAAGGCCACACGCTCCGCCGTGCAATATGCGAGCTTGGGCTGATAATCCGTCCAGACCCTTGAGACATCATAGGCTGTGAAATCCAGTCCGTATTTTTCTACGAGAACCTGAGCCAATACCGTGTAATTAGTGTCATCATCGACAGGGGAGAAGGTAATGGTATCGGCATAGCACCTGTCCTTTAATCTGAATGAAGACCTCTCGCACATTTCGGCGGTAATATCAGTAGACCTGATATATCTGTGCATGGGGAAGTTACCCGATTCCTTTAAAATCGGATGCAGGTCACCGGTCTTTATGCCCTCAATGGGCTTGCCGAGCAGGCAGCCGCTGATCCTTCCGAGCCATGCACCGGTAATTTTGCTTTCCAGTTCGGCTGGACTCAAAGTTTTTTGCGCTTCATATTTAAACTCAGGCCTCAAGAGCTTAATATGTTCTAAATCAGAAGGCTCATTATATTCATATCCTTCTTTCTGCGGGCTGTTAATGATGATATCAAACAATACATCCGCAATCTGCTCCTTGTGCTTACTTGCGGGCATTTTTGAAACGGCAGTAATCAAATCGCTGTATTTCTCAATATCCTTGCCCTCTTCAACGGATTCTCTGTACTCACAGGGCAGCTGTGAGGAATATGACTCCCAGTCGTGAATCTTCTCATAGGCGGGCTGCATCTTTTTGTCGTATGCCAGCTCTTCGACTATACGCCCGTCGCTTCTTAAAACCAGCGCATCTAATGATATATTAAAGAATTTCGCTATTTTAATAATGTTATTTATATCGGGCAGAGCCTCGCCGTATTCCCATTTCTGCACCGTCTGGCGGGATACATTAAGTATCTGCGCAAACTTCTCCTGAGTCAGATTGGCATCTGTCCTGAGCTTTGAAATAGATAACCCTAAGTCCATATTTGTCATTCCTTTCACAAAAAAAGCATAAAATGCGGCACAAACATTTTCAATAATCCAATCTTATTATGCTATTTGCCTGTGCTTTTTGCAACCATTTATAATTTGCATTAAATGCAATGAAGAATAGCCTTTAGCTGCAATCAGTATTGCTTTGAGTTTGATATAGGCTTATACTTTCAATAGTTAAAATAAAAGTAGGAGCTGAAGAAATGAAACGCAGGGAAGAGCCAAAGAATGTAATCCGCATAATGTCAACAAATACGCTGTTTGACAAGACGGCGGCAGACAGGACACCGCTGCTGTATGAAAATTACATGCATTATTCGCCCGACATAATCGGTTTTCAGGAGATAAACAAGGTGTTTCACGAAAAGCTTATCCCCCTTCTTACAGACGGTGAATACGCCATGATAAAAGCGTGGCCCCATGAGAGCCGCAAGCGTGAGTCGGAGAAGAATTCAATTTCAAAGAAATACCCCGCCGTGAATTATTTCCCCATACTCTACAAGCGAAACCGTTTTGAGGAGGTCGAATCGGGATTTTATATGTACCGTTCCACATGGACTGAGACAAAGGGCGTAAGCTGGGCGGTATTGTCAGACAGACAGAGCGGCAAGCTGCTTGCCCACCTTAACACCCATGCCGCAATAATTCTCAGCTCGTATGTCATAGAAAACCTTACCCCCGACCTCGACGAGGAATGGCGGCTCGACAACTGCCGTGAGATGCTCGAAACAATAGCCGAAATTGAGGCGAAGTACCCCGCAATCCCGTTCTTCTTAACCGGTGATTTCAACAGCAACGAGCTTTCACCCTCTTACGGGAAATATATAGAGAGCGGCTTTGCAGACGCAAAATATGTAGCCGAGAAAAAATCCACTCACAATATCGGCACCTTTCACAAATTGGGCGAACTCCCGCAGAGAGGAGAAGATTTTTACCCGATTGACCATATTTTCCTCCTCCCGGACAGGGCCAGAGTGCTGGTGCACAGCATTGAAACCCGCCAGCCCGTTCTCGACGCCAGCGACCACTGCATGGTATATGCGGATGTAATAATCTAATAAGAACTAAAAATCCGAACCGTTCTCCAATCGGAAAAGGTTCGGATTTTCTCTTTGTTGGAAATATGAATACCATAAAAAAGCCGCCAGCCCTTAAACTAAAAGGACTGGCGTTTTTGGTGGAGATAAGCGGGATCGAACCGCTGACCTCTTGAATGCCATTCAAGCGCTCTCCCAGCTGAGCTATACCCCCATATTCGTGCGGTGAACACGG
>JAAYOZ010000209.1 GCA_012520115.1 Clostridiales bacterium | reverse complement strand
TAGAGGGGGTGCAGAAGAAAGGCATACCGCTGTCCATTGCGGACGAGTATGCAGAAGCGGAGGACAAGGCTGCCAAGAGAGCGGAGCTTAAAGCAAGATACCCCGGATGCGAGAGCACAATCAATTTTCTATGCGGGTGCAATTCCAAAGGCGAGCCTCGCCCCAACATTCAACTTGTAATCGGCTCGTCAAAGTACATGCTTGATTTTATCAAAGAGCACCCCATCCCTTTTAATGTCAGTGCTAAGTGTTGCGATCACTGCAAGAAAAATGTTGCAAAGAAAGTCCAAAAACCCTTTGACATGATAATCACGGGCGAGCGCAGAGACGAGGGCGGCATGAGGTCAGTCCCGCGTAAGGATAACACTTCGCTTTGCTTTACGGAGGCTTCCGACGGCAAATATAGGCTCAAGCCTCTGTACTATGTTTCCGACGCTGACAAGCAATGGTACAAGGAGTATTACGGAATCCGCTACTCAGACGCTTACGAGGTGTACGGCTTAACGCGTACAGGCTGTTGTGGCTGCCCCATATCGCACAAGGCCGTTGAGGATTTAGAGAGAATCAGACCTTATGAGCCGAATCTTGTCAAGGCAGCGTGGAATGTCTTCGGAGCGAGTTATACATACCGTCAGCAATACAACGAGTACAAAGCGCGCAGACGGAAGCAGGGCGGGCAAATGGACTTGTTTGAAGCGGAGGGTACATTATGACGATTTACTACGCACACCACAGGTGGAAGTATAACACCGATATTGAGAACTATGAGATAGGTCTTATTCAGAAATGGTTCCCGCCTGCGCAGATAATCAACCCGAATGGACATGTAAATCAGAATCAGTCGGAAGAAGATGCAATGCGGGACTGCTTCGAGGCAATTAAAGCCTCCGATGTTTTGGTATTTAGCAGCGTAAGCGGAATTGTGGGCAGGGGCGTTTATGATGAAGTTCACTTTGCAAAAGAACTTCACAAGACAGTGTTATATATAAACAAAAACAGGCTCTGCTACTTCAAGGGAACGCTGGAGAGAATATTGACAGAAACAGACCGTGTTTATGCGGTAGTTAAGGAAGTTCCCGACACCCTCACAGTAACCATAAACAAACCCGCCCTTCTCAGAGCGGTCAGAGCGGCCTTAGTTATAGTAGGTGCGGTTGCCCTGCTTGCAATGTTCGGAACTGCCGGTGCGTTGGATAACGACGCAATCACGGTCGGACAGGCTGTAACAAGGTGCTTAATCGGCTTGGCGGTTTTGGCTGGTGCGGTTGGAGGAATCAGATTAACGGAGGTGCTTGATAATTAAGTTAATTCTCGCCGGCTTCCCTTGCACACAGTTCAGCATAGCACAAAAGGGAAACCGTATTAGCAAAGTTGATTTTACAGCAGAAGAATTTATCCAGTGGCACAATGCTACACCCAACTGGTGGCTACATATTTCAGAATTTGAGAAGCAAGTCGGAGAAAAGCTTGGTGTTGAGGGTTACAGATTCGCAGACGGCTTACAGTTATTTTTTAACTGCCTTGTAACGGTAGATAGAGTAAAAGCGGCAACAGACGAAAAGGTTTACTACCTTTTTGAAAATGTGTCCTCAATGCAGAAGCAGATAAAAGAGGTTATGGCGGAAATCCTAAACAGGCTCTATGGTGGGCAAATGACCGAAATAAACAGCGCCTTGGTGTCTGCTCAGAACAGGAAAAGGATTTACTTCACGAATTATGGTTGCGAGATTCAGCAGCCTGAAGACAGGGGGATTTTGCTGAGGGATGTTTTAGATAGTGGGATGCCTTGCAGAAATGAGAAAGCATATTGTATTGATGCAAATTACTATAAGGGTGGTAACTTAACGAATTTCAACAAGCAAAGTGGTCAAAGAATGATGGTTGCCGAACCTGTCCCCGTCAACACCACTCCAGACGGCAAAGCACAAACAGTTAGGGCGACTTGCTACAAAGACGGAATTAGAAACCTTGTGGGGAACGAGGTGGACAAGAGGACTTGTGCCGCTGAACCCGTTTGTGTAGCGCAGCGCGGTAGGTATAAGGACACTGG
>JAAYOZ010000208.1 GCA_012520115.1 Clostridiales bacterium | reverse complement strand
TCCTGAATGTCCTGCAAAAGAGAAATAAGCGACTCGGCGGGGTTTTCATATTTGCCGACTATTAAGTCTACAACCGAGTAATCGATGTCGGTCTTAGATTTCAAATTAATCCCTCCAATATATAGGGCGGTTTGGAAAATGGATTATCGCACTATCCTTAAAATGCAGACGAAACTCTGACATAAAGCGTCAGGTTTGTCTGCAAATCCGCCGTTTAAGCCTGAGCAAAGGCTCAGGTAATCAACATTATTAAAAAGTGTCACATATTCAGTTTAACTTGCCAATGGGAAAAAAACAAGTAATTGCGTTAAATTACAAGTATTTACTGCAAAATGTTATGTCAGTTTGCTGCGGTTTACATTATAACATTTTTCGGATTAAGAGGTCGGGGTCGGAGATTTCGCTAAGGCCGATACGCTCAATACCGTCGAGCCACTCGTCCCTTGCGTTGTAATAGAGTCTGACCTTGCCGTCGTATGTTACGCAGTCAAGCTGATAGACCAGAGCCTTTTTCCAGCCCTCTTTTGCCGGGGCGATAATAGGGTTATGGGGATACTCCTCAAAGTGGATGCCGTCATCCGATATCATTGCGGCGATTGCGGAGCGGGGCATGTCTTCATTGTCTATGTAAATGGGGTTATACAAGGCAAGGTATTTGTCCTGCCATGAGAACACCTTAAAGCCTCCGCAGCCGAAATTCCTGTGGGGGATGCCTTCATCGGGGAGCAGTATCGGCTCTTCCCTCTTTACAAAGCCGGTCAGCGGGGAGTCGCTTTCCGCATAGCCTATGGCATAAGGCTCAGGGTAGCCGCAGACCTTTAATAGCACGGAGCCGCCGCTGTAATAAAGGCGGTATTTGCCGTCGGGTAAGCGCACCATGCAGGGGTTGCGGACACAGGCCTCGGGGCCTGTCGTTTCCCAGTCGTATTCGGGCTTAATTATATCGACAGGCTCGGACCATTCCTCAAGGTCGGTGCTGACCCTCGCCCTGATTATATAGGCAGTGCCCTTGCCGTAGCAGTCCTTAGGTTTGCCCTCTTCCTTTACGGCTCGCCATGAGACCTCTGAGGAATAGAGAATGAAGCGGCCGTTGTCCTTAAACAGATAAACGGGGCCCACATTTAGCTGCCAGCGCTTGTGGAACTGCCAGTTGATTCCGTCGTCGGACACCACATGATAAAGGTAAGGGATGTAGTCGTCAAAGAAGCCGTGGTAGAACATATGCCACTTGCCGTCATAGTCGTCCGGGGTGAGAATCTGCGGGTCGCCGATGGCATACCTGTTTTTCTCGCCGTGGAAATAGCCTACAATGGGGTTTCTCTCATTGTCTGTCCACCGCTCGCTTCTTATATCGGGGAAGGTCACACTATCGCTCCTAATCGGTTTTTGCCGAAATAAATTTATTTTTCAGTTTAACACACATGAAAATCCTCTACAAGTAATTTTTTTATGTTTTTTTAAGAAATTCGGAGATTAGATGTATACTTACAGGGCTTTGTTTTCTGTCCTGAAAACCGACTATATGCAAAAAACGCACCTGCTTTAAGCAGATGCGTTTGATTGTGGTTTAAATTTAAGCTTCAGCCTTTGTGACCTTGTTGGGGTTGATTTTGATTCCGGGGCCCATTGTTGTAGCTACAACGCAGGAACGGATATACTGACCCTTGGCTGCTGACGGCTTAGCCTTGATGATTGCGTCAAGCAGGGTGTAGAAGTTCTCGGCAAGCTTCTCTGTTCCGAAGGATACCTTACCGATGGGGCAGTGGATGATGTTTGTCTTATCAAGACGGTACTCAATCTTACCTGCCTTAG
>JAAYOZ010000207.1 GCA_012520115.1 Clostridiales bacterium | reverse complement strand
CTGCGTTTTCATTCGCAGCCTTGTCCGCAGCGGCCCTGTCTATATCGCAGACAGCGGAAAGTGTCGCATACTCGCTTGCCTCAATTCCTTTAACATGGGACTTGTGTATCAGGCCGCAGCCGATAATCGCCGATTTAAGTGCACTCATATTATACCCCTGCCTTAATCGTTCTATTGTGAATCTGACAATGCTTTAAGCGGCTTTACCTTCAGCTTTCGCCGCAATTCTACAACATTATATACCTTACGTATTTGCATTTCAAGAGCCCTGCAGGCTTTAGTTCGATTTGATTTAAATAAAACCGTTATTAACAATAAACTAAAAATTTATTCACATATTAGGACAAAATTTGCTATAAAGTCGTCATTTAATACACATTACCATAAAACTGTACATATTTTCGTATTATTTTCCTCAATTTTCGTTTCACATTTCGAGTGATTATTATTCCAATGGAAACTATAATACTATACTATGGAAATATAACAAAAACTGCTTTTGCACTACGCCTCTTTATTAGTATAAAGCACGAAAATAATAAAGCTTTAACGTAGCACTTGAAAAAATAACAATTTGTGGTATTATTCAATTTAATGTTGAAACTGCCGCAAAAAGTGAAGTTGATTCCATATTTTACATTTGAATACAAAAAGTGAATTTTTTTGTGATAGGTGCTTACTGTGACATTGTCATAGTGATTTTCGTTAATAAATCTATAATTATAGTATCAGATTGTAGACAATATGGTCGAAAACAGTAATATTTTATCGCAATTTGCAACAATAACTCATCTCCTGCCTTTTATTATTATCGATAAAATTTCAAAATTTGCAAAAAGGAAGACTGGAAGCGGATAAGAATCATATTCTACAACCATTAATCGGATACGTAGTTTTTATGGCTTTCATGGTAGAGGAAAATGGATAACGGAAAGTATGATTTTGACAGATCGGGAGGAGTGCCATTAATGTTCGGCAGGTATTCGGCAAGGTACAATAACATTACAATGGCTCAAGCCCGAGAGGCCTTGGAAAGAGACCCTTCGATAATCCTCATAGATGTCCGCAGACGAGACGAATACGCCACCGGACATATTATGGGCAGCATTAATATTCCTGTTGATGAGGCCGATGCCATAGTCGACATTATTGATGACAAGGACGCAAAGATATTCGTGTACTCCTTGAGCGGAGCCCGCAGCAGGAGAGCCTGTGCCGAGTTCAGCAGAAAGGGCTATACGGATGTAACAAATATCGGAGGTATAAGGTCCTGGACCGGTTTCACCGTGCGATAAAAAAGGAGCGGATAAAATGAAGGTAGTTATTATCGGCGCAGTTGCAGGCGGAGCTACGGCAGCGGCAAGGCTCAGAAGGCTTAACGAGGATGCAGAAATAATTCTTCTGGAAAAGGGTCAGTACATATCTTTCGCAAATTGCGGCCTGCCTTATTACATCGGGGGAGAGATACAAAGCAGAGACGAGCTTTTACTCCAGACCCCGCAAAGCTTTTACAGAAGGTTCAGAATTGACGTAAGGGTTTTGAGCGAAGCCATAAAGATTGACAGAGAGCGTAAAACGGTAAAGATAAGAAACCTTGCCGACAAAAGCGAATATGAAGAAAGCTATGACAGGCTCATTTATTCTCCCGGTGCAAAGCCCATCGTTCCACCGATAAAGGGTATCGACAGGGGGAATGTTTTTACTGTCCGCAATATTCCCGACACCGACCGCATTAATGAGTTTATTACCGAAAACTCACCTGAAAAAGCGGTAATCATCGGCGGCGGATATATAGGAATCGAAATGGCGGAGAACCTTTATAACAGGGGACTCAAAGTTACAATAATAGAAAAAGCGCCCCATGTAATAGGCTCTCTTGACTTTGATATAGCCTGCGAGGTGCATAAGGTCTTAAGAGAAAAGGGAATTGACCTCATCTTGGGCGAAGGTGCAGAGGAAATATACACCGATGAAAAGGGGCAGACCGTTCTCAGAACATCAAATTGCACCATTATCACTGATATGATTATACTCAGCGTGGGCGTCACTCCCGACACCGCACTCGCCGAGGACTGCGGCCTTGCTCTCAGTCCAAATAAAGCGGTAATCGTAAACAAGAATATGCAGACCTCAGACGGGAATATATATGCTGTCGGCGACTGCGTAACCGTCGAAAACTTAGTGACTGGCGTTCCTTCCCACATACCCCTTGCGGGGCCTGCAAACAAGCAGGGCAGAATCGCCGCAGACAATATCTGCTCAGTTAAGAGCGAATACAAGGGCAGCATAGGCTCTGCGATTCTGAAGCTGTTTGACGTGACGGTGGCTTCATGCGGAATAAACGAGAGAGCCGCAAAGGCGGCGGGACTTGACTATGACAAGCTTATCCTGTATCCTTTATCACATGCAGGATATTTTCCCGGGGCTGAAAATATAAGTATGAAGGTTCTGTTCGAGAATAAGACCGGCAGGATATTGGGCGCTCAGCTTGTGGGACGAAAAGGAGTTGACAAACGCTGCGACATACTCGCCGTGGCGATTCGTCAGGGACTTACGGCATACGACCTTCAGGAGCTTGAGCTTTGCTATGCGCCGCCCTATTCGTCGGCAAAGGACCCGGTCAACATGGCAGGCTTCTCGATTGTGAACATACTCGAAGGCCTTGTAAAGCAGTACCACTGGCACGACGTGGACTCTCTTCCCCGTGACGGCAGCGTAACACTGCTTGACGTCAGAACCGAAGGGGAGTACATCAGAGGACGCATTGACGGCACGGTCAATATACCCCTTGACAGCCTCAGGGACAGACTGCATGAGCTTGACAAGACAAAACCTGTTTATGTTAATTGTCAGAGCGGATTAAGGAGCTATATAGCTTGCAGGATACTCTCGCAAAACGGATTCGACTGCTATAACCTTGCAGGCGGATATCGTTTGTACAGCGCTGTCACAAATGAGGCCGAAAGGGCATTGAAACCCGCCTTGGAATGCGGTCTTTCGCTAAACTGAACAGCCTTTCTGCAATATATAAACCGAGCCTTTGATTCCTCTGGAATCTGGGGCTTTAATATTAAGGAGGACACAGCTTTGGGTGATGATTGTTTTGAAATTTTCGTCGCAAGACACGGTCAGTCCGAGGGAAATGTCAGAAGGAGACAGGGCGTAGACAGCTCGCAGCTTGAGGATGTCGTCAGGGAAGACCCCCCGCTGACAGAGGCGGGCAGAAAGCAGGTGCAGCTTCTGGGACAGCTTTTAAAGAATGTGAAGTTTGACGCCTTTTTCGCAAGCCCGCTGCAAAGAGCCGCAGAAACCGCCTATGAGGTAATGCTCGCACAAGCGGACAACGAAAGGCACGGGAATAAAATAATCCTGCTCGACGAGCTGTTGGAAGTAGGCGTCATGGAGGGCTTTTTAGGTCGGGGAACGGATTATCTGAAAGAGAAGTTCCCCTTGGCAGACTTCGTGTACGAGCGGTCAGAGGAGCACCCCACCCCCTCAAAGCTTGAGAGGGAAGATATGAACGTCAGTATCCACAGAGCAAGGTGCGCCATCGAATATATAAAAAGCAAATTTACATTCGGCCAGACGGTCTTTATCGCAACCCACGGCACCTATCTGACGAGCTTTCTGTATGCCGCATTGGGCCTTGATGCCGACAGCAGATTCAGGCTCGGCTGCAGCAATTCGTCCTTCAACCGCATCAAATATAACACCGAGGGCAAGATTTATCTCGAAGCCGCCAACGATGTATCCCACCTCAGAATGTGGGCTCCGGAGCTGCTGCCGCTTTCCCGCAGCCTTGAAGCGGAAAAGTCAAAGGATGAGAATAATCCGCTGTTTTAGCCTCACAAAAGGCGAAAATTGTCGCAGTTTGACGAATTTTTATGCTTTAAAGCAGGAATAATTATGAATGCGGAAATTTTATGCAATAAAACAAATAATCATAGGAATTCCTGCCTGAATTGGCATAAATTATATAAATTCAGGCGACAATTTTCATAAAACTCGTTGACATTGCATACAATATAAGCTATACTTCTTATCGTAGGCAAATATGCAATTACATACGATTTGATGCTGTAATTTTTAGCCGCAACAAACCACCCCATATATTAGTTAGGAGGAGTTCCCCGATGAAAAATTCAAAAAGAGCATTAGGGTTGAAGGCGCTTTCCTTCATTCTTGTTGCCGCTTTGTTCTTCAGTATTTCGGTTCCTGCCTTTGCAGATTATGAGCCCCAATTCTATGTCGATTTTATAGGTGACGACGCTGTCGCCATTACGGGCGTGGATCTGGATACATCAGTAGACTCTACCTTATTCATTCCTGCTGAGATTGATGGCCACAAAGTTGTTGAAATCGGCCGCAGAGCTTTTGCCGATTATGACGGTCTTGAGGCAGTTGAGATTCCGGAAAGCGTAACAAAAATAGGCGAAGAGGCTTTTGCCGGCTGCATCAATCTGCACACCATAGCTATAAGAGGTCAGATTGAAGAATGCGGTGTGGGGGCATTTAACGACACAGCATGGTACAAAAACTTCGATATAGATTTTGTTATCATTAATGTCAATAGCCAGAATGCAATGTTGATCGGCTATAAGGGAAATGATAAGGACGTTAAGGTTCCGATTACGATAGCAAAAATCGGTAACGGCGCCTTTATGGATAACGACTCTGTCGAGACCGTTATTCTTCCCGAGAGAACAAAGTCCATCGGTGCGTACGCCTTCGCAAACTGCTCAAATCTTTCCGAAATAACCGCCCTCGGCGATATCAATATCATCGGAGAGAATGCCTTCCAGGGCACAAAATGGTTTGAGGAGTATCCCGGCGATTATATCGGCATCGGTAAGGTATTCATTAAGTATAAGGGCAGTGAAGAGGTTGCCGTTATCCCCAATACATATTCGGTTGTAAGTGACGGCGCATTCGAAGGCTGCAAAAAGACATTTGCCGTAAAGGTTCCCGCTTCGGTAGATACAATCGGTGAAACTGCCTTCTTCACCTTCTCCGACCAGATAAATAACCACTTTGCAGAGATTTACGCATATGCCGGCACATATGCTCTTGAATATGCACAGGCTAACGGACTTGCTTACACAGTCCTTAACCGCCCCGGCGATCTTGACGGCGACGGAAAGATTACAGCCGCTGACGCCCGTCTTGTTTTAAGAATTGTCGCAAAGCTTGACAAGAAGACCAACGAGAATACACTCACGGCAGACGTCACCGGTGACGACACCGTTAAGGCAGACGACGCACGTATGATGCTCAGAATCGCCGCAAAGCTTGACAAGGTAACCGCTGAGGACCTTCTCAGCAAGCCCTCAAGCAAGGTTGAGATTCTCAACGCATATGCCGATGCAGTTAAGTTTGCAGTTAACAACGGCGCAGGCTACACCAAGAAGGCATATCAGGAGTTCAAGAACATTAAGCTCAACACCTTAACCCAGATAAGCCTTATGTTCATGGAGAACAAGAGCAATATCACAAAGCCGAAGAATGCAAAGAATCAGGTTTATGATGTTGATTCCGACTCCGCTTTAACAGGTATCCACCTGCCGACACTTGTAAGCACAAAGAATATTCAGAGTGCTACCTGCACAATCAACGACAAGGGTCAGTATGTAATTACGATAGTAATGGGCAAGGAAACAGCACAGAACGGTGTTGTAACTGATACTCAGAAGCTCCTTCCCGCAGTAACAAGAAGCACATTTGATAACCTGCTGAAGGATCGTCTCTGGTACAAGGCTCCCACCACGAAGTTCAACTACACACTGTATTACAACCAGAGCAAGGTTGTCGCAGTTGTTGACATCGAGACCGGCTTCCTTGATTCCATCACAATGACTGTAAACCACGACTTTGAGATTTCCGGCCAGATTTATCTTACAAAGATTACCGATGGTAACAAGGGTAGTGTAGGTAAGGCAACAAGAGTTGACACCTGCGAGTTCACAGCATTCAAGTATTCCTAATATTCAATAAATTAAGCGGTGCGAAAGCACCGCTTTTTTTTATGTCCATTTGTATGGGGCATTTTCGGTTATATATTCCTTAAAACTGCAAAGCCTATTTACATCGGGCTATTATGTTTACACTTTCTTCTTATTGTGTTATAATATTTGAAATCATTTCCAGCTTCATTTCCGTATATTTACGGTTTGAGCCTAAGTAAAAAAACAGATTAGTTCGGAGGCCTTTTATGCTTGATACCGATTACAATGCCTTAGCGGAATTGTTATATCCGCATATTGATAAAACACCCGCCGATTATGAGGAGATTTATCCCGAGCGGCAGCTTAAAGAGGGCGCAAGGGTCACCCGCTTTGCGCCGAGCCCCACGGGCTATATTCACCTCGGCAACCTCTTTTCCGCCATGATAAGGAAGCTGGCGGCTTCAGTTTCCGACGGCGTGTTCTTCCTTCGAATAGAGGACACCGATAAGAAAAGAGAGGTCGAAAACGGCGTCACCGCCATACTTTCGGGTCTCTCAAAATACGGCATTGTCCCTATGGAGGGCATGACCGGCGAGGACACGGAGACAGGAGCTTACGGCCCCTACAAGCAAAGTAAGCGCAAGGACATATATGCCTGCTTTGCCAAGGATTTAGTCAGAAAGGGACTTGCTTACCCCTGCTTCTGCACCGAAGAAGAGCTTAACGAAATGAGGGAAAAGCAGGAAAAGGCAGGCGTAAACCCGGGCTACTACGGAGAATGGGCTGTCTGCAGAAACTTAAGCTTTGAAAAGCAAAAGGAATATATCGAAAGCGGCCGCCCCTATGTACTAAGGCTTCGCTCACAGGGAAAGCCGGACGGAGTTGCCAGAACCGAGGACTTAATCAGAGGCAAAATCGAAATGCCCGAGAACACCATGGATGTGGTTCTGATAAAGTCCGACGGCATTCCGCCCTACGCCTTCGCCCACGCAGTCGACGACCATTTAATGAGGACAACCCTTGTGGTCAGGGGGGACGAGTGGATTGCGTCCCTTCCCGCACATTTGGAGATATTCAAAGCCTTGGGCTTCAAGCCGCCGAAATACGCCCATATCTCGCCCATTATGAAACTTGACGACGGCAATAAGAGAAAGCTCAGTAAGCGCAAGGACCCGGAAGCTGCGGTCAGCTATTATTCACAGCAGGGCTATCCCAAGCAAAGCGTACTCGAATACCTTATGACCCTTGCAAACTCAAATTACGAGGACTGGCGCAGAGCAAATCCGGACGCTCCAATCTCCGCCTTCCCCTTTAATATCAAGAAGATGAGCCAGAGCGGCGCATTGTTTGACATTTATAAGCTCAACGATGTCAGCAAAAATGTAATCTCCAAAATGCCCGCCGAAGAAGTGGCAAGCCTCGTTCTGGACTGGAGCAGAGAATACGACACGGAGCTTCACAGCATAATAAAGGATGACCAAAGTTACCTGACAGAGCTGTTCTCAATCGACCGTTACGGCAAAAAGCCCCGCAAGGACATTGCCATGTGGTCGGAGGTTAAGGATTATATCGCTTACTTCTATGACAGCCTGTTCAGAATTGACGATGCCCTGCCCGAAAATATTGCTCAGGCAGATGCAAAGGCAATCTGCGAAGCATATATTAATGTTTTCAATTTTGAGGACGATAAGGACACATGGTTTAACAAGATTAAGGATATGTGCGCCCCACTCGGCTTCTGCCCGGATGTAAAGCAGTACAAGGCAGAGCCTCAAGGCTTCAAGGGTCATGTGGGCGATGTGGCCTCCGTCATACGCCTTAGCGTGACGGGCAGGCTCAACACCCCCGACCTGCACTCTATTCTCAGGCTCTTAGGGCAGGAGAGGACAATTAAAAGACTCAAAGCATTCGCAGACAGCTTATCGTAAAAATACATCACTGGAGGAACAGTAATGGAGGAAGTAAAATCTTCAAACTTTATCCACGACATCATTGACGAAGACCTGAAGAACGGAGTCAATACGAGGGTTCAGACCCGTTTTCCCCCTGAGCCCAACGGCTACCTTCATATAGGTCACGCCAAGGCATTATATATAGACTTTATGACTGCCGAGAAGTACGGCGGAATATGCAATTTAAGGCTCGACGACACAAACCCCGCAAAGGAGGATGTGGAATATGTCGACGCCATTAAAGAGGATATAGCATGGCTCGGCTTTAAGTGGGCCAATGTCTATTACGCCTCCGACTACTTTGATTTCCTGCACGAGTGCGCAATAAAGCTCATCAAGCAGGGCGACGCCTATGTGTGCGACCTGTCGCCGGATGAGATAAGGGAATACAGAGGCACCCTCACAGAGCCGGGCAAAAACAGCCCGTACAGGGACAGAAGCGTCGAGGAGAACCTGGACCTCTTCATGCGCATGACGGCAGGGGAGTTCGAGAACGGCGCAAAGGTCTTAAGGGCAAAGATTGATATGGCGTCCCCCAACCTCAATATGCGTGACCCTGTCATATACAGAATCGCCCACATCCCCCACCACCAGACAGGGGACAAGTGGTGCGTCTACCCCATGTATGACTTCGCCCACCCCCTTTCCGACGCTGCGGAGAAGGTGACCTACTCCCTTTGCTCCCTCGAATTTGAAAATCACAGACCCCTCTATAACTGGTTTATAGAAAAGATAGGCTTTGAGGAGCCTCCGAAGCAGATTGAATTTGCCCGTCTTAACCTTAATTACTCGGTAATGAGCAAGAGAAAGCTCCTCGAAATGGTCAACAAGAACATCGTAAACGGCTGGGACGACCCGAGAATGCCCACACTATGCGGCCTTCGAAGGCGCGGCTATCCGCCGGAGGCAATAAAAGATTTCATCGAAAAGGTCGGCATCTCAAAGGCATACAGCATTGTTGACATCGGTTTATTAGAGTCCTGCGTTCGTGACAGACTCAACAGCGACGCTCCGAGGCTCATGGCCGTTTTAGAGCCGCTAAAGCTCGTCATAGACAACTATCCCGACGGCAAGACCGAAGAGCTGCCTGTCGAATACCACCCTGACCACGAGGAGATGGGTACCCGCAATGTCAGCTTCTCAAAGGAGCTTTATATCGAGCGCTCCGACTTTATGATAGAGCCTGTAAAGAAGTATTTCCGCCTCTATCCCGGCAACGAGGTAAGGCTCAAGGGCGCATACCTTGTAAAATGCACCTCTTATGAGACCGACGAGAACGGCAATGTAACCTGCGTTCACTGCACCTACGACCCGGAAAGCAGGGGAGGCAACGCACCCGACGGCAGAAAGGTCAAGGGCACAATCCACTGGGTAAACGCTCAGGACGCAGTGGACGCCGAAATCAGACTCTACGACAGACTTTTCAATGTAGAGAATCCCGCCGACGAGTCAGACGGCTTAAAGCTTGAGGATAAGCTCAATCCCGACTCCCTCATCATCCTGAGCGGCTGCAAGATTGAAAAGGACATCCTGAAAGCCAAAGTCGGCGACAGCTTCCAGTTCATGCGTCAGGGCTATTTCTGCATAGACAAGGACAGCACAGACGAACACCTTATCATCAACCGTACTGTTCAGCTTAATTCCTCCTGGGAAAAAACTGTAAAAACGGGGTAATGAGATGAAGTATTTCTATAAGGCCGTAATGGCAATATTGTCATTGGCGTTGTTTCCGGTATTTGTGTTCCTGCCGCTGATAAGGCTGAAATTCAGCGGCTCAATCGGAACCATGATTAACAAGGTATTAGGTCAGGAGTTGCCCAAAAACTTAAGCCTTTACAAAATCATAGAAGTCCTAAACAAAGTTAAGGCGGAGTATCCTTCTTTGAGCTCCTCCAAGCTGTGGGAGAATGAGAGCATAGCATCCATAAAAACTCCTCTTATCATCTTTGCGGTGCTGATAGCCGTCGCCCTCATAATAGGCATACTTATTTTCATCTTCGGAGTTTTCACAAGGAAAAAGCTCTTGACCGCATTGTTCTCCGCTATTGGTCTTGCCTGCTCAATAGCAATGAACCCTGTCTTTGAAATGATTGCCAAGCCTTTTATGAGCGGCAAGATATCACTCGGCTCGCTTCTGGGCATTTCGCTTGCCAATATCTTAGGCTCGGTGTCATACCTTGCCTTGAGCGCCGTTTACTTCGTGTTCCTGCTCCTTTTCGGCGTTATGACAGCCTTCACCATAGCAATTAAGGTTGTCGAGTATAATTCGGGCAAATAAAAAAACAAAACTGCAAGTCATAAGGCTTGCAGTTTTTTCATGTAAAAAAACAGACGCTTAAAGCGTCTGTTAGTGTCGGCATTACCTATTTTCCCAGGCAGTCCCCCGCCAAGTATCTTCGGCGCTACTGAGCTTAACTACCGTGTTCGGGATGGGAACGGGTGGGTCCTCAGCGCAATCAACACCGACTGCGTCGCTTAGTTTCCCAAGCGGCGAAAAGAATTATAGCATAGCCTTTTTAAAAAAGCAATACCTAAAATCAACTTTTTTATTATTTAAAATTCGTCAATAATAAAGTATTATCAGTCCTTTTTAAGAACACTGACGATTTCGCCCACATAAATCCTGTGATAGTCCTGAATCGGGTAAAGCTCCTCAATGCTCTTGTCTATAAAGCCCGCCGGGTTGAAGTCCTGATAGGCAATCTTTTTGCAGATTATGACCAGTTCAGCCTCGTCAACGAAGATATGTCCGTTGTGATAGGCTGGTTTCATGCCCGCAGCCTCGAACTTGTCCATATCCCTGCCGCTCTTGCTGCCGAAAATCTTGTGAACGCCCCTGTGCTCATCGCCCATAAAGCTCAGTGAATAGTAATCGGAGGTCTCCATGATACCGAAGGTGTGCCTGTGAGGGCGCACAAAGGCCATGACGGCATCCCTGCCCCACAGCTCGCCGACCATGCCCCAGCTAATAGTCATTGCGTTGTGGTTCTCCTTCGTGCCTGCCGCAAGCAGAGCCCAGTTGTCGGCAATCATTTTTATCGGATTTTCTTTTATCTGCTTAGGATCAATCTCTTTATAGCCCATATCTTTGCTTCCTTTCAAAAATGTAGTATAATATTTAGAAATCCGCTAAATTTAATTAACACCTTTAATTTAATATTACAATAATATTATAAAACAAAGGAGAAAAAATGGAAGAGAAATTTGTTCCCGATATTCAGGGATATTTAAGAAAATTCATGCTAAAGGTTCCGCAGGTTATCTCGCAGTGCTCCGGCATCAGAATCTTCGGCAAAAGAATAAAGTC
The DNA here is from genome assembly GCA_012520115.1 of Clostridiales bacterium. Taxonomy (GTDB): domain Bacteria; phylum Bacillota; class Clostridia; order Oscillospirales; family Acutalibacteraceae; genus DTU053. The sequence goes on along the minus strand of JAAYOZ010000207.1, from coordinate 754 downwards.
CGTCCTGTTTTCGACCGATGTCGCAATAATAAGGAACTGTAATGCGGACTCAATAATAGCGGTCTATCCATTTACCCCTCAGCCCATTATAACACAGGCCGTCATCACCGCAGCGGATGTGCCGGTCTTTGTAGGCATCGGCGGCGGTCTGACGCAGGGAATAAGGGTTCTGGACTTAGGACTGCATGCAGAGTTTCAGGGAGCAATCGGCGTCGTTGTCAACGCCCCGACCTCGAACACCACGGTCAAGCAGCTTAAGGAGGACCTTGATATTCCTATCGTCGTCACCGTCGTGTCCGAAAAGGAGGACATCGGCGCAAGACTTGAGGCCGGCGCACAGATTCTGAACGTCTCCGCCGCAGCTAAGACTCCGGCACTTGTAAAGAAGATAAGAGACGAGTTCCCGACGGTGCCGATTATCGCAACCGGCGGCCCCAATGATGACACCATACTTGCAACCATAGAGGCGGGTGCAAACGCCATTACCTGGACTCCGCCCAGCAACGGCGAGGTATTTAAGGATATTATGGATGCATACAGAAGGCAGGAGGAGCATCCTCCCTTCTGATACTAATTGCTTACGGTATTGATTTTATCATTTTGTTGTGCTAATATTAGCAAATAGCAGATAATACAAATAAACGCAGTGATGAAGAGAGTAGGCTCTGACGGCAAACACAGAGAGAGCGGCATTAGCTGAAAACCGCTTTTTGCATAGGTGCTGAAGTTCACTTCGGAGCGGTGCGGCTGAAGG
>JAAYOZ010000206.1 GCA_012520115.1 Clostridiales bacterium | reverse complement strand
CGGTGTAGCCCTCGTCCTGCATGGAAATGACGCCTATGGGGTAGCAGCGCACAAGAGAGGAGGGGTTGACAGGCTCCGAGCAAAGTACAAGCACGTCCAGCGGGTCGTTGTCCTCGGCAAAGGTCTTTGGAATAAAGCCGTAGTTAGCGGGGTAGTGGGTCGAGGTGTAAAGCACCCTGTCCAGTATCATCAGCCCCGTTTCCTTGTCCAGCTCGTATTTATTCTTGCTGCCCTTGGAAATCTCTATAACCGCAATAAAATCCTCAGGCGAAATCCTGCTGTCCGAAATATCATGCCATATATTCATAAGTCACCCTCCTTTGTATGTACGTCTATTTTACATCAACGGAGAAAACCCTGAAAACCTCACTGCCCCAGGTCTCGGCAGGCTCTATTATGAGCTTTGTTAAAGTCTGATTGATTTCATGCAGTACAAACCGCTTGCGGTTGTTATCGATATTCAGTATTTCCCTTTTCTCGCCGTTAATTTCCGCATAAACCCTGTAAGCCTTAATCAGAACAGGCGGGAGCTTGTAGTTTTCCTCTTTCAGCGGGTACTTACAGGGCATATTAAGGTATTTTCTGTTCAGGTCGCTGTCAAAAATAAGCCTTAATTCGCTGACAAATTCGGGGGAGTCGAAGCTAAGCTCTATTCTGTCGCCCCTTTTGCCCTCCCATGCGTTATTCTGCCCGGCATAGTCACGGTCCATGCCGTTCCTTATGACCTCGCTGTTTACCTTAGCCTTCTTTGTAAGCTCAGACAGCTCACGCTCAACACCCGGCAAAAAGCAGTCGTCATAAAGCAATGTCTGCTGCAATCTCTTTATGTCTATTTCTCTTACATTCCTGCCCGTCTGAACGGCCTGAGCAACACCCGTGCCCACAGCCTGACCCACAAGAGCGCAGGTGCCCATGACTCTGCTTGAGCTCATGGCGGCGTGGGTCGCACTTATATTCCTGCCCGCAAACAAAAGGTTCTCTATATTCACCGAATAGAGGCTGCGCCACGGAATGCCCCAGGGCGACGGGGCGGGGTAGTTTATGTTGCCGCCGCTCTCCCTGTGGTTAAAGCCCAAGGGATTGTGGTCATCCATAGGCCAGCCGCCGTAGGCAACGATGTCGTCGAATTTGCCGCCGGCTTCAACATCATTCTGGGTAATAATATGCTCGCCCACATAGCGGCGGCTCTCCCTCTTGCCGGGCAAAAAGCCTATCCAGTCCATCACCCAGTTGTCAAAGCCGTGGTCGCCCTGATTTTTAAGGTGGTCCCAGACCCCGAAGGCGATGTTTAGAAGCTCATGCCTTAAATCATCCGTGTCGTGAATGCTGTCGCCGTCGCCGCCTAATTCAATCCACCAGAAGTTAGTGCCCAATCTGTGGCCTCTGTTGTTCATCTCCTCATCGGTCCTAAAGGTTCTCGCCCATTCGGGCTTAATGAACTTCTTCGGGGAGTCGGTCTCCCTTATCTGAAACAGACAGCTCATGCCCATGGTTTTTGAATCACGCTCTGCGGGCGCCATAGCCTCGCCGAAGTCCGCCTTTGACTCCCTGCCTACCATATATTCAGCGCCCGTCAGAGGGGCAAGAATCGAGTCCCCCGAGCAGTCCGCAAAGTACTTTGCCCTTACAATATGATAGGTTTCAGAGGTCATCTGCCAGCCCTTGACGCTTTGGATTCGCCCGCCGTTTGTCCGGGCCTCCTGACAGGTGCAGTTTAATAAGAGCTTTATATTCTTCTCAAGATACGCCTTTTCATACACAACGCTGTCCCAGACGGTGTAGACCCTGTCCTCGTTGCGGTAGTAGTTTTCAAGCTGTATCTCCTCAACAATGCCGGTTTCACGGTTGTTTTCACCCCGTGCGCCGCAGATCCACATTCTGATTTCACTCGATGCGTTGCCGCCTAAAACCGGTCTGTCCTGCATCAGCACGACCTTCATTCCGTGCCTTGCGGCGGCTATGGCCGCCACAGTGCCGGCAATTCCGCCGCCTACAACGCAAAAATCCGCCTCATGATAAACGGTTTTCAAAATATCACCCCGAATTTTCTTCTGTCTTTATGATAGCATTACGGTCAAGTTTAGTAAATGCCGAAATCTCTTCAAAAACAGTCCGATGAATTGTACACACACTATCGTTATAATATTATGGCAGGGTATTTCCAATTTAACTTTATGCCTGTATAATGAAGTATAGATTTACCCGGCGGTGCAGCCGCAAAAGGAAGTGACAACTATGCTATATCTTGTAATAGGCAGGGCAAAGAGCGGCAAAACCGAGCTTATAAGGCGGCTTATTGCCGATTTTATAAAGGACGGCAGAGAGAATCTAATGCTGCTTGTACCCGAGCAGTTTTCATATGAGAGCGAAAAGGCGATGCTAAGTCACCTCGGTGCCGACAAAATGCAGCAGCTCGAAATTCTCAGCTTTTCAAGACTCAGCCAGAAATTGAGTGAGCTTTACGAGCCGACCTCAAAGTCCGAGCCGGACAAGGGTATGGCGGCGGCCATGATGAGCCTGACGCTGACAAGGATTTCACCTCTGCTTAATTTCTACAAGAGCGAGGGACAAAACGAAAAAATCATCTTAGAGCTTTTGTCCCTGTATAACGAGCTTCAGGCCCTCGGCGTTTCACCCGAAGCCTTGCGCAGTACGGGCGAAGTTATGTCCTCCGAGTCACTGAGAAACAAGACCGCCGAGGTCTCCCTCATTTTCTCAGCATACGAGGCTGTCTTAAAGGAGAGCTTCCCGGACATAGACAATATGAGCCTTCTGTTAAGGCTCTCAAAGGAGCATGAGCCGTTTAAGAACAGGCTGATTTTCATAGACGCCTTTGCGGGCTTTACAAAGCGAGAGCTCGATGTAATAGAGATTGCCGTAAGTCAGGCGGACGCTGTATATGTCACCGTCACCGCAGAGTTTTTATACGACACCGCGCCGAATATCGGCCCCTTCGGCCACACGGTCAGAACCATAAACCAGCTTAGGGAAATCGCAAAGCGGGCGGGAGTGCCCTTCGCAAAGCCCATGTATATGTCGGGGCCTAATAAGTACAACAACTTCCCGCCTATCTTAAAAAGATATAATTCCCCGGAGCTTCGGGCTTTGGAAAAGAATATTTACAGCATAGACCCCCATGTATACAGCGGCAAAGCGGACAATATCACCATAGCCTCCGCCGCAAACTACATGGAGGAGTGCGAATACATAGCCCTGACCGCAAAGAAGCTCATCCGTGAGCGGGGAATCAGGGCAAAGGACATTGTGGTAATCGAGCGCACGCCTGATCAGATGCGCACCGCCCTCTCCGCCGCCTTTAAAAAGTACGGTATCCCCGTCTTTGAGGACAGCCTTCGCACCCTTAACACCGACCCCTTGATGCAGTTCGTCCTCTGCGCTTCGCAGATTGCGGCAGAGGGCTTTGACACGGAGCTTATAATGCGCTTTCTTAAAACAGGTCTTTCCCCGCTCAGAATCGAGGAAATCTCCCTGCTTGAAGCCTATGTTCTGATTTGGCAGATAGACGGCAGGGACTGGCTTAATGAGTGGACAAAGCACCCTGAGGGCTTGGGAGTGCAGTTTACTGACAAGGACGAGGCGACTTTAAAGCAGATTAACGAGTTAAGGCAGGCTGTCGTAAATCCCTTGCTGAGCCTTAAAGAAACAATCGAAAACAGCACGGGCAGGGACTGCGCCAAGGCCCTTTATGAACTGCTTGTTGACATGTATGTCAGAACCGCCCTTAAGGATTATGCGCTGTTTTTGAACAACAGCGGCCACCTGCCCTATGCCCTTGAGTGCGAGCGGGTATGGGACATTCTTATGAGCAGCCTTGACGACATGGCAAACCTGCTCGGCGACGAGTTTTACAGCCCGAAGGAGTTTTTCGCTATACTCAACACCCTCATTTCGAGCAGGGAAATAGGCAGCATCCCCAAGGGGCTTGACGCCGTAACCATAGGCAGCGCCGACAGAATCAGGACTTCCTCCCCGAAGGTGGTCTTCGTAGCCGGCGCAAACGAGGGCGATTTCCCCGCCACACTCGAAAACAGCACCATTTTCACTGACAAGGAAAGGCGCAGTCTCTTAAATGCGGGCATAGAGCTTGCCTGCGCCGATGAATACAAGGCGGCCCAGGAGCGGTTTATAGTCTACACCGCACTTACCGCCGCAACGGACAGCCTTTATATTACATATTCCGTCTCAAACTTTACGGGCAATGAAAAGCTCCCTTCCGAAATCGTCACCATGGTAGAGAGCCTTTTCCCCAACTGCAATAAGGTCGATTTTTCCATGCTGCCCTCCATAGAAAAGGTGGAGAGCGCAGAATCCGCCTTCGAGCAGGCGGCGGTAAAGTGGAACGAAAACTCCGTCGAGGCGGCATCATTAAGGGAATTTGTCGCCAGCCGCCCGGAATTTCAGGGCAGGATACAGGCCATAAGAAGGCTTACTTCCGGCGAGAGAATATCCTTTGCAGACAAGCAAAAGGCCAAGGAGCTTTTCGGCGAAAGGATGTATATAAGCCCCTCAAAGGTCGAGACCTTCTACAAATGCCCCTTCCAGTACTTCTGCCGCTATGCCATAAAGGCAAAGCCCTTAAAGGCTGCAGTGTTCGACTTTTCAAAGAGCGGTTCGGCTGTGCACTATGCCCTTGAAACGCTGATTTCAAAACACGGCACCGAAACGCTTTCGCAAATGGACAAAGACGAGCTTAAAAGTACAGTATATGCAGCGGTTAAAGAATATTCGGATAACTTCCTCGGCCATATGCACGAAAGCTCCGAGCGGCTTCGCTATGTGCTGGAAAAGCAGGCGGAGACTGTGCTTGTGGTGCTGAACCGTTTGCTTGAGGAATTAATGGAAGGCCGCTTTGAAGTAAAAGATGTGGAGCTTAAAATGTCCTACGACGGCGAGGTCAGACCCTATGAACTGAAGCTCCCCGACGGCTCCGTTGTGGCAGTTACGGGCACGGTCGACAGGGTCGATGTTATGGAGGACTCAGGCAAGTCCTATATCAGAGTCGTGGACTATAAGACAGGCATAAAAAAGTTCGAGCTTGGCGCCGTCTTAAACGGTCTCAGCATGCAGATGCTTATATACCTTATCGGCCTTTGCGAAAATGCGGGCGGCAGATACGGCGAAACAACAGTCCCCGCAGGCGTGCTCTATGTCCCCGCAGCAGTCGGCAGGGCCATAGAGGGCAGGCATATTGACGAGGAGACGAACGAGAAGGAGATTAAAAAGCTCGGCAGAATGAGCGGCATCATCCTTGATATGCCCCAGGTCGTAAGCGGTATGGAAAGAGGCGGCGAGGGCGTTTTAATCCCCGCAAAAATCGACAGAAACGGCAGGGTAAAAGGCTCGGTCTATTCCCTCGAACAGTTCAGGCGCTTAAAAGAGTTTATAGATAAACAGATTATCGGTATGGCCTTCAGTTTAAGGGAGGGCGACGTGCCCGCCCTGCCCGACGATGAAAAAACCTGCGGCTACTGCGATTACAGCTCCGTCTGCGGCAGGGAAAAGGACGGCCCCTTAAAGCAGCTCATCTCCATGAAGGCAGACAAGGCCTGGGAGGAAATCATCAGGGCAACGGAAGGCCGGAATCAGGATTAACCCTCAAATCAGGAGGTCATTATGGCTAAGGTAGTCTGGACAAAGCACCAGGAAAAGGCTATCGAATTAAAAGGAGGCGGCATAGCCCTCTCTGCTGCGGCAGGGTCGGGCAAGACAGCCGTGCTTGTGGAAAGGGTCATACAGCTTCTTCTTGACGAAAAGGACCCCTGCCACCCCTCGGAGCTTCTGGTCGTAACCTTTACCAACGCCGCCGCAGGCGAAATGCGCCAGAAGATTAAAAGGGAGATTAACAGCCGCATAGCCCTTAACCCCTTCGATGTGCGCCTGACCAAGCTAAAAATCGGCATCGAAAGCGCCGATATCTGCACCATGGACTCATTTTGCATAAAGCTTTTAAGGGAAAACTTCCACAAAACGGACATCTCACCGGACTTCAGACCCCTTGACGGCTCCGAGGAAACGGCACTCAGAAAAGAAACCTTAGAGAGCGTCATCGAGGAGCTTTACATGGAGCGGGGCGAGGCCTTCAGGCGCATGGCGGACGTGGTGACCGAGAGCAGAAGCGACGCCGCACTCGGTGAGCTCATCGAAACCCTCTATAATCAGGCCATGGTCTACCCCTTCCCCTTTAAGTGGCTCGACAGCGTGGCAGAGTCTTACGAGAACAGCAATGAAAGCATCTGGCACGACATAATCAGGGGCAAAATTAAGGAAGTCGCAAATTACTGCATTTCGCTTGTCAACGACGCCTTGACCCTGTCATACCGTGACGAGGTTCTTGCAGCCCGCTATCCCGATGTATTGGAGCGGGAACTGTCCAATTATAAGAGAATTGCCGACTTGGCCGAAGGCGGCGACTGGGATGAGCTGATGAACAGCCTGAAGGGTATCAGCTTTGACAGCCTGCCCACAATCAGAAACATGGGCGACAATATATATAAGCTGTCTGCGCAGGCAAAGCGCAATAAGGCAAAGGGTACAATAATGGACTGCAAAGAAAAATACGCTGTCGCCACCTCCGACGAGCATAAAGAGGACTTGACCTACCTGCTGCCCGTCATAAGGGAGCTTGTTAACGCCGCAATGGTCTTTTCAGACAGGCTTTTTGACAGAATGAAGGCAAAAAACGCCTATTCCTTCTCGGTCTTAAACCAGCTTGCACTCAGGCTGTTGATTAAAGAGGACGAAAACGGCGATTTATATAAAACAGAATTAGCACAGGAACTCTCAGACAATTACAAACATGTACTCATAGACGAGTATCAGGACACAAACGAGCTTCAGAACACCATATTCAGGACACTTTCCTCAGAGGGCGAGAAGCTGTTTGTGGTCGGCGACGTAAAGCAGAGCATTTACAGGTTCAGGCTCGCAATGCCCGAAATCTTCTTAAGCCTGCTTGAAAGCTCCGCCGACGCAGACGAACGCAAATTCCCCGCAAGGCTCTTTCTTGACAGGAATTTCAGAAGCCTAAAGGATATAATCTCCGCCGTAAACTTCCTGTTCTCCTGCCTTATGTCCAAAGAGACGGGCGATGTTGAGTACACCGAGGGTCACGAGATGATTGCGGGAGCGGAATATGAAGACGAGGAAAAACGTCTCAATCCCGCCGTCAGCCTGCACATTTTAGAGCACGATAAGCAGAATTCGGAGTTAAAAAAGCTCGAAGCGGAGGCAAAATACATAGCCTCATTTATTAAAAGGACCATACAAAGCGGCGTGACGGTCGGGCAGAAGGAGAAAAAGCACCCGGTCAGGGCCTCTGATTTCTGTATCCTTATCAGAAACGCAAACGCCGTGGCCTATATGTATCGTGACGCCCTTATTAAAGAGGGCATAGACGCCTACGCCGAGGAGAAGAACGGCTTTTTCGGCGCAACGGAGATTGCCGTCATGCTCTCATTTTTGCGCACCATAGACAACCCCTCACGGGATGTTGACCTGTTAGCCTTAATGTTCTCGCCCATATACGGTTTTACTCCCGACGAGATTGCAGAGCTGAGAATGCTCGATAAAAACGCCTCTCTCTACTCCTGCCTGTCTCAATATGTCTTATCGGGCAATGAAAAAGCAAAGACACTGATGGAGGATATCCGCCTTTTCAGAAATCTGTCGGGCATTATGCCCACGGCGAAATTCATAAGGTCCATATATGAAAAAACCGGCTACATGTCCATAGTGGGAGCCATGAGCCGCAGCGAAAAGCGCAAGGCCAACCTCTCACTCTTGTGCGAATACGCCGAGGAGTACGAGAAGAACAAGGGCACCGGGCTTTCGGGCTTTATCAGGAAGATGGACATCCTTCAGCGCATGGACGGGGACCTGCCCTCTGCTTCCGGTGTTTCGGAGGGCGCCGATGTGGTGCGCATTATGACCGTGCACAAGTCTAAGGGTCTTGAATTCCCCTATGTAATAATAGCCAACTGCGCAGGTATCATGTATGACAATCAAAGACGCTATACCGTCACCCCCGAGACGGGTCTGGGCGTTAAAATCAGAAATGCCGAAAAGCTGAACATATACAGCACGGTCCCCTCAGTCGCAACGGGAATATTGGCAAGAAAGAACGAGGCGGCTGAATACCTGCGCCTACTGTATGTTGCCATGACAAGGGCAAGGGAGGCGCTTATCATGGTGTCCTCCTTTAAAAGCACGGAGAAAAAGGTGCAAAGTGCAGTCACCGCCCTGCCGACTGAGGGCAATATAAGCTCCTATGCCGTAAGCTCTGCCCAGAGCTTTGCGGACTGGCTGCTTTTGGGCTTTTTAAGGCACCCGGATGCGGCAAAACTGAGAAATATGTGCGCCGCAGGTGAGCTTATCGAAACTCAGCCCGCCGATTTCAGCCTCGACGTTGTGCTTAATGCCGAGGACGACATCTCTCAGGACGAGCCTGCCGCCGAATTTAAGGCGGATAGGCGGCTTTTAAGAGAGATTGAGAAACGTGTCGCCTACGAATACCCGTACAGCGCCCTTGCCGCAGTCCCCGCAAAGATGTCCGCCTCGGAGCTTTTCGCAGTCCGCTTTAATTCGGAGTTCTTCGCCCTGTCAAAGCCCGCCTTCGCCTGTGACGGCGAGATGACGGCATCGGAAAAGGGCAGTGCCAACCATAAATTCCTCCAGCTTTGCGACCTCGGGGCCGCCTCAAAGGACATCGACGCCGAGCTGAACCGACTTCTTTCGACAGGAAAAATGACCGAGCAGGAGATAAACGCCGTGTCCAAGGAGGCGGCAGAAGGCTTCTTTAACAGCGACACCGCAAGGCGCATTCTCGAAGCGGACAGGGTATTAAGGGAGCAGAATTTCACAATTCAGATTCCCGCCGCAGAGATTTTCAGGGAGCTTAAAAACGGCACCGCCGCAGACGAAAAGATTCTCATACAGGGACGCGTGGACTTAGTCTATGTAAAGGGCGACAGGGCGGTCGTGGTCGATTACAAGACCGACAGGGTCACTTCGGAAAAGACCCTTGTCAGCCGCTATGAGGGTCAGCTTACAGTCTACCTCAGAGCAGTCAGCGAAATTTTGAGAATGCCGAGAGAAAACGTCTCCGCCGAGCTTTACTCTTTGCACCTTAACAAAAGCATCCCCGTTGAATATAAAAACCTCATCTGATTCATAATTTATATTGAGGACACAACCGCCTCTCCGGATAGTCACCCCGCCCCACTTCGGGCAGGTACCCCACGCCTCACGACAGGCAACCTGCCCCTCGGCGGTTTACCATACCACCCCGCCCCGTGGCACAGCCCCCGCCCCACATCGGGCAGGTAACCTAACCCCACAATAGTCACACCGCCG
>JAAYOZ010000205.1 GCA_012520115.1 Clostridiales bacterium | reverse complement strand
GTCCCACGGGCAGACCCTTGTGCTGATAGGTGTCATACAGCTTGTGCAGCGCCATAAATTCGGAGCTTGAAATCGAATCCTTGGGGATAGACGAGATATAATCACCCGTGGCGTTGCAGCCGAGGTAGCTGTAAAGGTTCGATTTGTCGTTAAGCCTGTTGTGCAGAACGGAGGAGATAAGGTACATCTGCTCCGTACCGTAGGCCTCCTTTTCGATTATCGACGCCAGAATAATAAGGTCATCAAGGCTCATATTCAGCTCCTTGAGCCTTGCGGCGTATTCATCCGTCCATTTATTCTGGAAGTTTGTTAAAAAGCGCCTTACAACGCTTGTGGCGTTCTCACCCACATAGAATTCATAGGTGTCGGGATAGACATAGCCCTCCAGCAGGCGGTAGCGCACATCCGTATTCTTGATTCCCTTGACAAAATCAAAGTTATTGTAATAACTCAGCTCCTCGAAGGCCTTCAACAGATTCGCCTTTGTGGCGACATTGTATGAGGCGAGCTTCTCAATAATCTGGTCTATGGTATAGCCCTCGGGGAAGGTCAGCGTGACCGTCTTGTTTGAAGTCCTTGCGGATTTCAGTATATTCAGCATACCCTCAAGTCCCATGTTGGGCGACAGCTCATAAGCACCGGGGATATATTTGGTGTCCTTATATCCGAGGAAGTCGGAGACAAAAGAGCAGAACAGCTTGTACTTGATAAGCCCCTTATCGTGCAGCAGGGAGATTATATCGTCTGTTGTCATGTTGTCGCTGATTTCCACGCTGACGATTGTCTCCTTGCGGCTGATGGCAAGTACATCGTTGATGCACTTAAGCGTGATATTTACAATCGTAGCCGAGGCCAGAATGATGACAAGCAGAATGGAAACGACCTTGATAGTCAGAAATCTTGCGGCAAGCTCGCTTAATTTCTTCTTGTCCGGCAGCTTAGTCTTAGGTATATTCTTGCTTATATTCTTTGCAAAGGTGCTGACTGCGTTAGGCTGACGCTTTTGCTGGCTTTGCTGCTGATGTGCGACGTTATTGCTCTTAACCGGGCCTGTGGAAAAATAAATGCCCTTGTTGTTTCTCGGCTTCGGCGTGGTGCTTTCGGGCTTGGATTTCGGCTTAGAAGAGGATTTACTATCAGCTTTAGGTGCATTGCCGCTTTTCGTTTTCGGTTCGTCAGAAATTGAAAAGTCAGGAAAAAGCTCGTCAAAGCGAGAGTAATCATTTTTCTTATCTTTGTTGTTTCCTGAGTTAAATTCGCTCATACGCAAATCCCTTCATTTATTGTGCACTTCAACGGCTGTCTGCCGTAAAGAAGCCGCCGTCATGAATAACCACATCCACCTTCACATCATACCTGCCTGACGGCAATTCATCGGCGATGCAGCTTTGATAAGTCAGTCCGACGGTGCAGCCGTTAAAATTTGAGAGAAATCTGTCATAATATCCTTTGCCGTAGCCGAGGCGCCGACCCGTGCGGTCAAAGGCAAGCCCCGGTACAAGGCATATTCCGCTGTGTTCTCGGACTGCTTCGCATTTGTCAGTTCTCGGTTCAAGCACCCCGAAGCTGCCCGGCTGCAAATCCTCTAAGGAACTGATGTAATAGAACCTCATATCTCTGGTGTCCGGAATGCAGTAGGGCACGGCGACCTTTTTAGAGTCCTTCAGCGCCATCTCAATTATTTCAATGGTCGACACCTCTGTCCCCATCGATACATAGGTGAACACTGTCCTTGCGTCCCTGTAAGCCCATAGATTTGACAGCTTATTTCTTATCTTCAAATCCTTTGCTTCCTTGTCCGGCACCGAAGCCCGAAGGTGCTTGAAATGCTCCCGCATCAGCTTTTTTTCAATTCTGATATCGTTTACGGACATTGTATGCTTTCCCTTAGCTTTCTTGCCTCACGTTCACCCTTGAAGTAGGCGACAATCGCAAGCGCAAAGTCCACAGAAGCTCCGGCTCCCTTTGCGGTAATATAATTGTCGTCGATGCAGACATACCAGTAGGCGATGGTGGCATTAATCAGGTCCTTCTCAAAGGACGGGAAGCATACGGCCCTCTTGCCCTCAAGCAAGCCCTTTCTGCCGAGTATGGAAGGCGCTGCACAGATAGCGGCAATTAACAAGTGATTTTGAGCAGCATAATCGATAAAATCGTGGACAGTTGAAGAGTTACCGAGGTTTTTCGTGCCGGGCATGCCGCCGGGAAGAATTATACCCACAAGGTCACTGTTGGGTTTAACCTCATCGGCTTCAAAATCACAGATTATGTCTATGCCGTGTGAACCGCTTATCCTTTTTGAACCGATGCCGACGGTAGACACGGCAATCTCAGCCCTGCGAAGAATGTCAACAGGAGTAAGGGCTTCAACTTCTTCAAATCCGTCTGCTAAAAAAACGTAAATCACGGTTAATTTCCTTTCTGAGAGTATGTCTATATTTAAAGCTAATATAAATTGGCTATTTGTACAAAATCCTGCGCCACGGATTATAGCCCATGTGCAGCGCTGCGCCGCTAAGAGCCCTTTCAGCCCTTTCGTTTTCGTACTTCAACATTGCACCGGAGAGAATTTCCATATTGTCGGCTGAGAGCTTATAGTCAAGGGGCAGGAAAATCTCAAATTCACCTATCTCCTCATCGCCTGCAAAATAGGAGAGAGCCAAAGACAGTGCAGCACTGTCGCCGACTGTCTCAAATATAAGACACGCCGGACTGCTCTTTTTGCCGAGCATGTAAGCTGAAATTTTATCATTAACACTGAATGAAACCGCAGTACCGCCGGCATCATGGGCAGAGCTTAAAAAGTACGAGAAAACATCCTCATCCCACTGAATATGCGGGTTCTTGTATTTATCGGAAAGGGCGGAGTAGTCGGAGTAGTTTAGCTCGCTTTCCGTTTTTTGAAGCTTTGAAGCAAGCACCTTTGCGGAGTAACCGGTGATTCTCAGCTTTTTCTCAAAAAAG
>JAAYOZ010000204.1 GCA_012520115.1 Clostridiales bacterium | reverse complement strand
ATCCTTTCCGCCGAATCGAAGGCCCCTTTCAACTGGCTTGATGTTGCATGCGGGCAGGCGGACATTGCAGGCGCAATATCGGATGCGGGCGAGAATTTAAGGCTTCTGCACGCTCCCGCCGAGGGCAACATATCGGTTGAGCCTTCCGCCGTAAGAGAGCTGCTGCTTAACATAGCAAAGGATTACGATTTTATACTGTGCGACGCCTCTGCCGGCGTGGGTTCGGCTTTGGACATTGCAAGCGCCGCTTCGGACTCGGCGATACTTGTCACCTTCGCAGACCGTATAGCCACCGCCGCCGCAAGGTCAGCCTCCGACTTCTTATACAACAAGGGTATTGAGGATATAAGCCTTATCGTGAATAAGCTGAACATAAGAAAGCTCCCCCGCTCTAAGGACGAGTTTTTAAGCCTTGACGCTATTATGGACAATGTCTGTGCGAGGCTGACGGGCGTAGTGCCATATGACTCTGACATAGCTTCCGTCGCCGTCGGCAAAAGGGGCTGCGAGAGGTGCCTTTCGTACGGTGCTGTCTGGAGAATAGCGCAAAGGCTTATGGGGCAGGCTGTTCCGCTGCCGGAAAAAGAGTTCAAATAATCACTCAGGATAACCGAAAACGGTTATCCTGTTTTTTTCTGCGACTTTAGGAATTGTACTTTTTTCTTAACTTCTTATTAATCGGCTGTTAATAGTGCAAACATATAATAATTTTGATAATTTTGCACATGCTTTATTTGAATTTAAGGAAAAGTCTGCACATATTAACTCAAAAAATGCGCCATATAAATGCGGAACACTTGCAATAGGTCTATTTTTATGCTATTCTAATCAAAAGACTGCGGCAAAACTTTCCTGTCGAAAAGGGGTTACCATATGAATATAGCATTGATATCACATGATGCAAAGAAGGAGCTTATGATTCAATTCTGCATAGCTTACTGCGGAATACTGAGCCGTCACTCTCTTTGCGCCACGGGAACGACCGGCAAACTTGTGGCTGAGGCAACCGGTCTTGAAATCCAACGCTTTTTAAGCGGCTCACAGGGCGGTGACCAGCAGATTGCCGCAAGAATCGCCTGCAACGAAATTGACCTGCTTCTGATGTTCAGAGACCCTCTTACAGCAAAGCCCGGCGAACCTAATGAGATGAATCTGCTGCACCTTTGCGATGTGCATAACATCCCCGTAGCCACGAACATTGCAACGGCGGAGGTTCTGGTAAGAGGACTTGAGCGAGGCGACCTTGACTGGCGTGACCTGGTAAATCCCAAAAACAAGTAACTGAATAGCTTTACTGATTGTTTGCTGCGTAAGGTTTACCCTGCAAGGCAAACAATTTTTAAAAGGGCCTGTTTCCTTTACTGCTAAAGCGTAGAGGTGCGCCTTCGAGTGCGTCCGGACATGTTTCCCCTTTGGGAATTAATAAAGAATACATACCCCTTTCGTAACGGCAAACCTGCCGCTACTTTTTTGCCCAAAAATAAGGCTTTTATTTTGATGATTTTTCCTGTATCTTAATATTTAAGGGCGCAAATTCTTTTTAAAGGACTGATTATATGGCACTGCTTACTAAGGCTCCGAGGGGTACACACGATATAATGCCTTCAGAGATTTATAAATATCATTTTCTTGAGGAACAGTTCTTCTCCCTGGCCGATGCCTTCGGCTTTAAGGAGATAAGGACTCCCGTCTTTGAGCATACGGAGCTGTTCCGCCGCTCTGTGGGCGAGACCACCGATGTGGTGCAGAAGGAAATGTATACCTTCGACGACTTAGCGGGCAGGTCGATTACTTTAAGACCCGAAGGCACCGCCGGTGTTGCGAGGGCCTTTGTGGAGCATGGAATTTTTAACGAGCCGGCACCGCAGAAGTTTGCTTATCTGACCTCCTGCTACCGATATGAAAAGCCCCAGGCGGGCAGGCTGCGTGAGTTCCACCAGTTCGGCGTTGAGACCTTCGGCGCCGCCGACGCAAGGGCGGATGCGGAGATTGTAGCCCTGGCTGACTGCTTCTTCGAGTCCCTGGGCGTTGAAGACATTCACCTTGAGATAAACTCCATAGGCTGCCCCGAGTGTAGAAAGGTTTATCTTGAAAGGCTGCGCAGCTATTTTGAGAGCAAAAAAGATATACTATGCGAGACCTGCAAGGGCAGGCTTGACAGGAATCCGATGCGTATTCTTGACTGCAAGAGCCCTGTCTGTGCTACGACCTTTGCCGATGCGCCGGTCACACTTGACAGCCTTTGCGAGCCATGCGCAGAGCATTTTGAGGCATTCAAGGCAAATCTTGAGGCTTTAGGCGTTGAATACAGAATCAATCCGATGATTGTCAGGGGCCTTGACTACTATACCCGCTCGGTGTTCGAGTTCGTGTCCGATAAAATCGGCGCTCAGGGTTCTGTCTGCGGCGGCGGCAGGTATGACGGCCTGATTGAGGAAATCGGTGGCCCGCACACCCCCGCATGCGGCTTCGGTATGGGCGTTGAAAGGCTTGTACTGCTCCTTGACTCAATAGGCTTTGAGTTCCCGGAGCCCGGAGCCTGCGCTTTATATATTGCGTCCACGGACGCAGAGTCTGCAAGGGTCGCCTCTCAGATTGCACTTGATGTTAGACTCAGCGGCATTTCGGCGGAGTATGACATCACCGGCCGCTCCTTAAAGGCGCAGATGAAATACGCAAACAAGCTGAATGCGGAGTTTACGATAGTTTTAGGCACAGACGAGCTTAACAGCGGTATAGGAAAGCTCAAGGATATGAAGACCGGCGAGACCGTGGACGTTAAGCTCAGTGAGGTTGCTGAGGCTATTGTGGATATATACTCAAATATGATACTGAATCAGTACGGGGAGCTGGCGGGACTTTATCCCGATGAAAACCCGACACCCCCGAATGGCAATAACTTTACCATCATCGAAGGCGGAAAAAAGAAATAACATTACACCGAAAGGCATGATCAGACAATGGAGCTTTTAAAAGGTTTAAAGCGTACACATTACTGCGGTGACATCAGAGAATCAGACATCAACTCTGAGGTAACCGTTTTCGGTTGGGTTCAGAGGTCAAGAAATCTCGGCGGATTGATTTTTATAGATTTAAGGGACAGAAGCGGTATTGTGCAGCTTTCCTTCGGCGATGAGACCGACAGGGAGGTTTTCAGTAAGGCCGCCTCGGCAAAAAGCGAATATGTGCTTGCCGCAAGGGGCATTGTGGCAGAGCGTTCCTCCAAGAATCCCGACCTTCCTACGGGAGCCGTTGAGATAAAGGTCAGTGAGCTTCGAATACTCTCAAAGAGCGAAACGCCGCCCTTTGAAATAATCGAAAACTGCCCCACGGCGGAGACGACCCGTCTTAAATATCGCTATCTTGACCTGCGCCGCCCGGATTTGCAGAGGAATCTGCTTCTTCGCAGTAAGGCAGCAAAGGTTACAAGGGACTATTTCTATGAGAACGGCTTTATTGAGATTGAAACACCCATTCTCATCCGCTCCACACCTGAGGGCGCAAGGGACTTCCTTGTACCCAGCCGTGTGCACAAGGGCAGCTTCTATGCCCTGCCCCAGTCCCCCCAGCTTTACAAGCAGCTTTCCATGGAAAGCTGCTTGTAAAGCTGGGGGGACTGGGGCAGGGCATAGAAGCT
>JAAYOZ010000030.1 GCA_012520115.1 Clostridiales bacterium | reverse complement strand
GTTATAGCTGGTGCCGTACTCGGTACGCATTACTATATCAAAAACCCTCATGCCCGGGTTAAGGATTCCTACCGAATAAATGTCGTCCTTTATTTTTGTAAGATGCAAATAAATCACTCCCTCTTTTTATCTGCGGCAGCGTCAGTTTACCTCTACGCTCAGTATTTCCAAAAACTCCCTGTATTGCTCGAAGACTATTCTAATCTCGCTCGCCTTTACGGGCATTCCTGAACAGATTCTTTTGCTGCCTATTACCGTGCCTTTAAAGAATTCTTTCCATTTGTTTTTCTCATTTTTATAATATACCCTGAATTTCTCGACATGCTGGCCGTTTGCGATATTTTCTTTGATGACTATTTTGTCGAACATATCAGGTTCTTTTAGCTTTATCAACAGCTCCGGCTTTTTGTCGTCGGCTGCGGGGCGCCAGAAGCCGCTTCCCTGCCTAATATTGTCGGGGCTGTAAAGCTCGCTTAAGGTAGAGCTTGCCTTTATCTCGGCATCCATTGCAAGGCTGTAGCCGAACATCAGCTTTAAGTCCTTGCCGAGGCTCTGGAGAATCTGCTCTTCGACTGAAGGGATTCTGCCCCGCTTGTCGACCGCTATCCCTAAATAGAACGCCGTATTTGCTCCCACCGATTTATAATACTGCTTGAGTATTTTGTCCTTATTTTTCACCGATACATCGTCGTCGCTGCGGTAGAACCATTTGGGGCGAATCGGCAATGTGCAGATTGCGGGATACCAGATAAACTCGCTTGCCTTTTTTATGGCCTTTCTGCTGCCTATGTCAAGCATCATTGTGTCGCTGAAGCGGACAACGCCGTCCTCGTCGGGACCTAAATCTTTTGGGACAACGCTCCACTCGCTCTGCCTGCATACACCTTTGTGGTTGCCCACATCTCTTGCGTCGGGGCCGTGATACACGATAAGTGCGCCCGGCTGAATAAGCCTTATGAGGTCATAATAGCCGTTCCAGTCGAATCTGCTCTGTGTTTTACCGTTATTGCCCTTGCCCGCCACCGGGTCGAGCCAGACGCAGAAGACATCGCCGTAATCGGTTAAAAGCTCCGCAAGCTGGGCTTTGACGAATTTGTCGTACTCCTCGCCTGTGCCGTAGCTTTCTTCGTGCTTATCCCAGACAGGGAAGTAAACGCCGAAGGCTATGCCCTGACGGCGGCATTCGGATGAAATTGATTTTACCACATCGCCGTTGCCGTCCATCCAGTTGGAGCCTGCTACCGAATAGTCCGTCTGTCTTGAAGGCCACAGACAAAAGCCGTCATAGTGCTTGACAGTCAGTATCAGCGAGGTCATGCCGGCGCTTTTAACTGCGCTGACAATGTTTTCGGCGGAAAAATCCTCGGGCCCAAAGGATTTTGGGCTTGTGAATCCGCTGCCTATTTCGGTTGCGGTAAATGTATTCATGCCGAAATACACTAAAGCGCCAAACTCATGCTTTGATAAATTCAGCTGCCTTTCGCTTGGGACTACGTTTACCGTAGCTTTATAAGCATTTGTCATAAAGGCCCTCTTTCAATTAAGTTTTATTCGTTCCCGCTGTCCTCGGAGGTTGCAACGATGTCAACACCGGTTCCGAGAACATTCGGTAAGACAACATCCCCTATTTTCACAGGTGCCTTGACAGTTACCTTATTAATTTCCTTCATGCAGTCAAAAATCAATGCCTTGTCTATCGGAGCATTTGATTTTACGGATACGACGGGGTGCTTGCCGCCCTCAAGCTTTACGGTGGAGGTAATTACACGCTGGGGGTTGGATATTTCCGTCTCTGCGTATGTCTTGCCTCTCGGGCAGGAATAACCCGTGACGGAGATAAGCTCCTTGCCTTCATATTCTACATCAAGCATGCATCCGATAGGACAGGATATACATATCATTTGCTTTTTCATAGGCTCTCCTCAACCGATATCTCTACAATGCTGTCTTCCTTCAGCTTTGAGAGCATATCCTTTTTCAGCTTAATGGTTTCCATTTCGCCGGGGGCTAATTTGGGTTTCTTTTTGGAGATGACGGTTTCGCCGTCTATCTTAACAATGAGCTTTGAGTTCTTATAGATTCTGCATACCCTGAAGTACAGGTCAACATCCTTCTCGGAGGCTATGTTTATCTTCTGAGGTACGATATATCTTACGCCTTCCTGATGTACCGCATAGGCGTATTTCTTTTCGTCAGTGCCGCCGCTCTTAATATATTCGGCTGCACCTTCTGCCGCAATCTGAGCTTCTAAGGTAACATAGTCCACAAGGTCGTGAACCTGAAGCACGTTTCCGCAGGCGAATACGCCTCTCTGGGAGGTCTCCCTCATCTCGTCAACATCGGGGCCGCCGGTGATGCAGTTGAGTTCGATTCCCGCAGACTTTGAAAGCTCGTTCTCGGGGATAAGGCCGACAGACAGCAGCAGGGTGTCGCACTCCACGTATTCCTCTGTCCCCTTTATGGGTCTTAAATTCTCGTCTACCTTTGCGATAGTCACGCCCTCGACACGCTCACGGCCGTGGATGTCAACAACCGTACAGCTGAGCTTGAGCGGTATGCCGTAGTCATCAAGGCACTGTACGATGTTCCTTGCAAGGCCGCCTGAATAGGGCATAAGCTCGCAGACCATTTTTACCTCTGCGCCCTCCAGAGTCATGCGGCGTGCCATGATAAGGCCGATGTCGCCTGAGCCGAGTATGACGATTTTCCTGCCGGGCATATATCCGTCTATGTTGACATATTTCTGGGCAGTACCGGCGGTCATGACTCCTGCGGGGCGGTGACCGGGTATGGACAGTGCGCCTCTGGGGCGCTCACGGCAGCCCATTGCAAGAATAATGGCCTTTGCCTGTATCTTCAACAGTCCCTCATCGGGGCCGACAGCGGTCACAACCTTGTCGCTGTCGATGTCTATAACCATTGTATTGGTTTTAACATCGATGTCCGACTGCCTTATCTGCTCGATAAAGCGGCCTGCATATTCGGGGCCTGAAAGCTCCTCTTTAAAGTAGTGCAGTCCGAAGCCCGTATGGATGCACTGCTCCAGAATGCCGCCGAGGGTTTCGGAGCGTTCGAGTATTATAATTTTTTCAACGCCCAGCTCCCTTGCCTTTAATGCGGCGGCCATGCCAGCAGGGCCTCCGCCAATAACAGCTAAATCATAATTTATCATAATTCTGCCTCACTTCGTCCTGCCGAATAGTATTCTTGATTCTCCGCCCGCTTTGGTGACTTCCTCATAGGGAATATTAAGTTCCCTTGAGAGGATTTCGAGTACCTTTGAGGAGCAGAAGCCGCCCTGACAGCGACCCATGCCGGCTCTCGTCCTTCTCTTGACGCCGTCAATGTCCCTTGCGCCCGCCGGGGCATGTATCGCCTCTACGATTTCGCCCTCCGTGATGGTCTCGCAGCGGCAGATTATGTGACCGTAGCGGGGGTCCTTCTTAATAAGCTCCGCCATTTCCTCGTCGTCAAGGTATCTGAACCTTATGGGACGCTCACGAACCGGGTTAAAGCTCTCATTCAAGTCGCTGATGCCGAGCTTTTTCACTATTTCCTCTGCCGCATGGACAGCGATAGCAGGAGCGGCGCTGAGTCCCGGGGATTCGATTCCCGCAAGATTATAGAGTGAGGGCGCCTTTTCGCTGAAGCCGATTATAAAATCGTGTGTCTTTGAATGCGCCCTAAGGCCTGAGAATGCGGTGATAACATCCCTTGTATTAATGATCTCGGGTACCGATTTATGAGCTTTATTAAGAACATCCATAAGACCCGGATAGGTCGTGGAAGTGTCGTTCTTGTCCTCGATATCGAGGGCTGTGGGGCCGATAAGCAGGTTGCCGTCCACCGTGGGTGTGACCAGAACGCCCTTGCCCATGGGCGTGGGGCACTGGAACACGGTGTGGAACACCACATGACCCTTGGCCTTGTCAAAGAGGTAGTACTCGCCCTTTCTTGCGATTATTGATATCCCGTCGTCGCCGAACATTCTTGCGATATCATCCGCAAAAACGCCCGCTGCGTTAACTACTACCCTTGCCTTTATATCGCCCTGTGTGGTTTTAAGCACCGAGCAGTCTTCAGCCTTTTCGACGGCCTGAACCTCGCAATTACGCATAAACTCGATGCCGTTTGAGACTGCGTTTTCCGTAGCTGCGATTGCAAATTCATAGGGGCAGACAATGCCTGCCGTCGGCGCATGAAGGGCGGCTACCGCCTGCTTTGAAATATTCGGCTCAAGCTCAAAAAGCTCCTCTGCCGACAGAATGCGAAGCTCCTTAACGCCGTTCTCTATGCCTCTTTTCAGGAGGTTTTCAAGCTCGGGCATTTCATCCTCGGAAAAAGCCACGACCAGAGAGCCGTTATTGCTGTAAGGCACGCCCAGCTCTGCGGTGACTGAGGGCATAAGCTCTGCGCCCTTAACGTTGAAAATCGCCTTGTTTGAGCCGGGTGCGGCGTCAAAGCCCGCATGGACAATTGCGCTGTTTGCCTTTGTGGTGCCCATTGCCACATCATTGCATTTTTCTATCAAGACAGCGTTAAGCTTGTATCTCGCAAGCTCCCTTGCCGTCAAGGCTCCGATAATACCTGCTCCGATAACCGCTACATCGTAAATCATAAGTAAGCTCCCGATACGTTTGAATTGTTAATAAAACATCAATATTATAAACCTCTATTTGCCAAACTTCAAGACGTACAAGTCTCATACTCGAAATTTTGGCAATAATATATTAAATCTATATTATCA
Organism: Clostridiales bacterium; assembly: GCA_012520115.1. Lineage (GTDB taxonomy): Bacteria > Bacillota > Clostridia > Oscillospirales > Acutalibacteraceae > DTU053. Next base: position 1,077 of record JAAYOZ010000030.1, on the reverse strand, counting down.
CTTACTACACTCAAAATCAACAATATAGCCTCTTATATACTACATTTTGATACATTTTTTTGATTGACCCATATTGCTTGTAAAAAAACACCGCCCATAGCATTTCTGCTATGAACGGCTGCGGATGTATCGCAAACGCAATTTTGTTTTTTTAAACATCATCCGCACTTATAGATTATGATTTTTGCGGGCTATTATAATAGTTAAATTAAGGAAAAAGCAGGAAGCTTTTGGCTCCCTGCTTAAATTTAAGAAAATCGGATTTTATACGCTTGTGGGCTCTGTTGTCGTAGTGGTGGGGAAGATTCCGCCAAAGCCGTCGAAGATTTCTCTGAAGGCCTCGAAGATGCCCTGGAAGGCCTCATACAGACTCTTGAACAAATCAATAACTGCCTTAAGAGTGTCGGTCATCTGGTTGGAAACGACGCCCATAACGTTGATTTCATATGATGATTTGCCGTCCGTTCCGATGCCGGGAACCCTGTAATAGCCGTATGCGTCGGCAGTAACCTCAACATCGTTTACATAAACTTTGATGTTCTTTGACTTGTCATAGTTTTCGTTTATACGGAGGGTGAACTCCAGATCCTCGCCGTACTTAAGTTCTACGACATCCGTTACTTCGCTGTCGGGTACGCCTGCCATGCCTCTTGCGGCAACAATGTAACCTTTAGCCTTGGGAAGCCTAATCCTGAATACCTTTATCTGCGGGTCGCCAAATGTAAAGACTATTGGGTCAACAATGCCTAATACCTTGAAATAGCCGGCCTCATTGTAAACGGTTATTCCGTTTGCCTTTACGGGGAAGGTTACGGGGTCATGCTGGGGCTGAACCATGTTTACCTTGAAGGCAAACTCGTCGCCGGCCTCAATAAGATATGTAGTCTGTGCGCCGACCTCTTCCTCTTCATAGTACATAAGAATCGGGTCGTAAATCATCCTGAATACGGTGTACTGGCCGGGTACGCTGCCGGGAAGGGTAACCGCATTCCTGATAACGCCGTTCGCCGTGGTTGCCGGAGGTGAACCGCCAATCATCGTAATCTTTCCGTAGATATTGAGCTCACCGTATACGAT
>JAAYOZ010000203.1 GCA_012520115.1 Clostridiales bacterium | reverse complement strand
GGGCATATATCATCCCGACAGCGGCGAGATCTGGATTGACGGTAAGCACACCGTTATAAACTCGCCCAAGGATTCATTTAAGCTTAAAATCGGTATGATTCACCAGCACTTTAAGCTTGTGGATGTGTTCACCGCAACCGAAAACATTATTATGGGCACCGAAGGCTTCAAAGGAAGCACAAAACAGGCAGCCGAAAAGATTAAGAGCATAGCCGACGGCTTCGGCTTTTCAATTGACCCGAATAAAAAGGTTTATGATATGTCTGTCAGCGAAAAGCAGACGGTTGAAATCATAAAGGTATTATTCAGAGGCGCCCGTATTCTTATTCTTGATGAGCCTACGGCTGTTCTGACCCCTCAGGAAACTGAAAAGCTGTTTAAAGTCCTTGACAATATGCGCAGGGACGGCTGTGCTATTGTCATCATAACTCATAAGCTGAACGAGGTTATGGCAATCAGCGACCGTGTAACCGTACTCAGGAAGGGCGAAACGGTCGATACCGTTGAAACGAAATCAACGGATATCAGAAAGCTCACTGAGCTTATGGTCGGCAGACCTGTTGAGCTTAAAATTGACAGGCCTGAAACGGTAAAAAGCAAATCAATGTTTTCCGTCAATAAGCTTTGTGTCAAGAACGAAGAGGACGTACTGGCGATTAAGGATGTATCCTTTGAGCTTTACGGCGGGGAAATCCTCGGCGTTGCCGGTGTTGCGGGAAGCGGTCAGAGGGAGCTTTGCGAGACCATTGCCGGCCTTATGCCTGCCGAAAGCGGCGAGATTCTGTATAAGGGTGAGAACATAATCGGTAAATCCCCCGCAGAGATTATCGACCTCGGCATTTCGATGAGCTTTATCCCGGAGGACAGGCTTGGTATGGGCCTTGTCGCCTCAATGGACATAGCCGACAATATGCTGTTAAAGTCGTATAAAAAGAGCAGGAGTCTTATAATAAACAGAAAGCCCTCAAAGGCCTTGGCGGAAAAGCTTGTAAAACGGCTTGAAATCGTCACTCCGAGCATTAAAACTCCCGTCAGCAGGCTGTCCGGCGGTAATGTTCAGAAGGTGCTTATAGGCAGAGAGATTGAAAGCAATCCCAATATTCTTATAACCGCCTATCCAGTAAGAGGTCTTGATATTAACTCCTCGTATACGATATATAACCTTTTAAATGAGCAGAAATCAAAGGGTGTCGCCGTGCTTTATATTGGTGAGGACCTGGATGTTATTCTCGAGCTGTGCGACAGGGTTCTGGTTTTGTGCCACGGAGAGGTTATGGGCATTGTTGACCCGAGAAAGGTCACAAAAGAGGATATAGGCCTTATGATGATGGGCAAGAGCGTTGAAAAAGAGGGAGGTGCCGAGGATGTCCGATAATTCAAGAATAAGCGCAGGCAGAGAGCCGCTTGTGAGAGTTGTTAAGCGTGAATACAACAGCAAGCTTATTCCTGTTTTAATGCGTGCAGGCGCCTTCGTGCTTTCCATTGTTGCAGGCGGTCTGTTTATATGGGCTATGGGCTTTAATCCCTTTACAGCCTATGCTTCGATAATAAAGGGCGCCCTTGTAGGCTCCGCAAGAGATCCCCTGTCATCAATCCGCTCTACCATAGATTTATTTGTTCCCCTTTCAATTACCGCATTGGGACTTTCCTGTGCCTTTAAGATGAAGTTCTGGAACATCGGCGGCGAGGGTCAGATAATCATGGGCGGCGTATTTGCAACATATTTTGCCCTGAATTTCCCGCAGATGCCGAGACCCTTAATGCTTCTTGTAATGCTTATAGCAGGCGCTGTGGGCGGTGCTATTATGGCCTTAATCCCCGCACTGTTTAAGGTTAAGTTCGGCACCAATGAGACCCTGTTTACCCTTATGCTTAACTATATTGCTATTTATATCGTGAAATACCTTATTGCAGGCCCGTGGCAGAGGACGCCCGGCTTTGCAAGCATAGGCAAGCTCGATAAGAACACCTATCTCTATGAAATCAACAGACAGAATATAGGCTGGATTGCCGTAATTATAATAGTTTTATTTGTTTACTTCTATCTGTATCAGACAAAAAGCGGATATGAGGTCAGCGTGGTCGGTGAAAGTCAGGCAACCGCAAGATATGCGGGCATGAATATCAGAAAAATCATTATCAAAACAATGATTATAAGCGGTACAATATGCGGTATTGTCGGTATGATTAAGGTTTCGAGCAACCATACGCTTACAGACGCAATCGGCGGCGGCGTAGGCTTTTCGGCAATTACCGTTGCATGGCTTTCGCAGCTTAATCCGTTTATCATACCCGTCGTGTCCGCCCTGTTCAGCATACTTCAGAAGGGCAGCACGGTAATGCAGATGAATATGGGAATATCCTCCTATGCAGCTGATGTTTTGCAGGGAATAATCCTGTTCTGCTTCCTTGGCAGCGAGTTCTTCGTCAGATATTCTCTTGTATTTAAGAAGAGCAGAAAGGGGGCAAAATAATGGAAACCTTCTTTAATTTTCTTTATGCTTCCATAATTGCTTCAACACCGCTTCTTTTCGGCACAATCGGTGAAATCCTTTCCGAAAAGGTCGGAAATATGAACCTCGGCGTTGAGGGTATGATGTGGCTCGGCGCCTTTGCAGGCTTCTACGCCGCATATAAGACCGAGAGCTTCCTTTTCTCCCTGCTTGCCTCCTTCGGACTCGCAGCTATCGGAGCTTTGATATATGCCTTCCTTACGGTAACGCTGAAGGCAAATCAGAATGTAACCGGTCTTACCCTTACCACCTTCGGAATAGGCCTTTCGCTGGTTTTCGGCAAGGCAATGATTGCTTCCGCAGGCGGTGCGCCTAAAACCTCGGATTTGTTCAACGCAAAGATTTCCGCAATTCATATCCCCGGCCTTTCCGACATTCCTTATATCGGCAAAATCCTGTTCGGTTTGAATCCTTATGTTTATATCGGCGTTGCTATCGCCGTTGTGATGTATTTCTATTTGAGAAAGACAAAGATAGGCCTTAATTTAAGGGCTATCGGCGAAAACCCCGCAGCCGCCGACGCATCCGGAATTAATGTTAATCTGATGAAATATATCAATATCATTATCGGCGGCGGAATCTGCGGTATCGGTGGAGCATATATGTCCCTTATCCTTGTCAACGGTAGCTGGCAGGATTCAGGCGTTGTCAACGGCTATGGCTGGATTGCCGTGGCACTGGTCATCTTCTCAAGCTGGAATCCTGCGAAGGCGATAGCCGGCTCACTGGTTTTCGGTATGTTCAGCTCGCTGAGATATTATGTGCCCTCAAGCATAATCGTAATTCCGACTGCCTTTTATCAGATGCTCCCGTTCCTGCTTACAACTATCGTTCTTATCGTAACCTCAATAAGAAAGAGCAGAGAAAACGCCCAGCCTGCTTCATGCGGCATTAATTATTACAGGGAAGAGCGCTAAAACTTGCCCGCACTGCTTACATCTCCTAATTGTTACTTAACGGGAAAATGTATGCAAGTGCGGGCTTTATTTTTTGTTTATTTTATGATATAATAATTAACAAAATGAAAAGAAATTGGAGGAATTGTAAATGGGAAAGTACGCAGAAATTCTGCAAAGGCAAAGAGCTTTTTTTGATTCGGGAAAAACCCGTGACCCGTTTTTCAGAAAAAAGCAGCTTCAGCTTCTCAAACGTGCGATAAAGCTCAATGAACAGGCCATAAACAAAGCTCTCAGGCTTGATCTGAACAAGGCGCCCCTTGAAGCTTATACCACCGAAGTGGGCTTTTTGCTGCAGGAACTGGGCTATATGATTAACAATGTATTAAGGCTCGCCGCACCTAAGAGAGTGCTCGCACCCCTGATTCACTTTCCGTCAACCACGGTTATTTATAAAGAACCCTACGGCTCAGTGCTGATTATTTCTCCATGGAACTATCCCTTGCAGTTGTCTTTTGCACCGCTTATCGGCGCTATTGCAGCGGGCAACTGTGCAGTAATCAAGACTTCGCAGTATGCTCCGAATTGCTCAAAAATCATCGCTAAAATAGTAAAAGAAACCTTTGACCCGGATTACGTCACGGTTATTGAGGGCGAGGCGGGTGCCTCCGAAGCGTTACTCGAAGAAAAGTTCGACTATATTTTCTTCACCGGCAGTGTTGAAGTCGGCAAGAGCGTAATGACCGCAGCAGCTAAGAACCTCACGCCCGTAACCCTTGAGCTCGGCGGCAAAAGCCCCTGCATCGTCACGGATACTGCAAGCCTAAAGCTTGCCGCAAAGAGAATTGTCTGGGGCAAGTTCTTAAACGCCGGCCAGACCTGCATTGCACCTGACTATATACTCGTTTCCGAAAAGGTCAAGGATGCCTTTGTCAATGAGTTAAAGAAATTCATTGCAAAGCAGTTTACCGCCGACCCGCTGACTTTCAGCGATTACCCGAAAATCATTAACGAAAAGCACTTCAACAGGCTGCTCAAACTCATAGAAGGGGAGAGCGTAATCCACGGCGGAGGCTTTAATAAAGATAAGCTGTCAATCGAGCCCACACTACTCGATGAACCTGCCGAGGATTCACCCGTAATGAGCGGTGAGATTTTCGGACCGATTCTGCCCATAATTTCCTACACGACCCTCGAATCAGCCGCAGCATATATAAAGAAGCGCCCGAAGCCCCTTGCACTTTACTGCTTCTCTGAATCAAGGGCCGAGCAGAAGTACTTTATAGATAATGTTTCTTTCGGCGGCGGCACTATCAATGACACTGTGATTCACATCAGCACATCCAACGCAGGCTTCGGTGGCGTAGGGGACAGCGGCATGGGACAATATCACGGCAAGGCGAGCTTCGACACCTTCTCACACAGCAAAACAATAATGCAGAAGGGCAACTGGCTTGACTTCCCGTACAGGTATCATCCCTGCAAAAAGCATAATCTCGATGTCGTAAAGTTCTTCATGCATTAATATTGTTTATTGTATGCCGTAATCAGAGCAACACCTTGATAAATTAATGGGTGCTTGTATGAAGAAGCTCTTATGCTTTTTGTCGTTTGTCGCCTGTGCTTACTCACTGTTTTCATTGTTAATCTTAATCGAACCGGCAGTGATAGGGCATGACGATTCAATCGGGTTTGGAACTTATCTCCTTGTTCCGCTATTGGCGTTAATTATATTACCTTCATGGCTGATAGCCACAAGGAAACAAGCAATAAACAAATAGTAATGCAGGAAATTTTATCTGCAGTTGTCTATATAGGCTGGATAGTATACTTTTTCCGGCATTTGAGGAAACATACCACTTAAGTTTTAATGCTTTCAACCCTGCGTGACCCGCAGGGTTGATTTCAATAGTACTAAAAAAACACGATAGAAACCTTAACTCTCGGAATCTATCGTGACATTTTTAATCTTCGATAATGTGTTTAATCACGGCTGCCGAGGCTTACCTTTAATGTAATTTCGGCAGGTACCTTTACAACGCTGTCTGCGGGCAGCGACTGAGAAATCATATATTCCTTCGGCACGCTGTCGCTGTATTCATATACGAAGTTGAACTTAAAGGCTTCCTGCCATTCGGCAT
>JAAYOZ010000202.1 GCA_012520115.1 Clostridiales bacterium | reverse complement strand
TAAGGACATGAATGCCATGGCAAGATTCGCAAGCCTTTCGCCTGCAGAGCAGCAGGCCTTCATAAGCGGAGCCAAGCAGGTCTCCTCAAAGCAGGAAATGCAGGCCTATGTAAACAAGCTGTCCGACGGGCAAGGCTTTTCACAAGGCTCGACCTTTTAAAAGCAAAACCGCAGAGAGTTCTCTGCGGTTTTATCTCTTTTGAATATCGAGCACCGTTAAAGTGCCTTCAATTACCGAAAACTTAACTTCATACTCCCTGAACTCCATACCGTAGACCCTTTCAGGGTCGTTCTGGTATGACGGGCGGGGGTCCTGCTCCAATACTTTTCTCAAAGCAACCACCGTATCCTGAGGCAAAGACAAAATCAGATTATACGGAATTACTACCTGTAAAGGCTCTGCGTCAATACTTTCAGCAAAGCCGCCTGTCGCCTCCGGCCGGCAGTCCGTAAAGGGCAGATAGGGCTTAATATCATAAATGGGCGTGCCATCCAGCAAATCGGCGCCCAGAACATGAATCTGCGGCCCTGAAGGCGTGTGCAGCTCGATTTTCTTTAGTTTAACGCAGGAAAGCCCGATTGAATTAGGACGGAAAGGGGAGCGGGTCGCAAAAACGCCCATGCGCTTGTTTCCGCCGAGCTTAGGCGGTCTTACCGTCGGCGACCAGCCGTCAACCTCAGCCTCGGAAAAGCCCCACAAAAGCCAGATATGCGAAAAGCCCTCAAGCCCCCTGAGCGCATCGGGGTTTCTGTATTCCGGCTCGAAAATAATCGTTCCCCCGCACTCTTCCACAATACCGCTCTGGCGGGGTATGCCGAACTTAGCGGGAAAATCACTCTTTATTCGGGCTATCACTTTAAGAGAATCCATACTTCCTCCAAAAAACTGCCTTTACCAGATATATTATATCAACCGCAAAGCGAAAACAAGCATTAGCGGCAAGTCATTTTTGCTTTTAAATGAAAAATAATGCCCCGGATATTTCCGGGGCACTACTTTGGGAAGAGAAAATAAAATGAAAAGGAATTGGAGTTCCTTGTCTATATAATAAACGCTTTCGTTTGTGGTGATTATGAAGGTGTGTAAATAATCTTTGAACATTTTTTATAATTGTGACAACATTTATGTATATTGTGACTTTTATTTGCATTTAGCCTAACTAAAGGAAAAGAGCCTTATCCGGGATAAGGCTCTTGTAATATTTAATATCAGAAGCGGAATTATTTCTCCTCTTCTTCCTCCTGAAGCTTCTTGGCCTCTGCAATAACCTTTTCGGCGACATTAGCGGGGGCCTCCTCATACCTTGCAAACTCAAGCGAGAATGTGCCTCTGCCCTGAGTTACGGAGCGCAGTGTTGTGGAGAAGTCGCCCATCTCGGCCATCGGAACCTCAGCTACAAGCTCCTGCATCTTCGGCTTTTCGGCAGGACCCATGCCAAGCACTCTGCCTCGACGCTTTGTGATGTCGCCCATGATGTCGCCTAAGTTCTCATCGGGCATATAGGCCTTGAGTGTGCCGATAGGCTCAAGGATGGCGGGAGAAGCCTGCGGAATGGCGTTCTTGAAGGCTATTGAAGCGGCAATCTTGAATGCCATTTCAGAGGAGTCAACCGGGTGATAAGAGCCGAAGTAAAGTGTTGCCTTTACGCCGACCATCGGATAGCCTGCGATGAAGCCCTTAACAACGCACTCCCTCAGACCCTTTTCAACAGCGGGGAAGTACTGCTTCGGAACAGCGCCGCCGACGACTTCCTCGGCAAATACAAGGTCCTCGGTATCCCACGGCTCGAATCTGATATATACGTCGCCGAACTGGCCGTGTCCGCCGGACTGCTTCTTGTGTCTGCCCTGAACCTCGACCTTCTTGCGGATGGTCTCTCTGTAAGCAACTCTCGGTATCTCAAGCTCGACCGCAACGCCGAACTTCTGCTGCAGCTTTGTGACTATTACGTCAAGATGCTGCTCGCCGAGACCGGAGAGAATCTGCTGCCTTGTCTCATCGTTGGTCTTGAACTCGATTGAGGGATCCTCCTCCATGAGCTTCTTAAGGCCTGCGGCAACCTTGTCCTCCTCGCCCTTCTTAACGACCTTAATGGCCATTGAAAGGCAGGGTCTCGGGAAGTCAACGCCCTTAAGATGCAGAACATCCTTCGGTGAGCAGATTGTGTCGCCGGTCATAACGCCGGAGAGCTTTGTGACAACGCCGATGTCGCCGGCGGGAAGAGCTGAAATATCCTCCTGCTTGCCGCCCTTAACAGAGAGCAGCTTGCCGATTCTTTCACTTTCGCCTGTTCTTGCGTTGTATGCGGGAGCTTCAGTGGTCAGCTTGCCGGATACAACCTTGATGAATGACATCTTGCCGACAAAGGGGTCGGCAACGGTCTTAAAGCAGACTGCCGCAAGGGGACCGTTCTCGTCGCAGGCTATTTCCTTTTCGTTGCCTGCGGCGTCGGTAGCGATTTCGCCGGCAAATTCTGCGGCACTCGGTGCAAAGTCTGCCAGAGCGTCAAGCAGCATGTCTACGCCGTCGGTGGTAAGGCCCGAGCATGCGAATACCGGGTAGATTGCGCCGGAAGCGATACCTGCGGAAAGTCCGCGTGCAATCTCTTCGGGGGTAAAGCTCTCGCCCTCAAAGAACTTTTCCATAAGCTCGTCGTCGGCGGTAGCAACAGCCTCGTTAAATACATCGAGCATTTCGCTGATAGCTGCGTCGGACGGGAAGGCAACCTCACTTGCCTTGCCGTTCTTATATTCATGAGCCTTGCCCGTTGCAAGGTTTACATAAGCCTTGACTGCGCCGCCCTCATAATAGGGAACAATGACCGGGCAAACGGCGGTGCCAAGCTCTGCCTTTAATTCCTCAAGGGTCTTAGAGAAATCGGAGTGCTCGGCGTCGCACCTTGTAACTGCGAACATCTTAGCAATTTTCCTTGCTGACGCTGCATCAAAAGCCTTTTCAGCACCTACGTCATAGCCTGCGCCTGCGGCAAGAACGATGAGTACGCTTTCTGCGGCTCTCATACCCTCACGAACTGCGCCTTCAAAGTCAAACAGACCGGGAGTGTCTATTAGGTTAACCTTCCTGTTTTTCCACTCCAGCGGAGCGACTGCTGCGCTGACAGAGGTCTTGCGTCTTTTTTCTTCTGCGTCATAATCCATTACGGTGTTGCCTTCGGTAACTTTACCGAGCCTGTCCGTAGCACCTGCTATATAAAGCATTGCTTCTGCAAGAGTTGTTTTACCTCTACTGCCGTGACCGGCTATGGCAATGTTGCGAATGTCTTTTGCGTTGTAAACTTTCAAAATCCTGAAGCCTCCCATCAAGTTCATCGTCAATTACTTAAAAAAGTATCGAATTGAATTGTAACATAATTATTCATACTTTTCAATTAAAAAATATGAAATCTGGAGCTGTTTTTGTCAGTAATGTTGATTTTACGCATAATCGGTCGAAGCCTATCATTTGTGCAGATAAGTGAATGTAAAACATTGACACTTGTTTATAGTTCATATATAATTTTTTATGCGTATGTTGAATATGGTCATTATTGCTAATATTAAAGGGTAAAAAACAATAGGGAGGAAATAAAATGAAGACCATTTTAGTCGGCGCCGGCGCAATAGGCGCAACCGTTGCAGCACTCGCAAAGGTAAACGGCTTTGATCTGGACATTGTCTGCCGCAGTGTGGAAGCAGCGGAGAAGATTAAGAACGAAGGACTTTATCTCAAGGGCTCAAAGGGCGAGCATAAGGTCAAGATAAACGCCTATCCGAGCATTGAGGCTGTTGACCAGAGGGATTACGACATCTGCATTATTGCAACTAAGGCTTACGCAATGCCCGATATTGCAAGGACAATGCTTGACTATATTAAGGACGACGCCATTGTGGTATCCATGCAGAACGGCATGTGCCTTGATATCTTGGCAGACATCGTCGGCAGGCACAGGGCTGTCGGCTGCATGATAGG